>NZ_JASNFO010000074.1:0-101670 GCF_032027725.1 Pseudofrankia coriaricola | reverse complement strand
CTGCGACGTCGTGTAGCTGCCGAGCACGGCCACCCGCGCCTTGCGGGAAAGCGACCCCGCCCTCGGCAGGCAGCGCGCGACGACGCCGGCGGCGGCCCCCCACGCCCCCACCTCGGCGCCCGCCGCGGGCGCCGCCCCCGCCCCCCCCCCCCCCCCCCCGCGCTCCCCCCCCCCCGCCCGGGGGGGCCCCCCCCCCGCGCCCCCCCCCCGCCGAGTCGTGCCGGCACCCACCTCGTGGCCAGGTCTCGGTCGTCGATCTCCGGCACCTGACCGTGCCCGGAGCGATCGCCCTCCGATCTGGCATGTACGCCATCGACTGGCTGCGTTCGCCTTTTGACCGAGTTAGGCTGGCTGCTGACCAGGGAGGTGGACCATCGCCGCCGAGAAGGTCACGTCGCGCCAGTACGACCGCTGGTCGGAGGACCATCGTGCCGACGTCGAGGTCGCCGATGGCCAGGTGGTCACCGCCGCCGTCGCCTCCGCCCGGCGCCGGAGAATGGCGCGGCACATCGCGAACGCGTTGGACGCCGCCGGCGGGCCGGAGTGGAACGCGGACGTCGCCGTCGAGATATGCCTGACCGAGGCGCCGCTGACGATCCGCCGCCCAGATGTCGTCGTCTACCGCGCCGACGCGCTCGACACCGCCCCGATGCACGCCGACCGGGTACTATGCGTCGTCGAGCTGGTCTCCAGCAGTTCCCAGGCGACCGGCCGGATCGTCGGCGTGCATCGTTACGCCCAGGCCGGCATCGGCCATTACTGGCGGATCGAGTGGTCGGCCACCGGCGTCCCGGTTGCCTGCGCCTACGACCTCGACCCGGCGTCGCAGATCTACCAGGAGCACGCCGTCCGCGGCGGCCTGGTTCACGTCACCACCCCGTTCCCCGTGACGATCAACCTGACCCAGCTGCCGTAACCCGGCGCCCGGCCGCCGGTGGCGCTGGCCCGTCGCCGCTGGGCGGCGCTGGCCCGGGGAGCGGGCGCTGACCGCGGAGCGCGGTGCGCCATCGACCAGTTGGTTGATGGGCGGATCAGCCGGCTCGCGGGCGGGGATGACCGGACGGTTGATCCACAACGGGCGCCGGCGGCGGCAGTGTTGTGTCATGGCTGGTTCAGGCTCCACCGCGATCGAGGTAGCTGGCCTCGAGAAGCAATACGGCGACCGCGAGGTACTGCGCGGAGTGTCGTTCAGCGTGCGACAAGGTGAGATCTTCGGCGTCCTCGGGCCCAACGGTGCCGGCAAGACGACGACCGTCGAGATCATCGAGGGACTGCGCAGGCAGGACCGGGGCACGGTCCGCGTCCTCGGGCTGGACCCGTGGGCGGATCGTCGGGCGCTCACGCCCCAGCTCGGCGTCCAGTTGCAGGAGAGCGAGCTGCCCGGGCGGATGACCGTCGACGAAGCGCTGGCGTTGCAGGCCGCGTTCTACGACGCCCCCGTCGACACCGCGGCGCTGCGCGACGAGCTCGGCCTCGCCGAGGTGCGCCGGACCCGGTTCGGCAAGCTGTCCGGCGGGCAGCGCCAGCGCCTCTCGCTCGCGCTGGCGCTGGTCGGCGACCCGCGGGTCGCGGTGCTCGACGAGCTGACCACGGGCGTCGACCCGCACGGCCGGCGGGACGTGTGGGACCTCGTCGAGCGGATCCGCGATCGCGGCGTGACGATCCTGCTCGTCACGCATCTGCTCGAGGAGGCCGAGCGGCTCTGCGACCGGGTCGCCGTCCTCGACGCCGGCCGGATCGTCGCCCTCGACACCCCGGCCGCGCTGGCCCGCGCCACCGAAGGCACGTCGACGATCCGGTTCCGGCCGTCCACGCCGATCGACGACTCCCTCCTCACCGCCATTCCCGAGGTCGCCTCGGTGACCCACACCGGGCCGACCGTGCGGGTCACCGGCACGGGCGAGCTGGTGCACGCCGTGGTCGTCGTGCTCGCCCGCCACCAGATCGTCGCCCAGGACCTGCGCATCGAGCAGGCCACGCTGGACGACGCCTACCTGTCGCTGACCAGCTCGCCAGCCCCCGAACCGAGGGACGCGGGCGAGAACACGCCCCAGGCCAAGGCACCGGCTAAGGCATCGGCCCAGGGAAGCACCGCCGGCCGCAAAACGAGGAGGTCCTGATGTCCCGCAAGGTGCTCGAAGCGCTGGTGCGCAGCGAGGCACGGCTGGCGCTGCGCGACCCTGGTACGACGTTGTTCGCCGTCGGCCTGCCCGTCGTTCTCGTGGTGATCCTCGGCTGTGTCCCGTCCTTCCGCGAGCACAGCGCCGATCTCGGCGGTGCGCGGGTCATCGACCTCTACCTCCCGATCACGATCGTCATGGTCGTCGCGCTGCTGGGGCTGAGCCTGGCGCCCGGCGCCCTGGCCAGGTACCGGGAGAAGGGCGTCCTCAAGCGGCTGGCGACCACCCCGGCGAGCCCCGCGTCGCTGCTGGCCGCTCAGGGCGCCGTGATCGCGATCCTCGCGGTCCTCGTCGCGGCGCTGCTCCACGTGGTCGGTGCCGCCGCGTTCCGCGTGCCCGCGCCGGAACAGCCCGTCGGCTACGTGCTGGCGCTCCTGCTGACGATCGCGACCCTCATCGCGCTCGGCCTGCTGATCGCGGCCGTGGCGCCAAGCAGCGGGGTCGCGAACGGCATCGGCGTCGGGCTGTTCTACCCGCTGATGTTCTTCGCCGGGCTGTGGGTGCCCCGGGAGGCGATGCCGCGCGTACTCGTGGACATCGGTGACGCGACCCCCCTCGGAGCGGCGGTGGGCGCCTTGCAGGACTCGATGTCCGGGTCGTGGCCCGGCCTGGTGCATGTGGGAGTGATGGTCGCCTACATCGTCCTGTGTGGCCTCGGCGCGGCCCGCTGGTTCCGCTGGATGTGAGGGATCGAGGCGCTGGACGCGCTCGATCCCGTCGGGCGCCAGGGCGCCCTCCCCGGCTGGTTTCGGGGTTGGCGTGTTCGGACGGAGCTGGGCTGGTTTGAGGTCGGTCAGATGGCTGCGTTGGCGCTGCGCCTATGCGCCGTCACCAGTCCACACCAAGTACAGAACCCCGACCCCTGTCGGGCGCCAGGGCGCCCTCCCCGGCTGAGATCGCGGTTGGCGTGTTCGGACGGAGCTGGGCTGGTCTGGTCCGAGGTCGGTCAGGTAGTTACGTTGGCGCTGCGCCAATGCGCCGTCACCAGTCCACACCAGGTACGAATCTTGGGCGAATCGGGAAAGAGGTGTCGCATGGCCGACCCGGCCGACCTGGTGGGGGGGTCGACGGTGCCTGGCGCGTCCAGCGTCGGGGCCGAGCCGGCGGCGCCCGACGTCACCGGCTCACCGGCCGGGCGGGGCCTTCCCAACGCGACCGGCGACGCCGCGTCGCCAGCGAGCGCGGACGTCGTGGTCGAGTCCTGGGAGCGGCGGGAGATGCTTGCCTACCGCATCATCCCGTATGTCGGCCTCGGCCTCTCGGTCCTGCTGTCCGCCCTGGTGCCGAGCGATGACGGCTGGTCACAGGTCGCGGTGGAAATCGGGCTCTCCGTGGTCGCCGCGGGCTGGATGGTGTGGTTCCGCGTCCTGCATCCGACCTGGGTGGGCCGGCGACGGCTGATGACCGGCTATCTGGTCATCCTGTTGGTGCTGATCGCAACCCTGGTCATCCTTGCGCCCTGGTTCGGCTTCTTCGCCTTTACCGGCTACCTGGAGTCCACCGCGCTGCTGACCGGGTGGCGGCGCATGCTCGGCGCGGTCGTCACCGCGATGATCGTGGCGACGTCGCAGGTCGGTGGGGTGCCGACGTCCTGGGGCTACCTGCTGCTCTACGTGGTCGTCTTCGGCTTCAACGTCGGTGTCGCCGGCACTCTGACCTGGTTCGACGCCATCTCCACCGAGCAGCGGGCCGCCCGCGGACGCGCGATCGCGGAGCTCGGCGAGGCCAACCGGCGGTTGCAGGCCGCGCTCACCGAGAACGCCGGTCTGCACGCCCAGCTCGTGGTCCAGGCTCGGGAGGCCGGCACGCTGGACGAACGGGCCCGGCTCGCCCGGGAGATCCACGACACCCTCGCGCAGGGGCTTACCGGGATCGTCACCCAGCTGCAGGCCGCCGAACAGGCGGGCGCGCGAGGCCACCATCTGTCGACCGCGCTGCGGCTGGCCCGCGAAAGCCTGACCGAGGCCCGCCGGTCGGTGCAGGCGCTGCGCCCCGCCGAGCTCGCCGACGCGGCGCTGCCCGACGCGCTGGTCGACGTCGCGGCCCGCTGGACACAGGCGAACGGGGTGCCGGTCGAGGTGTCGACCACCGGGCCGGTCGTCGCGCTGCACCCGGAGGTGGAGGCCACGGTGCTGCGGGTCGCCCAGGAGTCGCTGGCCAACGTCGCCAGGCACGCGGCCGCGACCCGGGTGGGGCTCACGCTGTCCTACATGTCCGACGTGGTGACCGTCGACATCCGCGACGACGGCGTCGGGTTCGACACCGACACCGACGTGGCCGGCCCCGGCCGAGCCGAGAGCGGCGGAGACACGCGCGGCGGCGGGTTCGGGCTGGCCGCGATGCGCCAGCGGGTCGCCCGGCTTGCCGGCGGTTTCAGCGTCGAGTCGGAGCCGGGCGCGGGCACCGCGGTGTCCGCGACGCTGCCGGCGATCCCGGCGCCACGCGGCGACGCCGAGACAGCGGGAGCCAAGACAGCGGGAGCCAAGACAGGGAGAACGGCGACGACGGGAATCGAGACGACGGGAACGGCGACGACGGGAACGCAGACGGCGGGAAGGGACCGACCGATGGTCGAGGCACCTGCGTGGGCCGTCGATGCCTGAGCCGTGTCCTCCCGACTACGGGGAGCAGGTAGACCGTCCGGTGCGAGTGCTGCTCGTCGACGACCACCCGGTGGTACGCGACGGGCTGCGCGGCATGTTCGCCGACACCCCGTCGATCGAGGTGGTCGGCGAGGCCGGCGACGGCGCCGCCGCCGTCCGGCTCGCGGGCGCGCTGCGACCGGACGTGGTGCTCATGGACCTGCGGATGCCGCGGCTCGACGGGGTCGGCGCGATCACCGCGTTGCGTGCCGCCGACAGCGACGCTCGGGTGCTGGTACTGACCACGTACGACACCGACAGCGACGTCGTCCCGGCGATCGAGGCGGGCGCCACCGGCTACCTGCTCAAGGACGCGCCCCGCGACGACCTGATCCGCGCGGTGCGCGCGGCCGCCCGTGGTGAGGCGGTGCTCTCGCCGTCGGTCGCGACCAGGCTACTCGGCCAGATGCGGGCGGCACCGGCCCCGACACGCGACCCGCTGAGCGCCCGGGAGCTGGAGATCCTGGCGATCGTGGCCCGGGGCGCCACCAACCGGGAGGTAGCCCGGCGGCTGTTCATCAGCGAGGCGACGGTGAAGACCCACCTGCTGCACATCTACGCCAAGCTGGACGTGAACGACCGGGCCGCCGCCGTCGCCGAGGCGTTCGGCAGGGGCCTGCTGCCCACCCGCCGCACCGACTGACCACCGAGACCACCAGCGGGCGGACGGCCGAGCCCGCGGGCCAGGGTGCCGCGCGGGATCAGCGACGCCTGAGCCCCTGCGCCATCTTTGCCACGGTGCAGAAGTACTGGCGATGGATCTCCAACAGCTGGGCGGCCTCGGCGCGTGTCGCCACCTTGTCGGACTTGGTCTTGCAGCCGGGGCAGACATAGTGAGCCATGACGGGATCCTCCTCCGGAAGTGCCGACCCAGGGATTGGTGTGTTCCCTGGTGAGTCGCCCACTATTCCTCAGGAAGGGGCAGACTTCAGGCAAGTCACCGAAAGCGCCCATGCGTGGACGGGATGCAACACAACCAGGTTAGTCCGGGGACGGCACGGGCACCGACGGTGCCGGCCGGACAGCTGGCACCGTCGCCGGAAGATCGGGGTTCTCCAAGACCGTCCGAGCGTCCCTGACGAAGGTGATCCACAGCCAGCCGCCGACGTCGATGCCCCCGGTTCTGCCCGGCTCCGGCGTCGCCTCCGCCGCGGCTGTGTCGTCTCCGCCGCGGTCGTATGGCACCCGCATGCCGCCGGGTAGAGCAACCGATGGTTGCCTTTCCGCGGAAGCGGCGTTAACCTCACCAGCAACCAATGGTTGCGATAGTCGGGAGGTCTGATGGAGTACGCCAGCATCGAGCGCGAGATCCACATCGATGCCCCGCCGTCGGCAACCCCTGGGACGCCCGGCTGCGGCGGATCAAGCAGATCGCCGAAGCCTTCCAGAAGAGCCAGTGAACGCGTCCCGGCCGCGGCTGGGTGGAGAAGAGGAGAGAACGATGGTGGACATCCTGCATCGCGTGGGGATCACGGCATCGCGCGAAGCGGTGTTCCGTGCGCTGACGACGCCGGAGGGCCTGGCGGGCTGGTGGACCGACGACACGCACGGAGACGGCGAGGCCGGCGGCGTGCTCAAGTTCCACTTCGAGCCCGGCGGCTTCGACATGAAGGTGCTGGAGACCCAGCCGGCGGAGCGTGTGCTCTGGGAGGTGATCGGCGGCCCGGAGGAGTGGGTCGGCACCCAGGTCAGCTGGGACCTGCGGACCGCGGGCGACTACACGATCATCATGTTCGCTCACCAGGGATGGCGTGAGCCCGTGGAGTTCATGTACCACTGCAGCACCAAGTGGGCGACGTTCCTGATGAGCCTGAAGTCGCTCCTGGAGACCGGCACCGGCGCTCCCGCGCCCCGCGACGTGCAGATCAGCGACTGGCACTGATCAGGCGCTGGTCGGGGAAGCCTCATATCGCCGGGCAGGCCGGCAAACCGATGGGTGGCCGCGGGCCGGCACGACCAGGGGCCACGGGCCACGGACAGAGGTGAACCCATCGGCGTCGCCTCACCCGGTCACGTGCGCGTGCCCCAGACGGTGACCGAGGCATGGACCCCGACACGAAACCAGGGCTCCCGCGCTACGCAGCGCGGGAGCCCTGGTTGGAACGGGCGACGCGGTCGACGTGACGCGGTCGACCTCGACATGGCCGACCGGGGTCCGGCGTGTCGGCATGGCGGGTCACTTCCAGTCGGGCGGGCGCAACCCGAGTGCGCAGTCGTCGGTGGGCAGCGCGGGGCAGGTTCCCGCACAGTCCGGCCACACGCAGCGAGTACGCGGCTCGGCGGGCGTACGGGTGAACAACCGGCGAAGCAGGCGGAGCAAGGCAGCCACGAAACGCCTCCAATCAGCGGATGTATGGGGTCCCCACAAGCCGGTAGCGGCGCCGTGCGAGCGGTTTCCAGCCGCCGCCGGCGTCGGGCCGGTGCCGAGCGTCCTTGGCGAAACGATCCCGCTGCCTGATCGGCGGGCAGCGTCGCGGCGACCTGCGCCGGGTGCGGGGCGACCAGGCTCCCGCCGACCTCTGGATCACTGCCGGGCCGGATGGTGTCAGCACGGCGATCGCGGTCAGGGCGGCGTCCGCCGGCCGGCAGGTGCCGCTGTGGGTGCGACTGTCAGTGCGGCTGGTGGTCAGCGGTCAGATCATCGAGGCCGCGGTCACCGGGTCGCCGCCTGCGCTGGAGTGGGATGGGAGCGCATGGGCCGCCCGGGCAACCACAAGGGAGCGGATCCGGTACATCGACATTCCCCTCACAGCAAGATCATCCTGGGTGTGAGGTGGCTGCCCAGACGGCCCCTGATCTCCGCGACGACCCAGGAGAGCTCTCCGCTGGGCGCGGTCGTCGCGAGACTCATCGAGCCACTGAGCGTCCCCCTTCGCCGTCTCGTACAGCGCCGCCCCGGTGTCCAGCTCGACGTCGGACGAGTAGACAGCCCTCGCCATGCTCGCCGTCGGCGCCGCCCCGGAGTTCCAGTCTGGGTAGGCGGCGAACAGCGACGAGCCCGTCACCGAACAGATCACCGACGCCGACACCGACACTAGCCCCGTGACCTGCCGATCCTCTCTCGCGTTCCCGACCGGCGACGAGGTGCCCACACCCATAAGGGCCAGGACCTGGGGTTCATGGAGGGCCGGCGTGGAGGAGCTGGCGCAGGCGGGGGCCGTACGCATCGCCACGTTCGTGCCGCACCAGCACAAGATCAGGACCGTGACGCCGGCATGTGCCAGTGAGCGACAGTTAGTGACCTTGGAACGACGAAGCGGGCCCGCACCATCGTGCGAACCCGCAGGTCAGAGCGGAGGCTCGGGGATTTGAACCCCGGAGGGGGTTAATGCCCCCAACCGCATTAGCAGTGCGGCGCCATAGACCGGACTAGGCGAAGCCTCCCAGCGTGCTAGTCAATCATAGCGGTTGGACCGACGGGTGTGGCGGCCGGCCGGGCCGCGGGCACCGTCCCGCGAGATGGATCTGTCAAGTACTTGTGCGGCGGCGGGATGTCTGGCTCGGTGGGATTCGCGGTGGTCCAGACGTACCTTGCGCGGCATGCGAGTGATACTGACCGTCGTTGATCCGGTCCGTGGGGTCAGCAGGGACGTCATGCTGGAGGCGGACGAGGAGGCACCTGTCCGGGAGGTGGGGCGGGCGCTCGCCGGCCGCCTCCGCGCCAGGACGGGCGGCGTCGACGTGTTCGTCGGCGGGCGTGCGGTGGACGGGCGGCTTGGCCTGCGGGAGTCGCCGCTGGTCGACGGCGCCGTGGTCAGCCTGAGGTCGGCGGCGGGGTGCGCCGCGGTGGGCGAGCCGGTCGGGCTGGTCGAAGCGCGGGTCGTCGGCGGGCCGGGCGCCGGTGTGGTGCATCGGCTCGGGCCGGGCGAGTTCCTGATCGGCACCGGGCCGGACTGCGCCGTGACGCTCGACGACCCGACGGTCGCGGGTGTGGCGATGGTGCTCGTCGTCGGGGCGGACGGCTCGTGCGCGGTGCTCCCGGCGGGGGTGGGCGACGGGTTCGGCGAGGTCCTCCTCGACGGGGAGCCGTTGCCCGCGGCCGGACGGCTACTGCCGCTGCCGCTCGTGGCCGAACACGACGAGACCGGCCGCGGTGGTCGCGTGGCTGGCGACGGCGACGGGGGCAGCACCGCCCCGGGCCGCGTCGCCGACCTGGCCAGCGGTCACGACGATGCCGCGCCGCTCCGGCCCGCGCCGATGTTGGCGGTGGGGGCGGTGCTGTTGACCGTGACGGTCGCCGGGCCGCCGGACCTGGCGACCCGGCCGGCCGCGGACGGACACCGGCTCGATGTGAACCGGCCGCCCCGGCTGTCATCGCCGCGGCCCGACGTCCGTTTCCGGCTGCCGCCCGCGCCCGCGCGGCCCGAGCGCCGTCCGGCGCCGATCCTCGGGGCGCTGCTGCCGGCGGTGGGCGCGGGCGTTATGGCGTTCGCCCTGCACATCTACTACCTGCTGCTGCTCGCGCTGCTGGCGCCGCTGGGAATGGTCGCCTCGCATCTGAGCGGCGGCCGGCGAGCCCGCCGGGCGTATCGCCGCGACCTCGCCGAGCACCGGCGCCGGCTCGCCGACATGGAAGGCGAGATCCGGGCGGCGCTGGTCCGGGAGTGCGCCGCGCGCCGCGCCGGCGCGCCGGACCCCGCCGAGGTGCTGCTCACGGCGGTCGGGCCGAGGCGGCGGCTGTGGGAACGGCGCCGCGGCGATCTGGACTACCTGCGCCTGCGGCTCGGCACCGCCGACCTGCCGAGCGAGCTGACCGTCGAGGACCCCGCCGAGCAGCGACCGCACGACGGGCACCGGCCACGGGGGTGGAGCCGGACCGTGCCGGACGTCCCGGTCACGGTGGCGCTCGCGGAGCGCGGCGTGCTCGGCATCGCCGGCCGCGGCGAGCTGCCGCGGGTGGTCGGCTGCTGGCTGCTGGCCCAGGCCGCCGTCCTGCACAGCCCACTGGACCTGGTCGTCTACCTGCTGACCTGGTCGGACGCGGACGGCGCATCGGCCTGGGACTGGTCACGCTGGCTGCCACATGCCCGCCCGCCTGCTGAGGCGGGCGGCCAGGACGCCGTCGTCCGGGTCGGCCTGGACGACGTCAGCAGGGCGCGCCAGATCGGGGAACTGGCCCAGCTGGTCGCCGCGAGGACCGCGAGCCGGGGTGGCCGCCCCGTTGCCCCCTCTTCCCGCGGCGGCACCTCCGCCGGCCTGCCGGGGCACTCGGCCCCCATCCCCGGGGAGCCGGACGTGCTCGTGATCCTCGACGGGGCACGCGCGCTGCGGGCGCTGCCCGGAATGGTGTCGGTACTGCGCGACGGCCCGGCCGTCGGCATGTATTCGATCTGCCTGGACCGTGACGTCCGGCTACTGCCCGCCGAGTGCCAGGCGGTGGTGGAGCAGGCTCCCGGTGGGCTGCGGGTCAGGCAGGCGGGCGGGGCCGCCGACGTCGACGACGTCCGACCCGACCTCGTCGCGACCGCGGCGGCGCTGGACCCGTCCGGCCAGACGCTCGGCGGGACGGTCTCCGTGCGCGGCGCGGCAGCCTGGTGCGAGCGGGCGGCCCGTGGGCTCGCGGCGCTGCGCGACGTCGGCGGCGGCCGGGAGGAGTCGACGCTGCCCACCGCCGCGCGGCTGCTCGACGTCCTGGATCTCGATCCGCCGACGGCGGCGGCGGTCGCCGCCCGCTGGGCGGCCGCTCCCGGCGGCGGCACCTCGTTCACAGTCGGCGTCGGGCTGAGCGGGCCGTTCACGCTGGACCTGCGGCGGGATGGGCCACACGGGCTGATCGCCGGCACGACCGGCTCGGGAAAGTCGGAGCTGCTGCAGTCGATCGTCGCGTCGCTCGCGGTGGCGAACCGGCCGGACGCGCTCACGTTCGTGCTCGTCGACTACAAGGGCGGAAGCGCGTTCGCGGACTGCGTCGATCTTCCGCACTGCGTGGGCCTCGTCACCGACCTGGACAGCCATCTGGTCGCGCGGGCACTCGCCTCGCTGAACGCGGAGCTGCGTCGCCGCGAGCACGTACTCGCCGACGCCGGCGCGAAGGACCTCGAGGACTACGAGCGCCTGACCGGTCTGTCCCGCCCGGGTGCTTCCGGTGCCGCCGGCCGGCCGCCACGACTACCACCGCCACCACGGCTGGTGATCGTGATCGACGAGTTCGCCTCGCTCGCGAGGGAGCTCCCGGAGTTCGTCGCCGGGCTGGTGAACATCGCGCAGCGCGGCCGGTCGCTCGGCATCCACCTGCTGCTCGCCACCCAACGGCCCGCCGGCGTGGTCTCGCCGGAGATCAGGGCGAACACCAACCTGCGGATCGGGCTGCGGATGACAGACGCCGGCGAGAGCGCCGACGTCCTCGATGCTCCAGACGCCGCGTGGATCGCCCGCTCGACGCCGGGGCGGGCGTTCGCGCGGCTCGGGCACGCGTCACTGGTGACGTTCCAGGCCGGCCGGGTCGGAGGCCGGTCGACGTCTCCGGGCCCGGCGACGGGTGGGGGCAGGGGCAGGGCCGCGCGGGCACCATGGGTGGTCGA
This sequence comes from Pseudofrankia coriaricola, assembly GCF_032027725.1. Classification (NCBI taxonomy): domain Bacteria; kingdom Bacillati; phylum Actinomycetota; class Actinomycetes; order Frankiales; family Frankiaceae; genus Pseudofrankia; species Pseudofrankia coriaricola. The sequence goes on along the minus strand of NZ_JASNFO010000074.1, from coordinate 90,327 downwards.
GCTGCCCTGGGCCGCGCTGGGGGCGCCGGCTCCCCGCCGGCCGGCGGAGGTGGCGGACGACGGCGCCGTCAGCGATCTGCGGCTGCTCGTCGGCGCGGTGCGCGCCGCGGCCGAGCTGGCCGGTGTGCCCAGGCAACCTGGCCCTTGGCTGCCGCCGATGCCGTCGCTGGTCACGTTGGGCGACCTGCTCGCCAGCGCGGCGCGCCCGCCGGCCGCCCGCGGCACGCAAGGCGGGCGCGGGCGGCTGGCCCCGATCCCGATAGGGCTGTCGGACTTCCCGAACGACCAGGATCAGCGTCCCTACCTGATCGACCTGGACAGGTACGGCCACCTGCTGGTCGTCGGGTCGGCGCGATCCGGCCGGTCGACCGTGCTGCGGACGTTCGCGGGCGCGCTGGCGGCCACCGTGCCGTCGCGCGACGCGCATCTGTTCGGCCTCGACTGCGGCAACAACGCGCTGCTGGCGCTCACCGCGCTGCCGCACACCGGGGCCGTGGTCAGCGCGGACGCGCCCGAGCGGGTGGAGCGGCTGTTCGACCGGCTGCGCGCGGAGGTCGCCGCCCGGCAGGAGGCCTTCGCCAGCCGCGGGTACGCGGACCTCGGCGAGCAGCGGGCAGCCGAGCCGGCCGCCGCGCTGCCCTACCTGGTGCTGCTGCTCGACAGGTTCGAGGGCTTCCTGGCCGCCTTCGAGAACCTCGACGGGGGGCGGTTCGTCGACGAACTGTCGCGGCTGCTGCGCGAAGGCCCGGCGGTCGGCCTGCGGGTGGTGGTCAGCGCCGACCGGCGTGGCCTGACCGGCCGGGTCGCGTCCGCGATCGAGAACCGGCTGGTGCTGCGTCTCGCCGACCGGGGCGACTATCCGCTGGCTGGCCTGGCGGGCTCGGCCGTGCCGGACGGGCTGCCGCCTGGACGCGGGTTCCGGCTCGGCGACGCCGACGAGAACGCCGCGGGGGGCGCCGGCGAAGACGCCACCGACGAAGTCGACGAACCCGAGCGCGACGGCGCGGTGCGGTCACCCGAGGGCGCCCATCCGAACGGGACGGCCGGCGCGGATGAAGGCGGGGGTGGTGGCGGAGCCGGGGGAGCGGTCGGGGGCGCGGCTGGCACGTTCGCTGGGCGGGGCGGCCGGTCCTGGAGGGCCGCGCCGGGTGGGGGCTCGGCGGTCGGCGCGGCACCGGCGGTCGAGACCCAGGTCGCGCTGCTCGCCCCGGACCCGTCTGGCCAGACGCAGGTCGCCGCGCTCGCCCGTATCGGCGCGTGGGCGGCGGCGCGGGACGGTGTGCCGCCCGGCCCGGCGACCGGCCCGCGCACCGACCAGTGCCGGCCGATGCGGATCGACGCCCTGCCATCACGGATCACGCTGGCCGAGACGGCGGCACTCACCCGATCACTGTGGCCGACGCCAGGGCGCGGCGGGCCGTTGACGACGCCGGGATCGCCGGCTCCCGCCGAGGCGGCCGTGACGCCGGCAGGTCCGCCAGGCACGATGGCGGGCACGACAGCGGGTGCGGCGGCGGCATCGCTGGCACCGCCGGCGCCGCTGCTGGGCCTGGTCGGCGTGGGCGGCGACGAGCTGGGCCCGCTGATCGTGGATCTGGCCGAGGACGGCCCCGGCTTCACGGTCGCCGGGCCCGCGCGCTCCGGGCGCAGCACCGCGCTGGTCACCCTGGCGACGACCCTGCTCGCGGGCGGAACCCGGCTGGTCCTGGTCACGCCGCGGCCCTCGCCGCTGCGCGGGCTGGCCGGCGCGCGAGGCGTACTCGGCCCACTGGACGCCGCCGCCGACGCCGGCGACCTGGCCCGGCTGCTGCGATGTGCCGGCCGGGATGACGACGCGCCGACGGTCGTGTTGGTCGACGACGCGGAGCTGCTCGCCGACACGCCGCTGGCCGCCGGGCTCGCCGACTTCCTGCGCCGGGCGCGTGACACCCGGTCCGCGCTGGTCGCCGCCGGGACGACCGAGGATCTGCTCGGCCAGTTCCGCGGGTTCCTGCTCGACATGCGCCGCTCCGGGTGCGGCCTGCTGCTCTGGCCCGGCGGACCGGCGGACGGCGAGGTGCTCGGCCGGCGGCTCTCCCGCTCGGCCGGCGGTGCCCATCCCCCGGGACGGGGGCTGTATATCCGGCGCGGCATGCCGACACCGGTCCAGGCCCAGGTCCCAGTCACGCCCGGCGATGTCCAGTTCGGGGGGTCTCACCCCCGAATCACGGACCCGCCTAGATCACCTAAGCTCGCCCCGCTACCCGCCCCGGGCATCCACCGAGGCGCGGACAGCCGGATCCCCTTTCCCCGCGACGGCGAAGGAGCCGACCCATGAGAACGGTGACGACCCCGGCGGCGCAGGCCGCCGCCCGTGGCCTCGGCGGCGAGCTGCCCGGCCTCGCCGCGATCACGACCGACCTGAGCCGCCACGGCGGCACGCTGGCCGACCCGAGGAACTGGGAGGGCCCCAAGGCCCAGACCTTCCGCACGCAGGTGTGGCCGGAGGTGGAGACCACCCTGACGAACCTGCGGACCAACCTCGACGAGCTCGCCAGATCCATCGCCGAGATCAACCGTCGGATCGCCGACGCGGGCGCCTGAGCCCACGCGGGCAAGCCCTCCTCGACGCCATCCTCACCCCGACGCCCAAGGAGAGATACCCATGTCCGCCTCGGATGGGACCGTCCGGAGCACGCCGGAGGCCGTCGCCGCGGTCGTCGGGCTCGGCACCCTCGTCAACGGGCCGCTGCTGAGAAGTTTCGACGACCTGCGCCGGCACGCGGGCGTGCTCACCGACCCGGAATGCTGGGACGGCCGCACGGCCACCGAGTTCCGCTCGACCGTCTGGCCGGCATACCAGCGCGCGCTCACCGACCTGCACACCCAGCTCGGCCGGCTGCGCACCCGGCTCGGCGAGATTCAGGACGACATCCAGGGCGCCGGCTAGGCCTTCTCCACCGGGTGCGTCTTCCGCGCCGATCTCGCCGATCAGCTGGACAGGGGCCCGGCACACGTCGACACATCCCGCGGGCATCACCAAAACAGCTAAACCACCCCCGGAGACGCGAGGACTTCACGGAAGGTTTCGGAGTGAAAGGGCCGGCTACACGGTTTTCGGATGGGACGGGCGACAACACCTCTTGTCGGCACGCACAACGACGACGCAAAGTGATCAGACGGCGGGAAGGAGGGTCGCGAGTGGCCTTCGGGGGCGTGGGCAGGCGAAGGAACGGCCGGCATGTCCGGCCGGCTGGGCCAGGGGCACCAAACCAATGGCCCAGCGGTGGGGAGGCGTCGAGCCGTCCGGACCCGCCACCGGTCGACGACGCCGCCGAACCCGCGATTCGCCGAGCGGAGCCGCGGCGCGGACCGGGCGGGCGGTCGCTGCTCGCCGCCGGTCTGCTGGCCGCGCTGGCCAGACGGGGCACGTCGACGCTGGCCGCCCGGCACCGCACGGTTGGCGAGGCCCTGCGGCTGGCCGCCGACGTCGACGCCGCGAGTTTCCTCGATCGCGCGACCCGGCTGCTGTCCGCGGGGCTGGCCGCGCAGGACAGGCCCCTGCCGCCGGTGTTCGCGGCGACGCTCACCGACGACGCGTTGATCCTGCACCTCGCGCCGGCGCCACTCGACCCGCCGCCGGCGCCGTGGTGGAAGGGCGGCGCGCCCGGCACATGGCGGATCGAGCGTCCCTCCGGGACGCCGGACGGGCTGCCAGCCGGTGCCGGCGAGACAATCCCGCCCGCCGTCCCGGCGCCGTTCCCCGGCCTCGCGACGATCGGGCACAAAGGGAACAAAGGGAATGGTGCCAGGATCCTCGTCGACATCGAGGGCGCGCCGGGCGTCATCGCGATCGGCGGTGACCAGGCACGCGCCCGGGAGATCGCGATGTCGATCGCCGTCGAGCTGGCCACCAACCGGTGGTCGGACGATCTGCGGATCCACCTGATCGGGTTCCCGGACGACCCGCCGGCGGTCGCGCCGGACCGGCTGCGCGCGGTCGCGACCGTCGGCGAGGCGCTGGCCGAGCTCGCGGCACGCGAGGAGCAGCGGGCCCGCGCGACGGGCGTGCCCTGGGACGGTTCAGACGCGATGGCTGTGCTGCACGGTCGGCGGGAGGCGAGGACGCAGGCGCTGTGGGCGCCGGACCTGCTGGTGCTGGCCAGCCCACCGGACGAGGCCGACACCGCCCGGCTGGCGCGGTTCGCGCGCGGGCGGGGCCAGGCCGTCGGCGTGGTCGTCGTCGGCGAGATGGCGGCGGCCCGCTGGGTGTTCACCGCCAGCCAGGACGGCCGGCTCGCGCTGGGCGTGCTCGGCATCGAGGTCGTGGCGCAACTCCTGCCCGCCGCGCAGCACGCCGCACTCGTCGACCTGTTCCGTTCCCGGAACGACGACTCCCAGAACGACGACTCCCAGGACGTCGGCGTGCCCGACGGGCCGTCGGCCGCGGCCGACGAGGCCGAGCCGTTCCCCCCACCGGTCGTGGGCCAGCAGGACGCCGGCGAGGACAGCGCCGGCCCCGCCCGCCCGGCCGGTCAGACACTCCCGGTCGGGCCGCCCACGGCCGCCAGGCCCGTCGCCCCCGGTAGCGGCCCGCGGACCACGTCCGGCACGTTCCTGCCCGCGGAACCGTTCCTGCCGGCGCTGCCCGCCGAGAGCCCACCCGCCGGTCCGTCGGCGTTGCCTGTGGCCGCGGCCGATCCAGGCACGACCGTCCCCTCCCGGCCCGGCGGGCCACCGCCCCGCCCGGCTGATCCCCGCGTTCCGCCTGATCCCCGTGTGTCGCTCGGACCAGGCCCGGCGATGTTGCCGGCGGTGTTGCCCGAGCCGGCCGTGACGGCCCCCGGTCCAGCCGCGGCCGCGCCATCCGGCGCCGGCCAGCCACCGCCGCGCCCGACTGGTCCGCACGACCAACCCAGCTCGGATCCCCCAAGGCCGCCAGCGCCGGGCGTCACCGGTCCGACCGATCCCGACCCACGCTCGACGTCGCCCGATGCGCCGCGCACGCTGCCGAGGGCGGGCGGCCCCACCGCTCCCCCACCGACGGAGCTCCCCGGCTCCCGACCGACCAGACGGCCGCTGTCGGTCCTGGTCCCGACAGCGCGTCATCGCACGCCGCCGACGCCGGACGACGCGCCTCCAGGCGACGCGCCCCCGCCCGGGCCCGGGCGGGGACACCGGGTGGCCGGGCCTCTCGGCCGCGGGGCGGGACCCTCCCCGACGGGGCCGATCTCGCCTCTCCACCTCCCCTACGCGGCCGCCACACCGCCCGCCGAGCTCGCCGACCCGAGGGAGGCGGAGATCCGAGTGCTCGGCCGGCCCACGGTCTATGCGCCAGGACCGGTGGCACGCGACCAGGTCGAGTCGTTGACAGAGCTTCTCGTCTACCTGGCCCTGCACCCGGACGGCGCACATCCACGGACACTCTCGGCGGCGCTCCGGCCGGCCAGCGCCAGGAGCACGGCCTCCGGCCGTGCTACTCCTGACTTCGTCACCGCGGCCTCCGTGAGCCGCGCCAGGGACTGGCTCGGGACCGGCCCATCCGGTCATCCCCGGCTGGTCACCGGCGAGGACGGGCGGCTGCGCCTCGGCCAGGACGTCCGCTGTGACTGGTGGGCATTCGCCGCCCACGCCCATCAGGCAGACCAGCCGCCGAGCGCCGCCTCGGGCGGTGCCGGCATCGCGACGGTCGGGAGCGGGGCAGAAGCTGAGCTGGCGGCGGCGCTGGGCCTGGTCACTGGTCCGCTCCTGGCGGACCTCCCAGCTGGCAGATACGGCTGGCTACGGTCGACCGGGCTTGAGGCTGGCCTGCGCGCGGCCGTCGTCGACGTCGCCCACCGCCTCGCCGAGCGCAGTCTGCACGCGGGCGACACCGCGACCGCGATGGCCGCGTGCCGGACCGGGCTTCGCGCCGTCCCGGCCGCCGAGCCCCTCTGGCGGGACCTGCTGCGCACGGTCGCCGCCCGGGGTGACCGCCGTACCCTCGAGGCCGTCGCCGCTGAGATGTACCGGGCACTGCCCGCCGCGACGGCGCCGCGGCCCGGCGTCAGCCTGCCGCGTGGGCGCCGTGCGCAGAACCGTCCGGCCGAGCCCGAGACGAGCGCCCTGCTCAAGGCCCTCCTGCCCGGCTACCGCCACCGCGACCGCCGCTGAGCCCGAGCGGGCCGGCGGGCGCGGGCACCTCGGCGTCCGGGCACGATGGACAGTGCACGATGGACCCCGCCCGCCTCGAGCCCTCGCGGCTCGCGCCGCGGCGCCGCCGGACTGGAACTGGAATGGGAAGAGGTACCCGCGTGAACGTGCACCGGCTGCTCGGTACCGCGGACGGCGTCGCGGCGACCGGAAGGCTGGCAGACCGAACGGCGGTGCGGATCGCGGGTGAGGCGATGCGGCGCGGGGAGCTCTGGGCCGCCGCGGCGGCCGTCGCCGACGAGGTCGCCGGGGCCAGGGTCGTGGCGGTGCCCGGATCGGCGAGCCTGCCCACAGTCGTAGGGATCGTCGGCTGCCTGCTCGGCGGCGTCACGGTGGTGCCGGTGCCAGCCGACGCCGGCCCGCGGGAGCGCGCGCACATCCTCACGGACTCCAAAGCCGAGCTGTGGCTCGGCGAGCCGCCCGCCGAAGACGGTGCGGCGGGCGGCAGCGGCCGCGGGCTGTCGGTGGTGCCGGTCGACCCCGCCCGCCGATCCGGCGGCACCTTCCCGGAGCCGGATCCCGCCTCGGCCGCGATGGTCATGTACACATCCGGGACGACCGGGGCACCCAAGGGCGTCGTGACGTCCAGGCGGGCGATCGCCGCCTGTCTGGACGCGCTCACGGACGCCTGGGCGTGGACGCCCGACGACGTGCTCGTCCACGGGCTGCCGCTGTTCCACATACACGGACTGGTGCTCGGGGTTCTCGGCGCGCTGCGAGTCGGTAGCCCGCTGGTTCACACCCGGCGGCCGCGCCCCGCCGACTACGCGGCGGCGGCGGAGCGGCACGGCGGAAGCCTCTACTTCGGCGTGCCGACGGTCTGGTCACGGGTGTGCGACGACCCGGCGGCCGCGGCGTCGCTCGGCCGGGCCCGGCTGCTGGTCTCCGGCAGCGCCCCTCTGCCGGTCCCGGTGGCGCGGCGGCTGCACGAGCTCACCGGGCTGGTGCCCGTCGAACGCTACGGGATGACCGAAAGCCTGATCACGGTGGCGGTTCGCGCCGACGGCGAGCGCCGGCCCGGCTGGGTCGGCCTGCCGCTGCCCACCGTGACGACCCGCCTGGCGCCGATCCCCGACGCCACCGACGCCGCGGACAGCGCCGATGACGCCGGTGCGCCGCTCAGCCCGCACGGCGGTGAGGACGTCGTTGACGTGCCGCGTGACGGCGAGTCCGTCGGTGAGCTGCAGGTCCGCGGCGCGACCCTGTTCGACGGCTACCTGGGCCTCGCGGAGGCGACCGCGGCCAGCTGGACGCCCGACGGCTGGTTCCGGACCGGCGACGCGGCGGTCATCGGCCCCGACGGCTGGCACCGGATCGTCGGTCGGACCTCCGTCGACCTCATCAAGAGCGGCGGGTACCGGATCGGGGCCGGCGAGGTCGAGGCGGCGCTGCTCGCGCATCCCGCGATCACCGAGGCCGCCGTCATCGGCGTCGCGGACGCCGACCTGGGCCAGCGCATCGTCGCCTACGTCGTCGGCGACGGCACGGCGCCGGTCGACCCGGAGGCCGTGTCCGCGTTCGTCGCCGAGCAGCTGTCGGTCCACAAGCGCCCCCGCGAGGTCCGTGTCGTCGACGGCCTCCCGCGCAACGCCATGGGGAAGGTCCAGAAAAAGATCCTGGCCAGCTCCTGAGACCGCGACGCCGTGGGCAGAGGATTGGCCAAGTAGATCGAACCGCTCGCGCCACTGTCCCGGCGAGTCGCCGTCCCCGCCCGGCCCGACCGCTGGCGTCTCCTCACGCTCCCGGCTGCGCGGCCTGAGAGGCTGGCAGTCGTACGGCAAGCTCGGACCGCGTCCGGACGTCGCCGGCCGGGGCTACGAGACTGGTGTCCGGGATGGGAGTCCGGGCGCCCCTCACCAGCAGCCACACGCCGGTTGCGATCTCGAAGACGAACATCGGCAGCCACATGATGATCGAAGCGCCCTCGGCCGTGGTTCGGCTGGCGGCGGTCTCCAGCGGTACCCCGACGACCAGGATGAGCGAGGCCCCCACGCCGAGTGCGGCCAGCGGGACGGGAATCGAGCGGGCCCTGAGCAGCAGGTACGCGAACAGCGTGCTGCCCACCGCGAAGAAGGCGGCTCCGACGTTGGTGCTCCACGACGCCACGTCGGCCACGACAGCGCCCAGCTCCTGTTCACCGGCGGTCGGCGCCTGGCTGAGCGACAGCAGGATCAGCACGCTAAGGATCTTGACGGCGTAGAGCGCCGCCTCCACCACGCGGCAGGCAAGTGCCAGGATCGCCAGGTTCTCGTCCTGCCGTTTGGTCAGGGCATAGAGCATGGCCGCGAGCGCCAGCGTGCCCACGCCGGCGACCATGAGCAGCACCGTGCTGGCCCGGATGCTGACCGTGTTGTCGGCGACGGTGCGGAACGTGTCGGCGATGTCGTCAGCGCCGCTGACGCCGCCCTGAAGGACCGAGCTGGCCAGGACGGCGGCGATGACGATCAGGAACAGGGCGCCGGCGAGGCGGGCGACGTGCCGGTTGGACATCATCGAGTCCTCCATCGAGATCCGTGACAGCGAACGCAACGCCAGCTGGCCGATCTGGCTCGCCGGGGAACCCACCTGGCGAGTCCCGCGAGCTGCGATGGTTCGTGGCGTGGTCGGGCCGCGGGAGCGTTACGCGTCGACCGTGCCGGATGCCGGTTGAGTCGCGGTTGTGGACCGGACGAAGGAACGTTGAGTCGTGCCGCGCGCCGAGACCTCGGCGGCGCGCGGCGTCACCGGGACGTCCCGGTGAGGTCCCCGTGGACGTCGCCGCACCGCGCCATCAGTCGGGTCATCCGTCGCGCTGTGCGCGGCGCTCGCGCTCATTGTCGCCCTGGTCGCCGGGATCCTCGCCCGGCTCGCTGGCGCGCACCTGGCCACCGCGGTGCCGCGCGGCGGGACCGCGTTCGCCGGCGCGCTGGGCCTGCACGGTCCCACTGACCGGCCCCTGGCCCGGTCAGTGCGGGGCCGGGCCGGCCGGCGGCGCGTCGGCGGCGCGCAGCCAGGCGACGGCGCGGTCGCGCAGGTTGGCGACGCCCTTGTACTCGGCGATGTCGTCGGGCAGGTGAGCAAGAACGTCGGCGGTGCGACGACGCCAGGGCTCGACGGTCGCGAGCTGCTCGAACGAGAGCAGGTAGGTGCGGATCAGGAACATGACCGCTCCGGAGTCCGGGAGCCGAACGAGGTGCTGCACCTCGACCCGCAGGTGGAGCAGCCGCCCGAACGACCCGTCGTCGGCCCGCCGCATCCGCGCCCGGTCCGGAGCCCAGTCGGGATAGCGCTCGAGGGAGACGTCGAGCCGCCGGCCGACGTTCACTCCCCAGTTGGTCCGGCGGTAGGGCTGGTGCGGCTGAAGTCGCCTGATGAACTCCTGTGCGCGGGTAATGACGCCTTCGGAATGGATACGCGGGACCGGGCCGTGGATCTCTAGAAAACTCATGCCCAGGTCGAACCCGAAGCTCCAGGCGGACGCGAAGGTCACGACGCCGGCATCGACCCAGAGCTGGCCCGCCCGCGCGTCGAGCAGAACGATGTCCTCCTGAACCTGGTTCGCGACCCAGTGCAGCGGCCCGCCGGGCAGCGTCGCGTCATCGCCGTAGACGAAGTCCGCCTCGACGCCGAGCCGGCGGTTCTCCCAGCGCCAGCGGTTGATGCCCGTCCGGGTGAGGAGCATGTCGGCCGGGTAGCTCGCGGCCAGCTCGCGCAGAAGGGTGAGGGTGGCGTCCCACGCCGCCGTGCGCATGTGTGTCGGGACCGCGTGCCGCGTCGGGTCCTGAGCGAGAATCCGGGCGCGTTCCTGGAGCTCACGGTGGTATTCGCCGTCGATGTCGACGACCGCCGCGCCCCACCGGCCGGCCGCGGTATGGACCGGCACGCCGGCGGGCTCGACGTTGGTGCTGTACCGGAAACGCTCGTCGGTGAAGGGAAAAGGGAAGCCGCGAAGCAGCGACGACGATTCCGGGGCGCTCATCAGAGCGGAACCTCCAGGCCGGACCCGTCCGCTCGGGAGACGCAGGGCATGACCCAGGCGCCGGTGGATCTCTCCTCCTCGGACAGGAACAGGTCGCGGTGCAGCGGACGCCCGGCGGTGACCGGAATCCGGCACTCACCGCATACGCCCTGCCGGCAGCGGCTCGCGACATCGAGGCCGGCGTCTTCGAGCGCCGCGAGCAGGCTGGTACCGCTGGGGACCGTCAACGTCCCGCCAGTCCTGGTGAGGACGACGTCGAAGGAATCACCAGGATCGAGGGCGACCGTGCCGAACCGCTCGGTATGGATCCTCGACGCCGGCCAACCGAGGGCGGCGGCGGTGCCGACCACCCGCTCGGTCAACGCGGCCGGGCCGCAGACGTACAGATGCGTTCCCAGCGGCTGGTCGGCCAGCGCTTCCTCGACCCGGGTGGAGAACGCGCGGCGGTCCGTGAAGAGCTCGGCACGGCCGTCAGAAAGCTCGACGACGTCGTCGGCGTGGGCGCCACGCCCGGCACGGTAGGTGTAAAGGACCCGCACGTCGTGGCCACGCCGACGGGCGGCCCGTAGATGCGAGACGATCGGCGTCACCCCGATGCCACCCGCGACCAGCAGGTGCCGACGGGCTCGCGCAACCGGTGGAAACGCGCTTCGCGGTAGGCGGGCCGCCACTCGGTCGTCCGGCGCGAGACGCTCGTGTATCCAGCGCGATCCACCGAAGCCGTTCTCCACCAGAAGCACCGAGACGGCGTATTCCCTGGGGCAAAAGCCGTCGGAGGTGAGGCTGTAGGCGTTTACCCGGCCACCGCAGTCCAGCAGAAGGTGGCTGCCTGGGACGAAGCCCGGCAGCTCGCGCCCGTCGGGCGCGGCCAGCCGGATGCTCCGGACTCCCGGCACCGGCTCGTCGACAGCGGCGACGACCAGTTCGAGATCCACTCCGAGGCTCATTCGGCGCTCACGGTGCTCATTCGGCGATGGCCCCGGCGTCCCCCTGGAATCCCAGGAACCGGCCGAGCCGGCGTGACACGTGGTAGTAGACGAGCAGGTCACGTCCACAGCCCGGGCAGCCGACGACGTCGCCGATCGCGGCCTCGGCCGACGCGACGCCGCCGCAGTGGACACACGCCACCTCGACCGGTCCGCTCCCAGTCGGGGCGACGTACAGCTCGTCGTCCTCGAGACCGGCCGCGATCGCCGTTGCCCGCAGGGTAAGGCAGCTGCCGACGGAACCCGCCACGCGCACCCGAACGCCGACCCGCGCCTCGGCCAGGGCCGCCGCGAGCTGTTCGCACGCCGTCCCCACGTCGTCGGCGCACAGCACCAGCGGGCTGGGACGGCCAGCGCGCCGGGTGAGCTCATCCCGCCAGGACGCCAGAACGTCCGTCGCCCCCGGGCCCACGCCCACCAGAACGTACGTGGCGCCGCTGGCATCGGCGGGCGGAGACGCCGGGGCTCCCGGACGCGCCCACGGCGGCACGCTCGTATGAGCCAGGCTCGGCACCGACCAACAGTAGGCCGACGCCGCGAGCCGCGTCGGCGACGGCCGCCTCGGCGACCTCGACTCAGCCCGCCTCGACTCAGCGGCCTCGACTCACGCGATGTCCGCACGACCGCGTCGGAGCACGTCCTCTCACTCGCCAGTAGGAACATGTCCCACCCACCCGCCGATAAATAAGCTATGACTTATATAGTCGAGTCATGAACACCATCGACCCCGTCGCGACGGCCGGGCTTGTGGCCCGCGAGATCCGCAGCGGCTCCCGGAACGGGATGCCAACGAAGATCGCCGTGGCCCACCGGACGTATCGCACCGACCAGACCGATCTCTGGGACGCCCTGACCAATGTCGACCGCATCCCCCGCTGGTTCCTGCCGGTCAGCGGCGATCTGGCGCTAGGTGGCCGCTACCAGCTCGAGGGCAACGCCGGCGGCATCGTCGAGCGCTGCGAGGAGCCCGAGTCGTTCGCCGTGACCTGGGAGTTCGGCGGCATGGTGTCGTGGCTGGACATCACCCTCACGCCGGCTGGCGATGGCACCACCCTCGAGTTGGTTCACGAGTCACCCGTCGACCCCGAATTCTGGAACCAGTTCGGCCCCGGCGCGGTCGGCGTCGGCTGGGACCTGGCTCTGATGGGTCTCGGTCTGCACCTCGACAGCGGAATGCCGGTCGACCCGGCCGAGGGGGCCGCCTTCGCCACGACGCCGGACGGTGTCGAGTTCGTGCGGCGCTCGGCGGCGGGCTGGGCCGACGCCGCGGTCGGCGACGGCGACGAGCCGGGGCCGGCGCATGAGGCCGCCGCGCGCACCGTGACCTTCTACACCGTCGTCCCCGACGATGCCGCTCCCACGGATGCCGCCTCCACGGATGCCGCGCCCGAGACGGGCGAGGACGAGAGCGCCGGGAGCTAGGTGGACGGTGTCTTCGAGGCGCTTGGCGAACCGGTCCGCCGGCAGATCCTGGAGTTCCTCGCCACCGGCGAGCAGCCGGTGGGGACGGTCGTCGCCGCGCTGCGAGCGCGGACGCCGATCTCGCAGCCCGCCGTCTCGCAGCACCTCAAGGTGCTGCGCGCGGCCGGGCTGGTGACCGTGCGGGCCGAGGGCACCCACAGGTACTACGCCCTCGACCAGGCCGGCCTCGACGCCGCGCGGGACTGGCTGGCCGCCCTGTCCGCCGACCCGCTGGCGCCGTTCGCCCAGCCGCTCGACGCCCTGGCCACCGAGGTCGCCCGCGGCCGCCGCGGCCGCCAGGCCAGCCCCGTCAGCGAGGCGGAGGCATCGGGACGGCAGCGCGGCCAGTCCGCGTGAGGCGCCTTCCTCAGTACGTGGGGTGCCACCCGAGCCGGACAGCCTCGGCTCGGCCGTGCCCCGGCGGTGCCCGGTGCTCGCCCGGCTCAGCGGGCGGCGGCTCGCGTCTCGAGGAACTGGCGTAGTTGACCGACGGTGGCGAAGGAGCCGAGCCTGTCGTCCGGGATGTCGATCTCGAACTCGTTCTCGACGGCGAACATGAGATTGATATGCGCCAGCGAGTCCCAGGCGGGGATGTCGGCGGCGGTCGTGTCGTCGGTGACGACGAGGGCGTCGTCACCGAAGATCTCCCGGAAGACCTGCTGGAGTCGATCGTCCATGGTCAGCTCGCGGTCCCTTCGAGTTCCCGGTCGGTTCGGGTGATCTGGATGAGGCCGGGCGGGCTACCGGCGCCGTCGACGGCAAGCAGCCACGAGGTCGCGCCGGAGTGACGTTCGGGCAGGCCGCCATCGGAGCGACGTCTGTCCGAACGAAGCCCGTCCGCACCCACGCCGTCCGCACCAGCACCGCCCGAACGAACTCCGTTGGAGGAAGCCGGCTCGGCGAGGGCGAATCCAAGGCGGGCGAACAGGTCGGCGACCAGCCCGTTCTTGGCCGTCGGTACGTGGTGCCCACGCAGGTAGCGGCAGCCGCGACGGCGCGCCTCGGCAACGAGAAGCCCGGCTGTCTCGTCCTCCAGCGTCCGGCCGATCACTCGGCAGCTCATCAGCCAGGTGTCGATGTCGAGCACGTCGTGCTCCTGGCTGGCGATCGCGACGGCGACCAGACCGTGGTCGGCGAACTGGTCGGTGAGCCGGACGCAGAGCACCGAGGTGCGCGGGTCGGCGGCGAGCTCGGCGAGCTCGGCCTGGCTCCGGCGCCGGCCGGTGAGGTTGAACTGGTTGGTCTTGGCGACCAGCTGCGCGACCCGCGGCAGGGTGACCTCGTCGAGGGGGACGACGGTGGCGACCATGGCGAGGCTTCGGTGGAAGTCCTCCAGCGACGTGGCGTCGGCGGCGAGCTGGGCGGCCTGGGCGCGGGCGCGGTACTGCGCGGCGCGGTCCGCGTCCTCCGCGGTGAGGGCCGGGGTCTCGAAGAACGGATAGGACGCCAGCGCCCGCACGTAGCCGTGCGGGTCGGATGGCAGGTCGATCACGTCGACCTCACCGACCAGCTGGCGCACCACTTCCCGTTCCGCGGGGTTGTCGTCGACGAAGACCAGCGAGTCGAGGCCGATGCCGAGCGTGCTCGCGATCTGGCGGATCTGCGCCGGCTTGTCCGCCCACGACGCGGAGAACATGGCGATGTCGTCGAGCCGGAGCCGCATCGCCGGATGACGTTCGAACACCTCGCGCGCGTCGGCGTCGTTGTTCTTCGAGCAGACCGCGAGGATGACGCCCTTGGCCTTCAGTTCCAGGATGTGGTCCTGAAATGCGGTGAACGCCTCACCAGCGGGGCCGTCGCCCAAGGCGATGCCGCCGAGGCCCTCCTCGCCCAGCACGCCGCCCCACAGCGTGTTGTCCAGGTCGAGCACCAGGCACTTGCGACTGGCGCCGAGCTGGGCGCCGAGCACGGCGGCGGTGTGCCGGGCAAGCAGCGGCACGCAACCGAGCGACACCGCCTGCTTGGCCCGGTGCCAGTAGCGGGCGTCGAACCACCGCCGCTTGCCGACCTCGGCGGCGAGCCGGTCGCAGTCGACCAGCGCCACGCGGCTGCCGGCCGCCCGCCCGAGCGCGGCGTTCACCGCGGCGAGCATCGTGGCCCGGCAGCCCGGAGTGCTCGCGGCCAGGTGCCCCAGCGCGACGTCCGGCGGGACGGCGAACAGGTGCTGCACGACCCGGGCGCCGGTCCGGTCGACGAGCAGGTCCCACAGCGACGTCCAGCGGGCGGCCTCCGCCGCCACGTCCGCGGCCGGGTCCTGGCTCATCGCCGGCAGCTGGGCCTCGCCGGCGTGCACCGCGAGGACGACGACGTCCGGGCCGAACCGGTACAGCCCGCTCGACGGGTCGAGGATCTCCTGGCGATACTGCCCGTAGCCGCACTCGTAGACCTCGACCGCGACTCCCGCTCGCGCCGCCGCCACCGGCAGCAGCGCCGAGAGCTGCGACGTCGTGTAGCTGCCGAGCACGGCCACCCGCGCCTTGCGGGAAAGCGACCCCGCCCTCGGCAGGCAGCGCGCGACGACGCCGGCGGCGGCCGACCAGGCGGCCAGATCGTCGCCCGCGTCGGTCGCGGCCAGCGCCCACCGCACCGCGCCGGCGGCGTCGCCCGCCTGTTCGGCCGCCCGCGCCCGGTCGAGACCGGTCCGCATCGCGGCGGCCCCAGCATCCCGGCCGTCGTCCTGTCCCGTGCTCATGTAGCCCGCTTCATCACCCGGGCGGGCGCCGCGAACACGGTCGCACCAGCCGGGACGTCGACGGTCACGATCGAGTTCGGCCCGATCCTGACGTCGTCCCCGATCGCGATGGGGCCGAGCAGGTGCGAACCGGGGCCGATCTCCACCCTGGCGCCGATCGCCGGCACGGCGTCCCGGGGTGCCTGGCCGGAGGCGAACCCGATCGTGACGTTGTGCCGGATGAGGCAGTCGTCACCCACCACACAGAACGCGGGAATCTGGACCGCCTGGTGATGCCCGATCCGGACCCGCCGGCCGATGACCGCCTCGTCGGCGATCTCCACCCCGTACAGGCTACGGATCACAAGTTCGTTGACAAGTTTGTAGATGATGCCGACCGGCGACCGAAGCCGCACGGGTGCCGTGAGCCGCCAGTGGCCCACCCGGTACGCGACCAGCGCGTGCAGGCCGGGATGGACGAAGGAACGGCCATGATTGATCCAGTCCTCCCGGATCAGGGCCCCAAGGCTCGGGCCCGCGGCGGGCCCCGGTTCGGGCGCACCGGTTCCATCGACGGCTGCCACGGTGAACCTGCCACGACCTGTCTGTCTGCCCATCCAGCCGGACCCTCCGCGCCGCCTCCACCTTTTCCAACCATACAGTTACGTAACAGTAGGGTCAGCGCAAGACGGGCCCGGTGGCCTCGCGCTCAGACCACACCCGCGCGCCTGGCTCCACACGGCCGCCGCGGCGGCCGGCCGCCCAACGCCGCGCGTCGTCGCCGGGCTACAGGTGGCCGTCCGGTTGTGGATCCGGCGAAATCACGACCACGACAACACGCTCGTGGCGATCATGGGCGACCGCGGCTCGCTCGCCCTAGGCCCACGCGGCCGTGACCGCCGTGACTGTTGTGACGGCGGTCATGGTCGTGACGGCCGTGACGGCCGCAATAGGCGCGACGGGCGCCTCGCGGCCACTGGCACCTCGTGGGCGGGACTGTCACCCCTTCCGCCCGGCTTCCCCGGGACACCGATTGCGCCCATGGCGCGGGAAGGCCCGGTCGGAAACCAAGGAATGGTTTCCCGCGAACCTCCGGTATCGCTGCGCAGAACGGGCGGATGAATCAACGGCGACTACGCCGTCCTACGGTTCCATGGTAGTTCCCGTTCGTACGGCAGGTGTAACTCCTCCGTCGTCATGCTCGTTTTTTCGGACCATCGACGGGGAAGGTCGTCCTGCGATGTGGGGGGTTTGAATGCGTCCTGAGGCGGTTTTCGAAACGGGGTCTCATCCGCTGAGCAGGATGGACAGCGCACTTCTCGGTTATCAGCGGAAAAACAGTGCCGCGCCGCTGGCGGTCGCTTATCTGCTGCGGGTGGCGGGAACCTGCGATCTCACCGCCGTACGAGCCGCGGTGCTCGACCGGGCGCGGAGGTTCCCGGTCCTGACGCACCGGCTCGTGGCCGCCGCGGGCCGGTCCGGATGGCCCGCCTGGATACCCGAGCCGGGATTCGACGTATCGGCCCATGTCCGGGAGCACCACCTGTCAGCGAGCGCGGGAGAGGCGGAGCTGCGGGGCTTCGTCGAGTGGCGCTGCCGGGCGCCGATCTCGCTGGACGCGCCGCCGTGGGAGATCTGCCTGCTGCCCGGTCCCGGCGCGGACGAGTTCCATGTCCTGTTCCGCGCCAGCCACATCTGGCTCGACGGGGCGGCGCTGCACCAGGTACTGGGCATGCTCTTCGGCGAAGGCCCGGCCGCCGCGCCGCCGCGCCGGGGGCGCGATGGGCAGGTCACCCCCCGCGTGCTGGCGGTGGCTCTGGGGCGTCTCCTCGGCTGGGCAGCACCGGCCGGCAGCCTGGAGGCACTGACACGGCCATGGTCGAGACGTCACAACCTGCACTGGGCGACGACGAACGCCGAGCGGCTGCGCGCTCTCGCCCGCACCTACGACGCCACCGTCAACGACGTCTTCCTGGTCGCGCTGGCCGGCGCCCTCGATTCCTGGTCGCGGCCGGTCGGCGGGCGCCGCGAGGTACGGGCGCTGATGCCGGTCAGCATCCGCCGGAAAGAGGAGTTCGGCGGCCTGGGCAACTATGTCGTGGGCGCACGCGTTTCCCTGCCCCGCGGTCCGGTATCGCCCTGGAGCCGTTTCGAGGTAATACGGCGGCAGACGTCACGCTACCGCGGCGCCGAGAACGTGGCGGCGGGCGAGCGCTGGTGGTTCGAGAAGATCCCGGCCCGCTTCGGGTCCATGGCGGTGGCGATGGGAATGGATTCCCGAAGGGTGCCGGTGACCACGTCGAACGTCGGCGTCCTGTCCGGTCCGATGGCTGTGGCGGGCTGCCCGGTCACCGGCGGGATGCCGATCCCGGTACTTCTTCCCGGGCAGCGCCTGTTCGTCATGCTGGGCGTCCTCGGCCCGACGGCCGCGCTGTCCGTCGCGGTCAACGGCAACGTGCCGGACGGCGCCCGGCTGGTCAGCCTCTGGCTCGCCGAACTCGACCGCCTGGAGCAGGCCGCCGGCCTCACCGCCGTCCCAGCCCAGGCCGCGGCCCCCGCGGCCCCCGCGACGGCCACCACGGCCACGACCTGACGAGGACCACCCGACAAGGACCGCCGGGCCGGACGAACCAGGTCTCCGCGCCGGCGGTCCCGTTCGCGCGCGGCTCTATGATCACGAAATGAAGGTGACCTCGCTCGGGTACCGGACCGATTTGATGGTGCGGAGGCTGACGGGCTCTCTCATCACTGAGCATGCGTCTCACCTGGTCGTCCGCACCCCGGCCAACCCCGGGTTCTGGTGGGGGAACTTCATCCTGGTCGACGGCCCGGCGCGCCGCGGCGACGCGGACCGCTGGGCGGCCACGTTCGCCGACGCGTTCCCACGGGCAGCGCATCTCGCCCTGGGCGTGGACAGTGGCGACGGCGATGCCGGTGACGAATCCGAGCTCACCCGGCTCGGGGTGACGGTGGAGGTGAACTCGGTCCTGACCGCCACTCGGCTCGTTCCTCCCACCCGCCCGGTGACGGGCGCCGCCATCCGACCGCTGGTCGGCGACGACGACTGGGCACAGGCGGCCCAGCTCCGCGCCGTCTGCCATGACGACGAGGAACCATCGGCCGAGGAACGGCTGTTCATCGCGAGGGCGGTCACCGAAGAACGCCGGCTCTGCGAGGCGGGTGGTGGCATCTGGTTCGGCGCCTTCGTCGACGGCCGGCTGCGGTCCGGCGCGGGCCTGGTCGGCGACGGCGGCGAGCTCGCCCGCTACCAGAACGTCGAGACCCACCCGGACTTTCGGCGGGGCGGCCTGGCCTCGGCCGTCGTCCACGGCCTTGGGCAGTGGGGCGTCCGCGAGCTCGGCGCTCGCACGCTGGTCATCGTCGCCGACCCCGACGACCAGGCCATCCGCGTCTACCGCGCGCTCGGCTTCACCGACACCGAACATCAGGTCCAACTCCAGCGCGCGCCCGGTCAATGACCATCCGCCGGCCCGCCCGGCGATGGTGATGGCGGTGGAGTCGACCCGGCGGCAGAGGCCCAAGCCGGTCCGGTCGCGACGCGAGCGCGAGCGTGGACGCGAATGGTGACGGTACGTGTTCGTTCTGGTAGGTCCGTGCGGTCCCGTCCCTCCGCTTCGTGATAATCGAACCACCCGGGCCTGACGGCACGACACAACGCGGCAGGCCCCAGGCGCGCGCCTCCTGGCGGGCCCTGGCGGGCGGCGGATCACCAAGGTCGGAGGTGGGCATCGTGGGCGAGGACGAGAGCGCGGAACTGCCGACGGGGCGCCGACCACCGTTGGATCTTCGTACCGACGTCCCGCATCCGGCGCGAATGTACGACTACTTCCTCGGTGGGAAGGACCACTTCCCGGCCGACCGGGCGGCCGGCGAGGCCGCGCTCGCCTTCTTCCCGTCGATTCGGACCACGGCGCTGCAGGCGCGCCGGTTCATGACCCGAGTGACGGCCTTCCTGGCCGAGGCCGGCGTCCGCCAGTTCCTGGACGTCGGCACCGGGATCCCCACCAGCCCGAACCTGCATGAGGTCGCCCAGCGGGTGGCCCCGGACGCCCGGGTCGTCTACGTCGACAACGACCCGATCGTGTTGGCCCACGCCCGGGCCCTGCTCACCAGCACCTCCGAGGGACGCACCGCGTACCTTGAGGCCGATCTTCGCGACCCGGACGGCATCCTGGCCTCGCCCGAGGTGCGGGAGACGCTCGACCTGAACGAACCGGTCGCGTTGTCCCTGTTCGCGATCCTGCATTTCGTGCCAGACGGACAGGGACCAGACGGAATCGTCTCCCGGCTGCTGGACGCCCTGGCCCCGGACAGCTACCTGGCGCTCAACCATGCCACTCCCGACTTCGTCGCCCCGGAGATCGCCGCCCAGGTGTCGGAGGTCTACCGCTCCCAGGGAATCCCGTTCCAGGCCAGGACCCGGGCCGAGATCGCCCGGTTCTTCGACGGGCTGGAGCTGACCGATCCGGGGCTGGTGCCGGTTCACCGGTGGCGGCCCGCCGGCGAGCCCGAGAACATCCCGGAGTCCGACATCGCCAGCTACGGCGGGCTCGCGCGTCTGCCGGGGCGAGGCGCTGGACGCGCTCGCCCCGTGTCGGGCGCCTAGGCCGTGTCTGACGGCCTCCGGCCACGCGAGGCTCCGCCATCATCGCCGCAGGGGTCCCGGAAGATCGGCGCCAGCCGATCCTCCGGGGGAGCGACTTTGGCCTAGGGCGCCCTCCCCACGTGGTGCCAGGCACAGGCACAGGCGTATGGCGGTCGCTGAGGTGGTGCCGAATTAAGGACGTGGCTGGCTTGGCACTGCACCAATGCGCTGTCACCTTCTGTGGCCGGGCTGCGCGGATGCTCGCCGGCACCACATCGCCTCGCATCACCCGGCTTGACGTCCGAACGCATGGGATGCGACACGACGGCCGCGTCCGGCCGGAAGCCGGGACGGTTCCAAGGCAGTTCAGGGCAGGAGCAGGCAGCTGTCACCGAACTCGTGCCACAGATAGCGCTCACGCAGCGCCTCGCGGTACGCGGCGGCGACGAGGTCGGGGCCGGCGACGGCCTCGAGCAGGTCCAGGTGCGAGGCTCCGGGCGCGTGCCATCCGGTGACCAGCCCGGTGACCGTGCGGGCGGCCCGCCGGGGGTCGAGGACGAGGTCGGTCCAGCCGGCGGCGGCCCGCACCGTCCCGTCCGGGCCGGTGGCCGACTCGAGGGCACGGGTGGCGGTGGTGCCGACCGCGACCACCCGCCCGCCCCACCGGCGCGTCGCGTTCACCAGACGGGCCGTGTGCGCGTCGACCCGGAACCGTTCCGCCTGCGGCGGCTCACCGGGCTCCTGGGAGGAGACACCGGTGTGCAGCAGCACCGGCGCGACGAGGATGCCGCGGGTGACCAGGTCGGTCACCAGGTCCGTCGAGAACGGGCGCCCGGCGCTCGGCATCTCGGCGCTGCCGGGGTCGCGGCCGAACACGGTGCGATAGGCGTCCATCGGCTGGGGGTCGAGCACGTACGCGTAGCGGATCGGCCGGCCGACGTGCCGCAGGTACGGCACGACACCGCCGTCGATCGGCACGCTCGCCCGCCACAGCCGGTCCTGGCCGGCGGGGTGTGGCGCGTGGACCGTCAGCCAGACGCCGTGGGGCAGCGCGATCCGCTCCCCGCGCCGCAGGTCGTCGACCGGTCCCGTACCGACCTCCCAGATCGGCTTCGCCGATCCGGCAGGAACCCCGGCGGGATCCGCCGCCCGTACCTCGAGGACCCAGTCGCCGTCGTCGAGCGCCGTCGCGAAGTGGACGACCACCGCGCGGTTCCCGGCCCGGTCGCCGTGACGGGAACCGCTCACGGCGGCCGGGAGCATCGCGGAGGTGTTGACGACAACCAGGTCGCCGGGCGCCAGATGTTCGCCGAACTCGTCGAAGCGCGCGTGGCGGACGCCGTTCGGACGCGCGACGAGGAGGCGCACGCCGTCGCGGCGCTCGGGCGGCGCGGATGCCTCCAGGCCCGTCGGCAGGTCGAACGCGACGGCGCTCATCGAACGGTCTCCGCCGCCAGGAGATCTGCCGGGCGATCGGCGGTGAGACCGGCCGCGAGCTCAGCCGCGAGATCGACCGCGAGGTACCGGCCGCTGACCGGGCGTGTCGCGATCAGCCGCAGGATCGCCGGTACCACCTGCTCGGGCGGCGGCCGGTCGGAGATGTCCTCGTCGGGGAACGCCCGCTGGTGCATCTCGGTCCGCATGTCCCCCGGGTCGACCGCGTACACGCTCACCGCCGGCTCCTCGGCGCCGAGGACGGCGGCGAGGTGGTCGAGGGCGGCCTTCGACGGCCCGTACACGCCCCAGCGCGGGTAGGCCTCGACCGCGGCGTCAGAGCTGATCGTGAGCAGCGTTCCGCCACCTGCGCGCAGCAGCGGCAGCACCAGCTGGACCAGCGCCAACGGCGCGATCACATTCGTCTCGTAGACGGCGCGGACCGCGTCGAGCGGCGCGTCGGCGAGCGCGGGCAGCGGGCTCGGGCCGAGCTCGCTGGCGTTGGCGACGACGAGGTCCAAGCGGCCGAGGCGCGCCGCCGCGTCGACGAGCGCCCGCCGGTGCGCCGCATCGGTGACATCGCCGGCGACCGGGATGATCCGGCCGAGGGCGGCGCGATGCTGGCGGAGCCCCGCGCCACCGGGGGCCTTCTCCGGTACGGAGGGCGTCGACGCCACGGCGTTCACGAGGCGCGCGGCGTCGCGGCCGTCCACGACTACCCGCCAGCCGCGTTCGGCGAGGGCACGGGCCAGGGCGAGGCCCAGCCCCCGCGACGCGCCGGTGATCAGTGCGACAGGATCGTTGGTCATGCGGCGATCGTCATAGTTAAAGTTAACTTCAAGTCAAGGGCGGAATGCGCCTGGGCAGGCGGGATGAGCCGCGAGGGCTGCCGGGGCGGCGAGGGAGGGTGCTGTGCGGGCGACCGATCTGCTGACCGTCGGGGAGACGTCCGCGCGCAGCGGCCTCCCGGCCTCGGCGCTACGCTACTACGAGTCCCAGGGGCTGCTCGAGACCACTCGCACGACCGGGAACCAGCGCCGCTACCCGCGCCACGTCCTGCGCAGGCTGGCGTTCATCCGCGCCGCGCAGAACGTGGGCCTGTCGCTGGACGAGATCAGGGCGACCCTGGCAAGGCTGCCGGATGGCCGCACCCCGACCCGCGAGGACTGGGCGCTGCTGTCCGAGTCGTGGCGCACCCGGCTTGACGAGCAGATCGCCGCCCTGCTCAAGCTGCGCGACGGGCTCGAGTCCTGCATCGGCTGCGGCTGCCTGTCGCTGGAACGCTGCGCCGTGTCCAATCCTGGCGACATCACCGCGCAGCGCGGCCCTGGCGCGAACTACCTTCCCCGCGCCCTGCGCGGCTCCCCACCCCGCGGCGCCTGACCGGCCCCGGCGGACGGCCGTCACGCCGAGTTGGCTCGACCAGTTCCAGACCGCCGGACCATACCGACGGAAAGCATCGCACCCGCTCACCGACGCGGCCCGGAGAGCATGCCGGTAACCGGGTTCACATCATGTTTTCCAGGCCTTTGGGAAATACCCGCGAGACGCCGGCCGCGAGCCCGGCTCCCTCTGTGACCGCGCCGGTACGGGAATCGCCGCACCCGCTCGGCGCGACACGTCCCGTGGCCCCCGCTAAATTGTATGGGCGAGGTGACGGTCGCGGAGGGTCATCGGTAGCCGTCAGGAAGATAGGGCCGGTGGAAGTCATCGGGAGGCATTCCGTGGGCAGGCGAACCGCGCATGCATGAGCTTTCCGTGACACAGGGCATTGTCGAGATGATTTCCGACCGGGTGCCAAACCAGCGGGTTCTGACGGTCAACCTCACGATTGGCCAGGTATCGGGCGTGGCGCCGCACGCCGTCCGTTTCTGTTTCGATCTGGTCGCCGCCGGCACCGTCGCCGAGGGTGCCCGCCTGCACATCGACACCCCGCCCGGGCGGGCGCGCTGCCGAAGCTGCGGGCAGGACGACTTCGTCATCGACACCCCGCTTCCACTGTGCGGCTGCGGCAGCGCCGACGTGGAGGTGATCGGTGGCGACGAGCTGACTGTCGCGTCGGTCGAGGTGGCGGCTGAGCCAAAGGGCATGCGAAAATGATCTTCTTTCGCATGCCCGGCGGCAGACTCACAAAATCACTTGAGCCAAAGGGCATGCGAAGATGATCTTCCTTCGCATGCCCGGCGGCAAGTCCCGAGATCACCAGATGGCGCCGCGTTGGAGGTGTGGGAACGGGTGTGCGTGACCTGTGGGTGCGACGGCGACGCCCGGCCCAGAATCGTCGGCCCCGTCGATCCGGTACGCCGTGGCGACGATCCGGTACGCCGTGACAAGGACGAGCGGGATCCGGCGCGGGCGGATGGCCGGCACGCGGGCCATCCCGGGCCCGGGGACCGGCCGGCCATCGTTCCGTCGGGCCGCGGGCTCGCCGGCGCCCAGCTGGTGACCCTCGAGGAGCGCGTGCTCGCGAAGAACGACGCCATTGCCGCTTCCAACCGTCATTGGCTGGCTCACCAGGGCATCCTCGCCGTAAACGTGATGAGCTCGCCCGGCGCAGGGAAGACCACCCTGCTCGAACGCACCATCCGCGCGCTGAACGCCGAATGGCCGATCGCGGTCGTCGAAGGTGACCAGGAAGGCGTGCTCGACGCGGACCGAATCAGGGCCAGTGGTGCGCCGGTGGTCCAGGTGAACACGGGCGACGGCTGCCATCTTGACGCGGAGATGTTCGACCGCGGGCTGCGCACGCTTCCGCTGGCGCCTGGGACGCTCGTATTCGTCGAGAACGTCGGCAACCTGGTCTGCCCCGCGCTTTTCGACCTCGGCGAGGGCGCTCGCGTCGTCGTGACGGCCGTGACCGAGGGCGAGGACAAGCCGGCCAAGTACCCCCGGATGTTCGCGTCCGCCGATCTCGTCCTGATCAACAAGTGCGACCTCCTCCCGCATGTCGACTTCGACGCGGCGGCCTGTGAGCGGCATATTCGCCTCGCCAGCCCGCGGGCCGAGGTCATGGTGCTCTCCGCCCGGACGGGCGAGGGCCTGTCCGCCTGGTACGGCTGGCTTCGTCACCGTCGCGGCCACCGCGAGGCCGAGATTTCGGCCTGCTCGACACATCACCACCACCCCCATCCCCCGACCGACCCGACGGACTCCTTGTCAGCGTCCGCGCCAGTCGAGTCCTCCGCGCCCTGAACGGAGTGGATATGCGCATCGTTCTGGGCTGCCGCGCACTGAGGGTGGCCGACACGACCAGGGGGCCGCGGTCGTGACCGCGGACCTCGGCGCCGGGACCGACAAGGCCACGCCGGTCGCTGTGCCGCCTCGGCGGGACGCACCGGCCACGCCGGTCGAACCAAGCCGCCTCGGGCAGCCGGATGCTCCGGAGGCGTCCGGCGACGTGGCCGAGCCCTCCGGGTCGGCCGAGCTGGGACCGCCGCCGCCGGGATTCGCGGCGGCGCGGGCGGTCGCCGACGCGGTGCTGTATGAGGGCTACCTGCTTTATCCCTACCGGCGTTCGTCTGGAAAGAACCGGGTGCGCTGGCAGTTCGGTGTCCTCGCGCCCCGGCCGTGGGTCGAGGCGAACTGCCTCCCCGCCGTCACCATGGCGGGTTCGTCGGACTCGTGGCAGCAGCAGACCGAATGCCTGGTCGAGGCGCCGCCGAGCGCGGTCATCCACATCCGGCTGCGTTTCCTGCATCTACAACACCGTTCGGTACAGCGACGGAACGAGCGCGCCCAGTCCACCGAGGCAGAGCTCGTCGAGGCAGGGTCCGCTGAGGCAGAGCTCGTCGAGGCAGAGTTCGTCGAGGCAGAGTTCGTCGAGGTCGACGCGGCGGCCAGCGGTGACCACCGGTACCTCACCTTTGACGAGGCCGTCGAGCGCGAGATCGACATCGCGGTCGAGCTGTCCGAGCTGATCGCCGGACCGTGCCAGCGCCAGGTGTTCTTCCCCGCCACCGAGTCGGTCGAGCCGCTCGGTCACGACACGAGAATCGTCCGCACCCAGCAGCCGGTGTCCGCGGTGGTGTCCCTGTCCGCGTGGGCCGCCGCGACCCCGTTCCCCGCGTGGCAGCTGCGCCTCGTCACCGAGAACACCGCGACCGACCTGGCCACGCTGGCCTCCCGCCAGGAGGCGCTGCACCGCGCGCTGCTCGCCACGCATTCCCTGCTCGGCGTGCGCGACGGGCGGTTCCTCTCCGTGCTCGATCCTCCGGCCTGGGCGGCACAGGCCACCCGGGCGTGCGAGAACCTGCGCACGTTCCCGGTGCTGGCGGGCGCGGCCGACACCAGCGACGTCGTCCTGTCCGCCCCGATCATCCTGTACGACCGCCCCGCCGTGGCTCCCGAAAGTCCGGGTGACCTGTTCGACGCGACCGAGATCGACGAGATCCTCTCGCTGCGGACGATGACGCTCACTGAGGAGGAGAAGCAGGAGGCCCGGGCGACCGACCCACGAGCAGCGAAGATCATCGATCGGGTCGAGCTCATCCCCGACGACGTGTTCGCCCGCCTCCACGGCGTCGTCCGGTCCCTGCGCCCAGCATCAGCGGCCACGGGTTCCATCGCCAGCGCCGACGTCGTCGCTGTCAGCGTCACTGACGATGTCACTGACGCCGACGCCGGCGACGTGACGCCGAGCCGGCCACCGGCGACGGCGTCCGCTCAAGAGCCGTCCCCGCCGCGCTGGTGGGATCCGGAGGCGGACGCCGCGGTGTCACCCGACCGTGAGGCCGTTCTGGTCGACGGTGTACGGGTGACCAGGGGAGCCCGCGTCCGGCTGCGGCCGCGCGGGCGGGGCAGCGATGCGCAGGACATGTTTCTCGACGGGCGCGAGGCCGTCGTCGAGGGGGTTTTCCTGGATGTCGACGACGCGCGGCACCTCGCCGTGATCCTCGTCGACGATCCGGGTGCGGACCTGCATCGGTGGTATGGGCGTCACTATTACTTCGCCCCCGACGAGGTCGAGGTCGTCTCCCCCGCCGACGGCGGGACGGCACCGGCCGTGGAGCCCGGGCGATGACCGCGCTGCCCACCGGACCGACGGCCACCGGGCTGGATCCGGGCCGCACCGGGCTGGATCCGGGCCGAGGCACTCGCCCCGGCGGGCCCACCGCGCCCCGGGTTCTCGTCGCGGGAATAGGCAACGTGTTTCTCGGCGACGACGGGTTCGGCGTCCAGGTCGTGCGCCGGATAACGCCCGACCTGGTGCCCGATCTCACGGCCTCCGGGCGCGCGAGGCTCCGCCATCATCGCGCACCCTTCGGCCCAGTCCCCGACCTCACGGCCTCCGGGCGCGCGAGGCTTCGCCATCATCGCGCACCCTTTGGCCCAGTCCCCGATGGCGTGGACGTCGCCGACTACGGCATCCGCGGCGTGCACCTCGCGTACGACCTTCTCGACGGCCGGTACGCCACGGTCGTGCTGGTGGATGCGGCGCCGCTCGGTAAGCCACCCGGCACCGTGGAGGTGCTGGAGGTCGACACCGCGGACGCGGCCCGCGACGCCACCACGACCGGCGCCGTCGAGAGCACGCCGGGCTTCGATGCCCATGGGCTGCACCCCGAGGCCGTTCTCGCGCTGCTGCGCGGCCTCGGGGGGCACATCGACCGTGTCCTCGTCGTCGGCTGCCAGCCGGCCGCGCTCGACGAGGGCATGGACCTGTCGGAGCCGGTCGCGGCTTCGGTGGATGCCGCCGCGCGCCTGGTCATCCGACTGGCCCGGGATGAGGCGGCCGCACTGGCCTGCGCCAGGGAACGGAGGAACGTGCGATGACCACCACACCGACTCCCAGCGGAGCCGCGGCGACATCGGCGCCGCGCGGGTTCGACGAGATGACCATCCTCTGGATCTCGGAGGGGATGAGCTGCGACGGCGACACCGTATCGGTCACCGCCGCCTCGCAGCCGGCGATCGAGGACGTGCTGATGGGACTCGTCCCCGGCCTGCCCACGGTGCACCTTCACAACAAGGTGCTGTCCCCGACGCTCGGCGGCGAGGAGTATCTCGCCCCCTTCCGGGCGGCCGCGCACGGCGACCTCGCCCCGTTCATCCTCGTGATCGAGGGCTCCGTCCCGAACGAGAACATCAACGGCGACGGGTACTGGACCTCCTTCGGGAACGATCTGATCACCGGGGAGCCGCTGACGGTGAACTGGTGGATCGACAACCTCGCGCCAAAGGCGTGGGCGGTGGTCGCGATCGGCACGTGCGCCACCTACGGCGGCATCCACGCGATGGCGGGCAACCCCACCGGCTGCATGGGCCTGGCCGACTACCTCGGCTGGGATTTCCGGTCCACCGGCGGCCTGCCGATCGTGAACATCCCGGGATGCCCGGTCCAGCCGGACAACTTCATGGAGACCCTGACCTGGGTGCTCTACCACGCGGCGGGGACGGCGCCGCCCCCGCCGCTGGACGAGCTGCTGCGCCCGCAGTGGCTGTTCGGAAAGACCGTGCACGAGGGCTGCGACCGGGCCGGCTATTACGAGCAGGGCGACTTCGCCCTGGACTACAACTCACCCAAATGCCAGGTGATGGTCGGCTGCTGGGGCCCGGTGGTCAACTGCAACGTGCCGAAGCGCGGCTGGATGGGCGGGATCGGCGGCTGCCCGAACGTCGGTGGCATCTGCATCGGCTGCACCATGCCGGGATTCCCGGACAAGTTCATGCCGTTCATGGACATGCCACCCGGCGCCAGCCTCTCCACAAAGTTCATCAAGCCGTACGGCGCCTTCATCCGGCGAATGCGCGGCATAACGAACACAACCGTCAACAAGGAGCCGCGCTGGCGCCACAACGGCCCCGAGCTGACGAGCGGCTACGATCCCCGCTGGCGTCCGAACGGGCAGGTTTCCCAGGTTCGTTGACGCGGGCGGACAGTCAGGGACGGCACTGGCTCGGGTAGGCACCCCACCCTTCTATCCGGAAAGGCCCGACATGGCGGCGAGAACGACGCAGCGCACGGCGGCCGAACCCTCTTCCCAGCTCGTGGAGATGTCGTGGGACCCCATCACGCGCATCATCGGGAACCTGGGCATCTACACGAAGATTGACTTCGCGAACCGGCGGGTGGCCGAGTGCCACAGCACGTCGTCGCTTTTCCGCGGCTACTCCATGTTCATGAAGGGCAAGGACCCGCGGGACGCCGGCTTCATCACCAGCCGTATCTGCGGCATCTGCGGTGACAACCACACCACATGTTCGGTGTACGCGCAGAACATGGCCTATGGCCTGAAGCCTCCCCCGATGGCGGAGTGGATCATCAACCTGGGCGAAGCGGCCGAGTACATGTTCGACCACACGATCTTCCAGGACAACCTGGTGTTCGTGGACTACTCCGCGGCGATGGTCGCCCAGACGAACCCGAGCGTGCTCGCCCGCGCCGAGAACACGCAGGCCCCGGGCGCGGCGATCCACGGCTACCGCACGATCGCCGACATCATGCGCTCGTTCAACCCGTTCGAGGGCGAGCTCTACAAGGAGGCGCTCCAGGTCTCCCGGGTCACCCGCGAAATGTTCTGCCTGATGGAGGGCAGGCACGTGCACCCGTCGACGGTCTATCCGGGCGGGGTGGGGACCATGCCCGAGCCGTCGCTGTTCACCGACTACATGAGCCGGCTGGTGTCCATCCTTGACTTCGTCAAGAAGTCCGTGGCGATGAACGACGACGTCTTCGATTTCTTCTACGAGGCGCTGCCCGGCTACGAGGAGGTCGGCCGGCGGCGGATCCTGCTCGGCTGCTGGGGTGCCTGGCAGGACCCGGCCGTCTGCGACTACCGGTACGAGACCATGAACGAGTGGGGCAAGTCGATGTACGTCACCCCCGGCATCGTGGTCGACGGCGAGCTGCTCACGACGAATCTCGTCGACATCAACCTGGGCATCCGGATCCTGCTCGGCAGCTCCTTCTACGGCGACTGGGTAAACGAGGAGCCGTTCGTCACCCGCGACCCGCTCGGTAATCCGGTGGACATGCGCCACCCCTGGAACCAGACCACGCTGCCAGAGCCGCAGAAGCGGGACTTCGACGGGAAGTACAGCTGGGTGATGAGCCCACGCTGGTTCGACAAGCGGTCCGGCGATCACCTCGCGCTCGACACCGGCGGCGGCCCGTACGCACGGCTTTACACCACCGCGCTCGCCGGCCTGGTGGACACGCCGTACGTCACCTCGACCGGGCGCGGCGTCCGGATCTCGCTCCCGAAGAGCGAGCGGCTGCCGGCGACGACGCTGGAATGGAAGATCCCGCCGTGGTCGAACGCCATCGAGCGCAACCGGGCGCGGGTCTACTTCGTCGCGTACTCGGCGGCGATGTCGCTCTACTTCCTGGAGCGGGCGATGGAACGCCTCCGCTCCGGCGACACTCGCACCTTCACCGATTTCGAGGTGCCCGACGAGGCGATCGGCTGCGGCTTCCACGAGGCCGTCCGCGGGGTCCTGTCCCACCACCTGGTCATCCAGGACGGGAAGATCGCCAACTATCACCCGTACCCGCCGACGCCGTGGAACGGCAGCCCGCGCGACAGCTACGGCACCCCGGGGCCGTACGAGGACGCCGTCCAGGACATGCCGATCTTCGAGGAGAACGGCCCGGACGACTTCAGGGGCGTCGACATCATGCGGGCGGTGCGCAGCTTCGACCCGTGCCTGCCCTGCGGCGTGCACATGTACGTCGGCAACGGCCGCACCGTCACCCACCAGCACTCACCGATGCTGGGCGCCCAGCATGGATGACCTCCCGCGCGAACAGGCGACCGCGAGGGAACCGGACGTGGCCGAACCGAGCGCGGCCGAACCGGCCCCGCTCAGACTGGCGCCGGCCGAACCGGCCGAGCCGGCCGGTTCGCGGCTCGACGATGAGGCCGTGCGCGAGCGGCTCACCCTGCTCGACGGTCTGCTGGAGCAGGTCGAGCGGACGCCGGGTCCGGGGGCCCAGGTCGCGCTGGACGCGGTGGCCACGCTCCTCGAGGTGTACGGCGAGGCGCTGGCCCGGGCGGCCGGCTATGCCGCGCGGGCTCCCGACGTGCGCGACGCGCTCACGGCCGACGAGCTGCTCGCTCACCTCCTCGTCCTGCACGGCGTCCATCCCGACCCCGTCGAGCGCCGGGCCAGGCGCGCCCTGGAGGCGCTGCGCCCGGAGCTCGCCACGGTCGGTGCCGAGGTCGAACTGCTGGGCATCGACAGCGGCGTGGCGACGGTGGCGGTGCGCGGTGAGAGCGGGTGCGGCGCGGCGGCGACCACGGACGCGGTCGCCGACGCCGTCCGCGACGCGTTGCAGGCCGTGGCGCCGGAACTGTCCGAGGTGCGCGTCGACGTCGCCGCGAAGCAGACGCTCGTCCCCGTCGACTCGCTGCTGCGCGGGCCGGCCACGCTGGGGTCGGCCCGGTGATCGCCGACGCCGGCCCAGGCGTGCTCGGCCATAGGGCGACCGCCGCCGGCGACGGCCCCACCCGCGGGCGCGCCCAGGGCGGACCCGACGCCGCGGCCGGCCTGGGTACCCGCGCCGGTACCCGCCCGGGTGCCGGCGCGGCCGCGGCACTCGACCTGGGCACGACCGGTGGTGCGCTGCGCCGGACGGTTCGCCGGGCCGGGCGGGCTGGCGCGCGCGGCACGGCGGCGTCGGAGCGTTGCGGACTGTGCGCGGCCCCGGTGCCGGAGTCCCACCGGCACCTGCTCGACGAGCGGGAGGCCGGCCTGCTGTGCGTGTGCCAGGCGTGCACGCTGCTGTTCGAACGCGACGCGGCGGGCCGCGGCCACTACGTCCTCGTCCCGCGCCGGCGGCTGGCCCTGCCCGGATTCGTCTCAGGCACGCTGGGGATACCGGTCGGGTTGGCGTTCTTCGTCACCCAGGCCGACGGACGGATCATCGCGCGCTATCCGAGTCCGATCGGTGTCACCCAGGGAGAGATCGATCAGGCCGTCTGGGCCCAGGCACAGGAGCGGTGCGGTGCGCTAGGCACCTTGAGGCCGCTTGTAGAGGCAGTGCTGGTCAACACCGCCAAGGGCGCGAACGAGCACTGGATAGTCCCAATCGACCTCTGCTACCGGCTCGTCGCCATCGTGCGCGAGGAATGGAAAGGATTTTCCGGCGGCAGCACGGTATGGCCCGCAATTAACGAGTTTTTCGCCGTACTGGCCGACGGCGCGGTCACCGCCCGCGCCGCGCACGCGAAGCAGGATTCCGGGCCCGCGCCGCGGGTGACACATCCGCCCCGGCATGACACCTCCGTCCAAACCTCTGTCACCTCCGTCCAAGCGGACGCGGCGAACGCGTCCGCCGGGACGGGCACCTGAAAGGAGTGGTCATGGCCAGCATCCGAGTCGGCAGGCCCGACGTGGCCATCGACGCCTCGGCGCACACGCCCGGCGTCCCCCAGGGCAACGCCAAGGGCGCCTACGAGCGCGAGGCCGGACACCATCCCGACGGGAAGGCCGACGCTCGCCGCTCGACCGGCATCGTGCCGGAGCGGCACAACCCGGTGCTGCCGGAGATGCCGAACATTCCGCCCCCTTGACCAGCCGGCGCGGACCGGGCACCTCGATGGCCCGACCATCTCGCCCCGCGCAAAACAGGCGCCTGGTGCCGCTTTGGACAAAATCACCCGGTCTATCGCCGCGTCGCGAACTTGATCAGCGGGACTGTGTCCGGATCCGAACGGGCGGGGGCTCGGAGTTCGGATTCGGATACAGATCTGGCGATCTTGGTGGGCGAGCGGGCGGGTGTTGCCGGGAACGGCACCAGGTGACGGGACAGGCATCGGAGCGGATCGAAGCAGTCGGAAGGAGCACGCCGTGCGGAAATCCCTGATGATGATCGCGCTTGCGGCGGCGACCGGTGTCACCGGCAGGATCGCCTGGGACGAGCTCCCAGCGCTGCGCCGGTACCTGAAGGTCCGGCAGATGTGACGTCGTCGCCCCTCGACCCGTCCGCGTTGGACCTGTCGCCGGCCGCCGCGCCGACCACCGTCGCGCCAGCCGGTGTCCGGCCCGCCACCGCCGACCCGGCCACCGCCGCGCCGACCACCGCCGCCTCGGCCACCATCGACCCGGCCACCATCGACCCGGCCACCGTCGACCCGGCCACCGTCGACCCGGCCACCGTCGACCCGGCCACCGTCGACCCGGCCACCGTCGACCCGGCCACCGTCGACCCGGCCGGCGGCAGGTCGGCCAGCGCGGTGCCCAGACCCGCCGCGCCGGCCGACGCGCCGGTGCGCCGCCGGTTCACCGTGGGCGGCGTCGTTCAGGGCGTCGGCTTTCGCCCGTTCGTCCATGCCACGGCGACCGGCCTCGGGCTGGCCGGCTCGGTGCGCAACGACGTCGCGGGCGTCGAGGTGGAGGTCGAGGGCTCGCCCGCGGCCGTCGAGGAGTTCGGGCGCCGTCTCCGGGCGGACCCGCCACCGCTCGCGGAGATCGAACGGATCACGGTCGTTACGCTCGCGCCGCGCGGCGAGCTGGGCTTCACCATCGCCCCGTCTCAGCCGTCTCAGCCGTCCCAGCCGTCCCAGCGGCACGGGCCGTCTCAGCCGTCCGCCGCCAGGCGTGCCCAGGCGCCCGCCGACACGGCGACCTGCGACGCATGCCTGCGTGAGCTCGCCGACCCGGCCGACCGCCGCTACCGGCACCCGTTCATCACCTGCACCCACTGCGGCCCGAGATTCACCATCATCACCGATCTGCCTTACGACCGGCCGGTGACGACGATGGCCGGCTTCCCCATGTGCGCCGACTGCGCCCGCGAGTACGCCGACCCGGCGGATCGCCGTTTCCACGCGCAGCCGATCGCCTGCCCGGCTTGCGGGCCTCGGCTGGAGTTCCGCGCGCCGGACGGGCGCCGCGTGCGCGGTGACGAGGACGCGCTGGCCGAGGCCCGGCGGCTGCTCATCGCCGGAGGCGTACTCGCCGTGAAGGGCGTCGGCGGGTACCACCTTGCCTGCCTCGCCACCGACGAGGCAGCGGTCGCGACGCTGCGCCGTCGCAAGCGGCGTGGCGGCAAGCCCTTCGCCGTGATGGCCACCGACCTCGCGACCGCGAGGGCGCTGGTCGAGCTCGACGACGCCGAGACCCGCCTGCTGACCAGTCCGGCCCGGCCGATCGTGCTGGCCCGGCGCCGAGCCGACCCGCGGCCCCGGCCGGCGGACGAGGTGGCCCCAGGCAACCCTGACCTCGGGCTCATGCTGCCCTACACCCCCGTGCACCACCTCCTGTTCGGCCGCCCCGCGCGGGCCGGGGCCGATGCCGGCGCCGGTCTTCCCGACATCGCCGTGCTGGTGATGACCTCCGGCAACCTCGCGGGAGAACCGATCGCCGCCGATGACGACGACGCGGCACGGCGGCTGGCCCATCTGGTGGACGGCTGGCTGTGCCACGACCGTCCCATCCACATCCCGTGCGACGACTCGGTGGTGCGGGTCGTGGACGGCGTCGAGGTGATGATCCGCCGGTCCAGGGGGTACGCGCCGTTGCCGATCCGCCTGCCCTTCGCCGTCGCCCCGACGCTGGCCGTCGGGGGCGACATGAAGAACGCCTGCTGCCTTGGCTCTGGCCGCTCGGCCTGGCTGTCCGGCCACATCGGCGACATGGACGACCTCGCGACCCTGACCGCCTTCGGCAGGGCGGTGACGCACCTGGAGCACCTCACCGGAGTGCGGCCGGAGCGGCTGGCCGCCGACGCCCATCCCAGATACCGCTCACGCGCCTGGGCGATGGAAAGATCTCGCGGCCTGCCCGGCCTGCCCGGCCTGCCCGGCGAGCCGGCCCACCGCCCACCGCCCACCCCGCCGGGTCCGCAAGGCCCGCCCTTCCCGCCAGGCCCGCCCGTCCGGTTCGTGCAGCATCACCACGCGCATATCGCGGCCGCGATGGCCGAGCGTGGCCTCGACGGAACCAGCCCCGTCATCGGCTTCGCGTTCGACGGAACGGGATACGGCACCGACGGCGCCATCTGGGGCGGCGAGGTGCTGGTCGCCGACTACCGCGGGTTCCGGCGCTTCGCCCATCTCGGCTATGTCCCGCTGGCGGGCGGCGACGCGAGCGTCCGGCATCCCTACCGGATGGCGCTGGCGCATCTGGCCTCCGCCGGGATCGCCTGGGACCTCGACCTGCCACCGGTGACGGCGGCGGCCCCCGCCGAGCGCGGGGTACTCGCCCGGCAGCTGCGCCGCGGGGTCGGCACCGTCCCCACGTCGAGTGTGGGCAGGCTGTTCGACGCGGTCAGCGCGCTGCTCGGCGTTCGCCAGACCGTGGACTTCGACGCGCAGGCCGCGATCGAGCTCGAGGCCCGGTCCCGCGGCGGCGTGCCGGATGAGTGCCGCTATCGCTTCGAGCTGCGCGAGGCCGCGAGCGATGGCGGGCCCTTGATCGCCGACCCGGCGCCGGTGATGCGGGCGCTGGTGGCCGACCAACGCCGGGGCGTCGATGTCGCCGCCGCTGGCGCGGGGTTCCACGAGGCGCTCGTCGCGCTGGTCCTGGCGCTGGCTGAGCGGGCGCGGCGCGAGCTGGGGCTGGAGACGGTCGTGCTGGCCGGCGGCGTGTTCCTGAACGCGCTGTTGCTCGCTGGCGCCCGGCGGGCGCTGCTGGCGGCGGGTTTCGACGTGGTGAGCAGCCGGCGGGTGCCTCCCGATGACGGTGGCCTGTCGCTCGGCCAGCTCGTCGTGGCGGCCGCCGGCGACCGGCTGGATTCCGACGACCGGCTGGATTCCGACGAGCGGCCGGCGGGACCGGCCGCGGTGGACAGGATGGGGTGAGGGCGGGTGTGTCTAGCGGTGCCGGGCAGGGTTGTCCGGACGTTCGAGCGGCACGGGACGCCGATGGCCGAGGTCGACTTCGGCGGGGTCAGCAAGGACGTCTGCCTGGCGTACCTTCCCGAGGTCGCCGCCGACGACTACGTGATCGTGCACGTCGGCTTCGCCATCCAGCGCCTGGACGAACGGCGCGCGCTGGAGACGCTCGCCGAGTTCCGGCGATTCGGCCTGCTCGACGAGGAACTCATCGACCCGTTCACGGCTGAGGCCGGAGAGGAGGCGGTCACGCCGTGAGGTATCTGGAGGAGTTCCGGGACCCCGAGCTGGCCGAACGCCTGCTGAAGGAGATCCACGCGGTGACCACCCGGCCGTGGGCGCTCATGGAGGTCTGCGGCGGGCAGACGCATTCGATCATTCGTCATGGCATCGACCAGTTGCTTCCCGAGAGCATCGAGCTGATCCACGGCCCCGGCTGCCCGGTCTGCGTCACCCCACTGGAGATCATCGACAAGGCTCTGGAGATCGCCTCCCGGCCGGAGGTCATCTTCTGCTCCTTTGGCGACATGCTGCGCGTCCCCGGCAGCCGGGCGGACCTCTTCCAGGTGAAGAGCACGGGCGGCGACATCCGGGTGGTCTACTCGCCGCTGGACGCCGTCACGCTGGCGGTCGACAACCCCGACCGTCAGATCGTGTTCTTCGGCATCGGTTTCGAGACCACCGCGCCGGCCAACGCCATGGCCGTCTACCAGGCCCGACAGCTGGGACTGCGCAACTTCTCGCTGCTGGTCTCCCACGTCCTGGTGCCGCCGGCTATGGCGGCGATCATGGAGTCGCCAGCCTGCCGGGTCCAGGCGTTCCTCGCCGCCGGTCATGTGTGCAGCGTGATGGGCACCGACGAGTACCCACCGCTGGCCGAGCGGTACCGGGTACCGATCGTGGTCACCGGCTTCGAGCCGCTCGACATCCTCGAGGGCGTCCGCCAGGCGGTGGTCCAGCTGGAGGCGGGCCGGCACACCGTCGACAACGCCTACCCCCGCGCCGTGCTGGCCGAGGGCAATCCCGCCGCGCGCGCGATGCTGCGCGCCGTGTTCGAGGTGACCGACCGGGCCTGGCGCGGGATCGGCACCATCCCGCGTTCTGGCTGGCGCCTCTCCCCCGACTACCGGGAGTTCGACGCCGAGCTCCGCTTCGACGTCGGCGGCCTGCGCGCCGACGAGTCCACCGCGTGCAGGTCGGGCGAGGTGTTGCAGGGTCTCATCAAGCCCCACGAGTGCGCCGCGTTCGGCGCCGAGTGCACCCCGCGCCACCCGCTGGGAGCGACGATGGTCTCCTCCGAGGGCGCCTGCGCGGCCTACTACCTGTACCGGCGGCTGGAACCGGCCCGGGCGGGTGCCCGGTGACCGCAGCCGAGACCGCGGTCACCGGGGTGACCGGGGTGACCGCCGAGACGGCGAAGACCGCCGAGACAGTGGATCCGGCGGCCTGGAGCTGCCCGGCGCCGTTGCGGGACTCACCCACCATCGTGATGGGACACGGCGGGGGCGGCGCCATGTCCGCCGAGCTGGTCGAGCATCTGTTCCTGCCCGCCTTCGGCGAGGCGGCCGCGACCGAGCTCGACGACTGCGCCGTGCTCGCCGTCGGGTCGGCCCGGCTCGCGTTCTCCACGGACTCCTACGTGGTGCATCCGCTGTTCTTCCCCGGCGGGTCGATCGGCGAGCTGGCCGTGAACGGCACGGTCAACGACCTCGCCATGTCCGGCGCCATGCCACTGTGCCTGTCGACGGCGTTCATTCTCGAGGAAGGGACGCCGCTGGCCGATCTGGCGCGGATCGCGACGGCCATGGGTGCGGCCGCCCGCCGGGCCGGAGTGCGCCTGGTCACGGGCGACACCAAGGTGGTCGACGCCGGCCACGGCCATGGCGTCTTCGTGAACACCGCGGGGATCGGCCTGATAGCTGACGGAGTGGACATCCGCCCCGCCCGGGTCCGTCCCGGCGACGCGGTCCTGGTCAGCGGTGATCTCGGGGTGCACGGCATCGCCGTGCTGAGCTGCCGGGAGGGCCTGGAGTTCGGCACCGCCCTGGAGAGCGATACCGCGCCCTTGCACGGCCTGGTCGCGACCATGCTCGACCGGGACTCATCGGGCCAGCATCCCGATGTGCACGCCCTGCGCGATCCCACCCGCGGGGGTCTCGCGGCCTCGCTGAACGAGATCGCCCGCGCGGCCGGCGTGGGCATCGACATCGTGGAGCGGTCGGTGCCGGTACCGGCGGCGGTCGCGGATGCCTGCGGCATCCTCGGCCTCGACCCGCTGTATGTGGCGAATGAGGGCAAGCTGGTCGCTTTCGTCGCACGCGACGACGCGGACCGAGTGCTGGCGGCCATGCGCCGCCATCCGAACGGCCGAGGCGCGGCCCTGATCGGCACGGTGGTCGAGGACCACCCGGCCATGGTGGTCGCCAGGACCGCGTTCGGGGCGACCCGGGTCGTCGACCTGCCTGTCGGCGAGCAGCTCCCCCGCATCTGCTGACGAGCAGGCGCGAGGGACACGGAACGGGCGCGACGGTGGGGTCAGGGCGGTGAGAGAGGCCAGGGTGGCGAACGATCTCGGCTGGCCGACGCCGTGCGATCACGGCGGCACCGCCGGCCTCGCGGGACCGGGCGGTCGGCCTGGGAGCGGTCGGCCTGGGAGCGGACATGTCCGGAGCGGCGACCCGCCGGGAATATCCGCCCGCGCAGCCCTCCGGGCAGGTTGCGACGTGGCGTCACGCGTCGCGCGTAGGAGACTCGTCCGGTGACGAAGGCTACGCTGCGTGCCGCCACGGTTACAAGATTTGCCCCCGCCTCGACGGACGACCCGGCGGGGACGGCGCCCTCCCGCGGCGTGCTGCTCGACGGCTGGCGAGACGCGGTCGCGTCGGTGGCGGGCCGGATCCTGCTCGCGGCGGCGTGCTGGTCGCTGGTCAGCCTGGCGCTGCGGCGGGCTCACTGGGCGCGCCGCGTCGACGACCTGTTCGGGCTGGTCAATCTTCCGGTGAGCCCGAGCCTGTTCTCCACCGCCCTGCTGTTCATCGTCGCGGGCGCGGCCCGGCGGCGGATGCGGGCCGCGCTCTGGCTGCTGCTCGCGTTCCAGGCCGCCGCGGCCGGTTATCTGATCGCGGTGCTCGTCGCGATCATGACCGACGCAAGGGATGTCCGAGATCTGACGGCGCTGGGCACGGTGTACCTGGTGGTCAACGCGACGTTGACCGTGGCGGTCGTGGCGCTGCTATGGCTCAGCCGGCCGGCGTTCTCCTCCCGGCTGGAGCCCGGCGCGCGGTGGCGGGCACTCGGTGTGCTGGTGGTCGGGCTGGCGGTGTCGGTGGCGTCGGCGGTGACGCTCACGCTGCTGTTCCCGGGCCAGCTGACCGGCACGACCCGCAGGATCGTGTGGGGAGCGCGGGCGGCGCTCGGCATCGAGCCGAACTCGTCGGAGGTGGGCTGGAAAGGGCAGCAGGGCCACCACTGGGTCGCGGCGCTGGCGGGCCTGATCTCCGCCGCCTCGCTCATCACCGCGGCCGTGGTCTTCCTGAGGTCCGCCCGGGCCAAGGCGTACCTCACGGCGGCCGACGAGCTGGCGGTACGCGGGCTGCTGCTGCGCGCCGGGCAGCGCGACTCCCTCGGCTATTTCGCGACCCGCCACGACAAGTCCGTGATCTTCTCGCCGCGGGGAGACGCCGCCGTCACCTACCGGGTGCTCGCCGCCGTCAGCCTGGCCAGCGCCGACCCGATCGGGCTGCGCTCGGCATGGGCGAGCGCGATCGAGGCGTGGCTCGCCGAGGCACGGCTGTTCGGCTGGTTCCCGGCGGTCCTGGCGGCCGGCGAGGAGGGCGCCCGGGCCTATGTCGCGGCCGGGCTCAAGGCGCTGCCGATCGGGGACGAGGCGATCATCGAGGTCGCCGAGTTCAGCCTGGAGGGCGCGACGATGGAGCCGGTCCGGCGGGCGGTGCGCCGGGTTCGCCGCGCCGGCTACACCTTCACCGTGACCCGCCACGGGACCCTGTCCGCCGGCGAGCTCGCCGAGATCGAGCGCTCCGCCGAGGACTGGCGCGGCGACGACACCGAGCGCGGGTTCTCGATGGCGCTCGGGCGTATCGGCGACCCGGCCGACGAGGCGTGCGTCGCTGTGCTCGCCCGCGACGGCGACGGCCGGCTGCGCGGCGTGCTCTCGCTGGTCCCGTGGGGCTCGCACGGGCTCTCCCTCGACCTGATGCGCCGCGACCGGGAGGCG
The DNA here is from genome assembly GCF_032027725.1 of Pseudofrankia coriaricola. Classification (NCBI taxonomy): domain Bacteria; kingdom Bacillati; phylum Actinomycetota; class Actinomycetes; order Frankiales; family Frankiaceae; genus Pseudofrankia; species Pseudofrankia coriaricola. The sequence goes on along the minus strand of NZ_JASNFO010000074.1, from coordinate 51,028 downwards.
GAGAACGGGCTGGTCGAGGCGATGGTCGCCGCCCTCGCCCAGGCGGCGGGCGACGAGCTCGGCGTGCGCGCGATCTCGCTGAACTTCGCGGCGTTCCGGGAGGTCTTCAGCGCGGCCGAACGGGTCGGCGCCCGGCCGGGCGCGCGGCTCGGCGCGCGGCTGCTCACCTTCGCCTCCCGGTTCTGGCAGATCGAGGGCCTGTACCGCTCGAACGCCCGTTACCTGCCGCGGTGGACGCCCCGCTACCTGTGCTACGACTCGGCGCTCACCCTGACGAGGGTCGCGCTCGTCGCCGGGATGGTGGAGGGGTTCCTGCCGGCCCTCGCCGGTCCCCGGGAACGTGCACCGGGCGCGGTCGTCGAGTACGGCGGGCGGGAGATGCCCTTCACCGAGGCGGTCGCGGCGCAGCGGCGTTCGGCGGTCCAGCTCGTCACTCCCCGGCGGCGGCTCGCCGAGCAGCAGCGGGTGCGGTACGCCAAGCTCGACCGGCTGCGGGGCGCGGGCATGGATCCCTACCCGGTGGCTGTTCCGCGCGACAGCGACCTCGCCGATCTCGTCGACCGGTTCGGCGGCCTCGCGCCCGGCACGCGAACCGGCTGCCGGGTGTCGGTGACGGGACGGGTCCGGGCGCTGCGTGATCACGGAGGGCTGATCTTCGCCGTTCTGCGGGAGGGTGACGCGTCGATCCAGGCGATGGTCGACCGTGCCCGGCTCGATCCGGCCGCGCACCGGTTGTTCCGCGCGGCCGTCGATCTCGGCGACCACCTGAGCGTGACCGGCGAGGTGGTGACGTCGCGGCGCGGCGAGCTGTCGGTGCTGGTGGACGAGTGGCGGATGGCGGCGAAATGCCTGCGGCCGCTGCCCGACGGCCGGGCCGGGTTCACCGACCCCGACGCCAGGGCCCGACAGCGCCACGTCGACCTGATCGTCAACCCCGGCGCCCGGCGCATGCTCACCAACCGCGCGCGAGCGGTCGGCGAGATCCGCCGCTTCTTCGCCAGCAGGAGCTTCACCGAGGTCGAGACGCCCATGTTGCAGGCGGTCCACGGCGGCGCGAACGCCCGGCCGTTTGTCACCCACATCAACGCCTACGACTCGACGCTCTATCTGCGGATCGCGCCGGAGCTGTATCTCAAACGGCTGTGCGTCGGCGGGATGCGGCGGGTCTTCGAGCTGAACAGGAACTTCCGCAACGAGGGCGCCGACGCCACGCACAATCCCGAGTTCACATCGGTCGAAGCGTACGAGGCCTACAGCGACTACCTGGCGATGCGCGACCTCACCCGCGACCTGGTCATCGCCGTCGCCACCGCCGTCCACGGCGCGCCGATCGCGCGCAGGCCCGGACCGGACGGCCGGACCGTCGACGTCGACCTGTCGGGGCCGTGGCGATCGGTCACCGTCCACGACGCCGTCTCCGCCGCCGCCGGCCACCCCGTCACCGTCGCCACGCCCCAGGAGGAGCTCGCCGCCCTGTGCCGGAAGCGGGGCATCACCCCGCCCTTCGACGCGGCCGCCGGCGCGCTCGTCGCGGCGCTCTACGACGAGCTCGTCGAGCCCGCGACCACCGAACCGACCTTCTACCTCGACTTCCCGACCGAGACGTCACCGCTGACCCGCGCTCACCGCCTGGACCCCCGGCTGGCCGAGCGCTGGGACCTGGTCGCCTTCGGCACCGAGATCGGCACGGCCTACTCCGAGCTCGTCGACCCGGTCGACCAGCGGGCCCGGCTCACCGAACAGTCCCTGCTCGCCGCCGCGGACCCGGAGGCGATGCAGCTCGACGAGGCGTTCCTCTCCGCGCTCGAGTACGCGATGCCGCCGACGGGTGGCCTGGGAGTCGGGGTCGACCGGCTGGTCATGATGCTGACCGGGGCCTCCATCCGTCAGACCCTGGCGTTCCCCTTCGTCCGCCCCACGCCGCCGCCCACCCCCACGCGCCGCGGCTGACCACCCCGGCCACCCCGACGGCTCCACATGCCGAGCGCGCCGCCGAGCCCGCTTCCGCATAGGCCCGCCGGCCCGGTCGCGGGCTGGCCCCCGGTTCACGTGACGCTTGCCACGCGGCGCCCGGCCTAACTAAATTGAAGTCAGTTCAGTTTACCCGCTCGCTGCGGGACGACGCCGGCAGGAGCAGCCCCGTGGAGGAGCAGATCAGACCCACCAGCGGAAAGCTGCTGGAGGGCAAGGCCGCCCTGGTCACCGGCGCCACGCGAGGCCTGGGACGGGCGATCGCGGAGGCGTTCGCGGCCGCCGGCGCCAACGTGATCGTGGTGAGCCGCAAGCCGGACGCGGTCGCGCGGGCGGCGGATCAGATCTCGGCGCGCAGCGGCCAGAAGGTGTTCGGCGTCGCGGCGCATGTCGGTGACTGGAACCAGTGCACGGCTCTGGTGGAGCGGGCGTACGAGCTGGTCGACCGAGTGGACGTGCTCGTCAACAACGCCGGCATCGCGCCGCTGTACAGCGCGTTACACGACGCCAGCGAGGAGCTGTTCGACAAGACGCTCGGCGTGAACCTCAAGGGGCCGTTCCGGCTGTCGTCACTGGTGGCCCAGCGCATGCTCACCACGGGCGGTGGGTCGATCATCAATGTGTCCAGCGTCGCCGCCGTGCGGCCGACGCAGCACGAGATTCCCTATGGCGCGGCGAAGGCAGGTCTGCATGTGCTGACGACCGGAATCGCGCTGGCGTACGGGCCGACCGTCCGCGCCAACACGATCATGCCTGGCCCCTTCCTGACCGACATCGCCGCGGGCTGGGACATGGAGAAGTTCGGCGAGTTCGCCGCGAGGATGCCGATGAGGCGGGCCGGCGCCCCGGACGAGATAACGGGCGCGGCGCTCTACCTCGCGAGCGGGATGTCGAGCTTTACGACGGGCGCCCTGCTCCGCGTCGACGGCGGACAGGCCCTGGTCCGCGACTAGCGGTGTACCGCCGCGGCCGCCCCGCTCCATGGCCGCCCACCGAGTTCGATAGCCCCCCTCCCCCCGAGCACCCACGTTCGACGGCCGCATCGTGACCGCACCGTCGGAAGGAGCCGACCACCATGTCCAGCGTGAGCCTGAAGGGCCTGACAAAGCGGTTCGACGGCAAGCCGCCGACCCACGCGATGAAGGACCTCGACTTCGATATCGAGGAAGGGGAGTTCATCGCTCTCCTGGGTCCGAGCGGATGTGGAAAGACGACGACGTTACGCTGCGTCGCCGGTCTGGAGACCCCGACCCGCGGCCAGATCACGATCGGTGACCGGGCCGTGTTCGACAGCACAAGGCGCATCAACGTGCCACCAGACAAACGCAAGATCGGCATGGTCTTCCAGTCGTACGCGCTGTGGCCCCACATGTCGGTCCGCAAGAACATCGCATACCCCCTTAAGGCGCGGGGGCTGAAGCAGGCGATCGCGCAGGGGCGGGTGGAGGAGACAGCCCGCCTCGTCGAGTGCGAGGAACTGCTCGACCGGCTGCCGATGCAGCTGAGCGGCGGTCAGCAGCAGCGGGTGGCGCTGGCGCGGGCGCTGGCCGCCCGGCCCGAGGTCATCCTGTTCGACGAGCCGCTGAGCAATCTCGACGCGCGCCTGCGCGACCAGATGCGCTCGGAGATCCACGAGCTGCACCGCCGCGCGCCGTTCACAGCCATCTTCGTTACTCACGACCAGTCGGAGGCGCTCGCGCTGGGCCAGCGCATCGCGATCATGCGGGCGGGCGCGATCGAGCAGCTCGACACGCCGCAACGCGTGTTCGAGGCGCCCGCGACCGAATATGTCGCTGCCTTCATTGGGATGTCGAATCGGCTCGAGCTGAGACGCACCGACACCGGGTGGACCTGCGGCGGCCAGCCGCTCGAGGGTCTCGCGCCCGACGCCGCGGACGCCACCGTCGTGGCGCGCTTCAGCCCGGACGCCGCGCGGCTCGCGAAGAACCTGGAGGAGATCGAGGCACACGAGACCGCGCTGCCCGTCCAGATCGTCGACGTCGAGTTCGGCGGCCGGCAGATGAACGTCACCGCCACCGCGGCGGCGACGCGGGTCCGGGTGCACGTCTCCGCGGACCGCGACTCCTGGACACGCCGGATCACGCCGGACGACCGCTTGGTCCTCGCCTTCGCCCCGCGCTCCGCGGCGATGTTCCCGGCCGAGCCGGCGCAGGAGCCGAATCAGGCCGAGGCGGCGCCGGCCGTGGCCGGGGTGTGACGTCATGGCGACGCTCGCGCTCCCGGGCCGCCGGGCCCTCGCGGTCGACCACCGGGCTGTCGGCCGGTTCACCATGGCCACCGCTCTGGTGGCCGTGCTCGCCTACCTCGTTCTCGCACCCCTCATCCGGCTGCAGCTGAAGGCGTTCACCGGACCAGGGGGCAACAGTTACCACGCGGCCTTCGCACGTGACGGCTTCGGGCGGACCCTGCTCTACACCGTCGGGCTCGCGCTCGGCTCGCTGCTGATCGCCCTCGTCCTGGGGACCTGGCTGGCGTGGGCGTCGACCCGTCTGCCCCGGCGGCTGCGTTTTCTGTCCGTGTTCCCTGTGCTGCCGATCGTCGTGCCGGCGATCGCGTTGGTCGTCGGCTGGGCTTTCCTGCTCGCGCCCGGGCCGGGATATCTCAACGCGGTCCTGCGGAAGTTGCCGTGGTGGTCGGGCGACACCACGGGGCCTATCAACATCTACTCGCTGCCGTGGATCGTCATCATCACCGGGTTCAGCCTGACCTCGTTCGTCTACCTGTTCGTGCGGGCCGCGTTCGCGAACATCGGCGCGGACTTCCTCGAGGCGGCCCAGGTGTGCGGGTCGCCCGGCTACCAGGTGTTCTTCCGGGTGACACTGCCGCTGCTCCGCCCGGCGCTGACCTATGGCGGTGGCGTCGCGCTACTCCTCGGCCTCGGCCAGCTCACCGGCCCGCTGCTGCTGGGCACGAACGAGGGCATCACGGTCCTGACCACCGACATGTACAACCAGGTCTCCTCGACGCCGGTCGACTACGGGCTGGCCGCCGCGATCGGTTCGCCGCTGCTCGGGTTCGGCCTCCTCGTCGTCCTCGGGCAGAAGTTCCTGCTCGGCGACCAGCGGCGGTTCGTGACCCATGGCGGCAAGGGGTTCAGGAGCTCGGCCAGACCGTCCAAGATCGCCGCTGTCGGCATCGTCCTGTTCTCGCTGACCGCCACGGTGCTGCCCCTCATCGGGCTACTGATCGTGTCCCTGTCGCGCTACTGGACGAAGAACGTACGGCCGTCGACGTTCACGCTGGACAACTTCCGCAAGGTGCTGGAGGCGTCGGCGACGCGGGACGCGATCCAGAACAGCGTCGTCTACTCGCTGATCGCTGTCCTCATCGTGCTGCCGATCGGGTTCGCCGCCGCGAGCATCCTGCTGCGCGGCCGTCGGTACCCGGTCCTCGCCCCGATCCTGGACTTCCTCGTCACGCTGCCGCTCGGCGTACCCGCCGTACTCTTCGGCGTCGGCTTCCTGGTCACCTACAGCCAGAAGCCGTTCGTCCTGTACGGGACGCGCTGGGTGATGATCCTCGTCTACGTGACCCTGATGCTGCCGTTCGCGACCCGGATGCAGTTGTCCGGGCTGATAGCGCTGGGTGACAGCTACGAGGAGGCCTCCCGGGTGAGCGGGGCCGGACCGGTCCGCACGAAACTGCGTGTGATCCTTCCGCTCATGCGCTCCAGCCTCGGCGGCGCCGCGGCGCTCATGTTCGTGCTTCTCACGCAGGAGTTCACCGCCTCGGTCCTGGTGCGGTCCCTGCACACCCAGGTGATGGGAACGGTGCTGTTCGACAGCTGGGGCAGCGGATTCTTCCCGCTGGTCGCGGCCGTAGCGCTGATCATGTCAGCGGTCACCGCGGTCGGAGTCGCGGTGGCGCTGGTAGCGGGTGGCAGCGACTCGCTGAATGCCCTGTGATCGCCGGGCCCGGCGGCTCCTGCCCGACGGGCCTCGGCCCCGGGCCGAGGCCCGTCGACGACGGCCCGCGCGGCTGGCTCCCCCGAAGGAGTTTCTGGTGAAGAACGATGTCGCGCCGAGCGCGCGGTCGAAACGCGAACTGATCCTGCGGATTGCCGCCGAGGAGTTCGGCCGCCACGGCTTCGACGCAACGAAGTGGGCCGACATCGCGAAAGCTGCCGGCATCGGCAACACGGCGCTCTACCACTACTTCGAGACGAAGACGCACTGCCTTTTCACGCTAATGCTCGAGTCGTGGGAGAGCTGGTTCGACCGTTGGAGTAAGTGCCTGAACTCGCCGGAGGATGCCGTGGCCTCGGTCCTGACCGCGGTCAGCGCGTCCTTCAACGGGCCGAAGTCGGAGATGACACAGAACCGGCTTCTCGCCAACGAGCAGGGCAAGCTGTCGAGCACGCGCGGCAGCGGACGGGAGGAGGAGGTCCGGCTGGCCTCCCTGCGTACAGCGCGCAAGGTGGAGGCGCTGTGGGTCGACTTCCTGTCCCAGGCCATGGAGGCGGGGAGCATACCGAGGCAGGACCCGACGTTACTGGCCCACGCGATTATCGGCCTGCTCCAGAGCGTCTGGAACTGGTACCGCCCGGAGGGGCGGGTCACGTCACGTGACCTGGACGCCTTCTACGGGCAGGCGGTCCGCAACATCCTCAGGGGGCCGGAGCCGGGCTGACGTCGGCCGTCCGCCACCGGGGCAGGACGGTGCCGTCGACGTCCTCGAAGTCGGCCGCCATCGCCTGGCCCGGCCGCAGCGCCGGCCGGCCCGGCAGGTGCCCGACCAGCCGGGTGCCGGGCACGTCGTCCAGCTTGACGAGCACCACGGTGTACGGCACGGGGAAGGCCGGGTGGACCTGGTGCTCGACGACCGTCCACGAGTAGACGGTGCCGGTCGCGGCGACCGGCTGCCAGCGGCCCTCCCAGCTGCCGCAGGTCGCGCAGTACGCGCGCGGCATGTGCAGGACGGCGTCGCAGCCGTCGCAGCGGCGGACGACCAGCTCGCCGCGTGCCGCCGCCTCGAAGAAGCCGCCGGTGTCGAGGTCGTCGGTGACCGGCAGCGGGCGGCGGGTCACCGGTCCGCCGTCAGGATCAGCGCGCTGCCCGGCGGCAGCGGAGTAGCGGTGACCAGGCAGGTCTCGGCGCCGGCCACCTGCGAGGTGGACGTGCCGCGGATCTGGCGCACGCCTTCGACGATGTGGTTCATGCCGTGGATGTAGCCCTCGGAGAGATGGCCGCCGCCGGTGTTGATGGGCAGGCTGCCCCCGAGCCCGATCTCGCCGCTGGCGACGAACGGGCCGCCCTCGCCCTTCTTACAGAAGCCCCAGTCCTCCAGCTGCAGCAGAACGGTGATGCTGAAGCAGTCGTAGATCTGGGCGACGTCGATGTCGGCCGGGCCGAGGCCCGCCCGCGCGTACAGCGTCCTGGCGACGGCCGTGGCTGGCAGCGAGGTGATGGACTCGCGGAACAGCGTCGGGAACTGGATGCCCGGCTGCGGGTTCGGGATGCTCGCCTGGGCGACGGCGCGGATGACGGCGGGCGACTGGCGCAGGTCCCGCGCCCGTTCGGTGCTGGTCACGACGACGGCGCAGGCGCCGTCGGTCTCGAGGCAAAAGTCGAACAGCCGCAGCGATGTTGGGGTAGAGCAGCTGCGCGTGGATGCCGTATTCGCCCATGACCTTGAGGCGTTCGGCCTTGTCCCAGGTCTTCGGGTCGGCATCGGAGAACCGCCGGGGACATCAGGGCTCCTGGAGCCGCGCGGCGGTATGCTCGCCCAGCCGCGGCGGCCGTCGCATCGGCGGCACCGGGAAGGCGCCGAAACGGAACGGCGTGCTCGGGTACTCGACAGTGCCCGCTTCGCCGAGGTCGACGCCGACGAAGTAGCCGCGAGCACGCAGGTGCGCGTCGGCGAGGAGGTCCTCGGGGGCTGAGACGATGCCGATTGGCAGTCCCCTGGCCTGGCCCTCGTGGTACATCCAGTCCGCGTCGTGCAGCAGGCAGAACACCTCGATCAGGTCCTGGATGTGCGCGAAGTTCTCCTGGCGGTGCGGCAGGCTGCCGTAGGCCGGGTCGGTGAGGTCGAGGGCGACCCCGGCGCTGTCGAGCCAGGCCACCAGCTGCTGCCAGGGCTTCTGGTCGGCGAGCACGAGGGCGAAGTAGATGTAGTTCCCGTCCGCGCACTGGAAGAGAGCCGGCTGGGTCGGCTCCGGCTGGGCGTGCCGGCAGGTCTGCCGCTCGAGGAGCACCCGGGGGTAGAACCAGTAGGGGTTCGCCAGCTCCCCCGTCACCGCGAGCGCGTCGTGCATCGACACGTCGACGATCTGTCCTCGGCCGGTGCGCCGCCGCTGCAGCAGCGCAAGCAGCAGCCCGTTGTGCGCGTGGCTCGCCGAGGTCTGGAACCCCTGGTTGCCGCCCGGCCGGATGGGCGGGATCGTGTGGTCGTCGTACCCGCAGCTGGCAAGCGGGCCGCCGGCGGCCAGCGCCACGAGGTCGCTGCTGAGGTAGTCGGCCCACGGCCCCGTGAGGCCGAATGGCGTCACCGACAGGACGACCAGGCGCGGGTGGCGCGTGACCAGCTCGCCGTATGACAACCCAAGCCGCGCTAGTGCCGCCGGTTGCAACCCGCACAGCAGCACGTCGGCGTCCGCGACGAGCTCCTCGAGCCGTGGCAGGCCCGCGGGCAGATCAAGTACCACCGACTGCTTGGACGTGTTGTATGTCGCGAAGGCGAGGCTGGTCTCGACCCCTTCGACATCACCCAGCCACGGCCCACAGGCCCGGGTCGGCGACCCGCCGGGCGGCTCGACCTTGATGACCGTCGCCCCGAGGTCCGCGAGGAGCTTGCCGGTCTGCTCGCCGTCGAGGTCGGTGCCGACCTCGACGACGACCAAGCCGTTGTAAGGCGTGCGCCCCGGCGCCGCGTCGGCCTCCCGCCACACTCAGATCACCCCTTCCGCGGCCAGGTCGGCGACCTCGTCGCGCGACAGGCCGAGCACGGTCGTCAGGACGTGCTCGTTGTCCTCGCCGAGCAGCGGGGCCGACCGCCACAGGTCCGGCGTGAACCCCGAGAACAGCACCGCCGGGCCCTCGAACCGGGCCGTCCCGATCACGGGATGGTCCATCTCGAAGAACACGCCTCGCTCGGCGAGCTGCGGGTCGTGCTCGTTGAGGTCCTCGGCGTTCTGCACGGCGCTGGCCCGCACACCGGCCGCCTGCAGCAGCCGCATCACCTCGTGCGGGGTGCGTTCCCTGGTCCACGCGCCGAGCAGCGCGTCCAGCTCGTCCTGCGCGGCGAACCGGGCGGCCTGGGATGCGAACCGCTCCTCATCGGCCCACTCGGGCTGGCCGACGGCCTTGCACATCCGATCCCACTCGTCGTCGTCGAACACGGCGATGGCGACCCAGCGGTCGTCGCCGGCGCAGGGGTACACGCCATGCGGCGCGGCGTGCGGGTACTGCAGCCGGTTGCCGGTCGGGAAATCCGGCCGGCGGGTCGGCCGGCTGTTCGCCGAGGCGTCGAGCAGGTCCGGGCCGAGCATGCTGATACCGATCTCGACGGCCGCCATGTCGATCTCGGTGCCCTCGCCGGTCTGCTCCCGGTGCAGGATCGCCATCAGGAGGGCTGCCGAGTTGTAGTAGGCGGCCTGGTTGTCCATGTAGGACAGCCCCCAGCCAGACGGCTCCCGGCCGGGCAGGCCGCTGATGAACGACAGACCGGAGACCGCCTGCACGACCGGTCCGTAGCTGCGGTACCGGGCGTAGGGGCCCGAGTGTCCGAAGCCGCTCATGCGGGCGTAGATCACTCCGGGGCACAGCTCCTGAAGGCGCTCGTAGGTCAGGCCCCAGCGCTCCATGACGCCCAGCGCGAAGTTCTCGGAGACGACGCTGGCAGCGGCGATCAGCGCGTCCGCGAGCTCCCTCCCGCGCGGGTCGCGCATGTTGAGCGTGATCCCGAGTTTGTTGCGGTTGTAGTTGTTGAACAGGCCGCCCTTGTTCGGGTCGGGGTTCGGGTCCTCGTCGCCGTAGCTGCGGGGATCGCCCTTGTAGATCGGCAGCCGCCGGGGCATGTCGAGACGAGCGCGGTTCTCGATCTTTATCACGTCGGCGCCGAAGTCCGCCAGCAGGCGGGTCGCGACGGCGCCCACGCCCATCCAGCAGAAGTCCGCGACGCGGATGCCGGCGAGCGGGCCGGTGCGGGGGCGAGGCCGGCGCGCCGGGTCGGGGTAGGGCGTGTCGGGGTAGGGCGTGTCGGGGAGGGGTGTGTCAGCCGGCATCGACGGCCTGCTCGATCTGCTCGGCGAAGCGCTCCCTGGCCGCCGCCCGGCGGGCCGGCAGATGACCCGACGGGAAGAGACCCATCGCGGGCTCGAACTGCGCGAGCAGGGTACGCGCCAGCGCGGTCTTGTGGATCTCGGTCGGGCCGTCGGCCAGCCGCTCGTTGGCGTAGACGGCCGCGAGCCGCTGGCGGACCAGCGGGTCGTCGAGCACCCCAAGCCACTGCGCGAGGCCGAGCACCTGCGTCCAGCCTCCGCCGATCTGGTGCGGCCGCGCGCTGGCGTCGCGTTCGAACCCCAGCGTCGTCAGAGCCACCCCCCAGCCCTTGCCGACCTCGCCCAGGCGCAGCGAGTCAGGAATCCGCACGTCGTCCAGGAACACCTCGCAGAACGACACTCCCCCCGACATCTGCCGCAACGGCCGCACCTGCACGCCCGGGGTGTCGAGTGGCAGCAGGAACGCCGTGATGCCGGCGTGCTTCACGGTGTCCGGGTCGGTGCGCGCGAGCAGCTCGCCCCAGCCCGCGTGGTGGGCGCCGGAGCTCCAGACCTTCTGCCCGGTGACCACCCATTCGTCGCCGTCCCGGACGGCCCTGGTCGCGAGCCCCGCGAGGTCGGAGCCCGCGCCAGGCTCGGAGAACAGCTGGCAGGCCAGCTCCTCGCCACGCAGGAAGGGCCTGATGAAGCGCGCCTTCTGCTCCGCCGTGCCGAGCAGCCGGATCGTCGGGGCGATCAGGCGCACGGTTACCGAGAACAGCTCATGTGACGGCACCGTCTCGAACGCGGCCTCCTCCAGTGCGAAGGCCTCCTCGTACGCCGCCGGCAGCCCCGCCCCGCCGAGCTCGGGCGGCCAGCTCAGCGCGCCGTACCCCGCGTCGAACTTGCGGCGCTGCCAAGCCCGGATCCGGCCGAGCATGGCCCGTTCCTCGTCGGCGCCGAGGTCGTGGAAGACGGCGACGTCGTCGGACCCGGTTCCCCAGTTCGCCTGCGCGGCGGGCCGCCGCTTGGCGTTGTCGGCGAGCCACGCCCGCGCCTGTGCCCGGAAGGAGTCGAGGCCGGGCGCCGGCGCGGTCATGCGGCACCGCCGAGCGGGATGACCATCTTCCCGATGTTCGCCCCGTCGAGCATCGCCAGGAACGCCTCGAACGCGCGCTCGACCCCGGGCTTGTACTCCGTCTCGATGTTGCGGACCTGCCCGGCCGCCAGCCAGCCGGCCATGTCCCGCTCGAAGTCCGCTCGTCGTGCCTCGTGGTCGTCCACCAAGAAGCCCTCCATCCGGAGCCGTCGCCAGATCATCAGCAGCAGGTTGCGCGGACCCGGCACCGGCGTGGTCGCGTCGTAGGTCGAGATCGCACCGCACAGCGCGATGCGGCCCCCGGTCCGCATGTGGCGCAGCGCGCACTCCAGCTGCTCACCGCCGACGTTGTCGAAGTAGACGTCGAGCGCCTCCGCGCCGGCGCGCGCCAGCGCGTCGGCGAGGGACTCGCGGATCGGACCGTCCCGGTAGCTGAACGCGGCCGCGAGGCCCAGGTCGGCCTCCAGGAAGCGGACCTTGTCGGCGCCGCCGGCCGAGCCGATGACCGTGCACCCCCGCGACATGGCGATCTGCGCGACGGCCAGCCCTACGGCGCCGGCCGCCGCGGAGACGAAGACCGTCTCCCCCGGCCTGCACGCCGCCACGTCGAGCAGTCCGACGTAGGCGGTCAGCCCGGTCAGGCCCAGGATGCCGAGCCAGCTGCTGTCGGGCACGTCGAGGCCGGGCAGCACCCGCGCCTCGGTCGCCGGCACGAGCGCCAGCTCGCGCCAGCCGAGGTCGTGCAGCACGCGGGCGCCGACCGGGACCCCGGGCACGGTGCTGGCGACCACCTCGCCGACGGCGTGCCCCGACATCGGCGCGCCGAGCCGGTAGCCGTCGGCGTAGGAGGGCCCGGCGCTCATCCGGCCACGCATGTAGGGCTCCACCGACATGACCCGGTTGCGGACCAGCAGCTCGCCGGCCCCGGGCGCCGGCACGTCGACCTCGACCAGCTCGACATCGCCGTCGGCCGGCCGGCCCACGGGATGGCGGGCGAGCCGCCACTCGCGGCTCAGCACGTCCGGCTCCGCCGGCCGGTGGGCGCGGTCATGCCGTGGCCGTGCGGGTCTCGCGCGCCGTGGCCGCGGCCGCCGCCAGGCCGAAGACCAGCGCGTTCGCGAGACCGCCCGCATAGTCGCGCACAAACGTCCCGCCGGCGTCGGCGCCGGCCGCCAGCAGGCCCGGCACGGGCATGCCCCGGCTGTCGAGGACGCGCGCGTCGGCGTCCGTGACGAGGCCGCCGAAGGTGAATGTGATCGCCGGGCAGACGTCGACGACGTAATAGGGCGGGTCGGCGAGCGGGCGGTCGTCGTAGCGCCGCCGTGGCCCGGGCGGCTCCGCCGTGCTGGCCGCGCGCAGGGCGTCGCGGATCGTGGGCGCGTCGTAGCCCCACTCCTCGGGCAGGTCGGCGAACTCGTCGACGTCGTTCGCGACCGCGCAGCGCGCGCCCCGCCGGGACGCGAGCTCGAAGCGTTCGGGCCCGAGGGCGCCGCCGGGAACCAGCGGGGTGTCGCGCCACCAGTCCCGGACCCGCTGGTCGATCACAAGCAGCGCCCTTGCCTCGGGCTGTTCCAGGACGGCCATGGTGCTCACGGCGTCGCTCACGCTCTCGTCGACGAAGCGCTCGCCGCGGAGGTTAAAGAGCAGACCCTCCTGGCTGTAGAACTGGGACAGCGAGACGAACTGCGACGGGTCGACCAGGTCGACGCCGTAGGGGACCAGGTGGCCGTAGAACCCGGCGCCGTCGACCCCGAAGACGCCACCCGGCACGCGGCGGCCGCGGCGGAGAGCCCGGCCATGCCGGCGCCGATGACGAGCAGATCAACCGTCAGGCTGTCCATGGGAACCTCCTTGCGTGCCGGCGAGAACGCCGTGGGCGGTCACCGGGACCGGTCACCTCGGATCGGCCCTGGCGGGTGAGACCGCGCTCACAGGAGCGTTATTATCATGAGGAACTCGGTCAAGCCAGGGTTGCCCGACAGATCACCTTGACGGTCATCCCAGGACAGGACGGTCGTGACCATGAGCCGATCCCGCCAACAGGGCGAGCAGGGACCGTGACTGTTGTCACAAGACGAGATCCACCCTATTGTCTCGCCTACCAAACTGAAGTCAGTTCAGTTCCGGGTGGGGTGGGGCGGAGTGGCCGCGATGGCCCGCGCGTCCCACGGACTTGAAGGAGGTCTGATGGCACGCTCTCGGCTTCGGCGGTGCTTGTTACGGTCGCTGCCCGCGGCCGTGGCGGTGGTGGCCCTGGTCAGCGCCTGTGGCGGCGGCAGCGGCGACGCGAGCGGCCAGCCAGGCGCGGCACAGTCTGGCGCGGCCAGCTCCGCGCCAGTGAGCCCGCAGTGGCAGGCCGTCATCGACGCCGCTAAGAAGGAAGGCTCGGTTACCCTCTATTCCGCCCAGGGCACCGACCAGCTGCAGGACCTGGCCAAACGCTTCCAGAAGGCGTACGGCATCAAGGTCGACGTGCTGCGCATAACCGACGCGCCGGCCGAGGCGAAGCTCGACGCCGAGCACGGCAGCAACGCGATCGCCGATGTCGTCACCATCACCGACAGCGCCTACGTCAAGGCAAAGGGCGAGGCCGGCTGGTTCACCAAGCCGACCGGTCCGAGCTTCACCAACGACACCTACGACACAACGGCCAACATGACCCCGAGCGGTTCGTTCGTGACCAGCGCGGCGGTCTTCGCCCTCTCCTGGAACACGCAGTCCGTCCCGAATGGGCTGAAGAGCTACAAGGATCTTCTCGACCCGAAGCTCAAGGGCAAGATCGGTGTTCCCGACCCGGCCGCCTCGCCCTCGGTGGTGGACTTCTACTTCTACCTGCAGGAGCAGAACGGCGCCGCGTTCGTCGACGACGTCCTGAAGAGCAAGCCACAGATCTTCCCGAGCGTCCTGCCCCTCGCGCAGAGCCTCACCAGCGGGCAGATCAGCGCCGCCCTGGCGACCCAGGCCCTCACCGATGAGAAGAAGAACGGGGCGCCCGTCGACTACCTCATCCCCAAGCCCGCGTGGGGTGCCCGGTTCTACAGCAGCATCGTCGCCAAGGCTCCACACCCCAACGCGGCGCAGCTGCTCGCCAACTTCTACATCAGCCAGGAGGGCCAGGAGGCCATCGCGTACAAGGCCGCCTCCATCATGCGGAACATCCCGGGCAGCGTCGCCTACGTCGCGGACGTGCGTGTGCCCGACCTGACCAAGCTCACGCCGACCGCGGTCGCGGACTTCCGCGCGCATTTCAAGGCGCTGACCTCTGGATGACGACTGCCTGAGGCCGGACGCGTCGCCCGAGGCGGTGAACGGCCGGCCCCGGCCGGGATGCCCGCCTCGGGCGACGACCCGTCACCGGTGACGGGTGACGGGTGACGGGTCAGCCCGCCGCCCAGGCCGGCCCGTGCCCCGCCGGGCGCGAGGCCCTCCGCCGGGCGGGGTCCGTCAGCGGTCTCGCCGTGGCGATCGGTCACCGTGCACGACGCCGTCTCCGCCGCCGCCGGTCACCCCGTCACCGTCGACACGCCCGCGAGGAGCTGACGCCGGCCGGCCACCGCCGAGGGCGCAGTAGCGGTATCGCCGGCCTGAGATCTCTTGTCTCCCGCGACGTGCGAGCGTCGGGTATGCCACTGAGCGGACTCCGCTGGAGGCATACCCGACGTCCGTATGGTCCGTCCGAACCCCCTTGGCCGTGCTCGGCAGGCAGGTTCGGAGCCGCAATCCTCGATGGCCACCGCGGCCTTCACAGCCGGGTTCTGAGTGGTCGGCAGGAGGCGGTGGGTGGCCCAACACGGCGGTCAACATGTAGGCGAGCGCAACTGCTGGGCCACGGGCAGGCGGTCGCGCGGCCCGCCGTGCATCATGCTTGACCTCAGCTTGTCACTTGCTGGCAAACGGTAATTCTAAGAGCTTCGGGCCGATCGGTTCTGGCCCTCAACGTCCGCCGACGACGAGCGGATTACGCACGGTCAGGTCCGGGAACCGGCCGAAGTCTCGATCGGCGCTCCAAAGCTCTCGGACGCCGTTTGCACGACACAGCGCGGCGATACGAGCGTCGTGGACCATAGGCCCTTGGACCTTCCCGGATTCGAGCATTGCGCGCAAAGTCGGCCAGTAGGTAGCGCCCTCGTGGAGAAGCACCAGCGATGGGGAACCGAGCCATGCCTCAACTTGCGTGATGGCCTGATCTGGCCGGCTGGGCGGATCGTAGATCCGGGCGTGGGTCGCTACTGAATAGAACTCGTGCACACAGGGCCACGGGATGGACCAGGCCGCGTTGGACTGCGCCAGGTCGCGGACGACACGCGCCGCAGGCTCGTAGAATGGCGAATCGCGGCGGTGTGCATAAATGAGGATGTTGGTGTCGACCGCGATCATGCGCGGTCACCGTAGACCGCAGCGCGGAGGTCGTCCCAGCTGGCGCCACGGAACTCCTGGCGCACGCCGTCGCCGTCCACGGACGCGTCCGGCAGCTCGAACCGGGCCGTGGAACGGCGCCGCGCGAGTACGGCGCGGAGGCCGTCCTCGAGAAGAGCCCGCAGCGTGGTGCCCTCAGCGCGGGCCACGTCCTGCGCTTCGCGAACGAGCGCATCCGGCAGGTCGACGGTCGTCTTCATACTGCTGACCATACGCGTCCTCCCATATTCCCATACTCCAGGCGGGCAGCCTAGGTTGGCACTGTCCTGAAGGCCTGATGACAGGTATGCCGATCCGCGCGATGCCGCGCACCTCGCGGTACCTCGGAGCCGGGCCCTCCGAGCCGATACCGGCAGTGCCGGGTCAAACAGTACTCGACCCGGCACCACCTCAGGAATCTTGCCTGAGGCCCGAGCCTCCACCCATCGCGGGCGGGCGGTCAGGAGGCCTGAACGGGGGTGCCGGCCTTCGCCAGCGGGACGGTCAGGGACAGCGAGAGCGAGACGCTGCCCCGGGAGGTCTGCGGCGCGAACAGGGCCGATCCGGCGACCACCTGCAGGGCCAGGTGGCTGCCGGGGGTCACGTGCCACGCCACCGTGGCGAGGTCGACGCTGACGCTGTGCTGCTGCCCGTCGAGGCGGAGCTGGACCGGGACCGCCTGGTTGTCGACGACGACGTGCCGGTCGGCGTCCACCAGCTGGGCGTACACGACCGCCCCGGCCGGTTCCGCGGTGCCGTGGTAGTCGACCATGAGTCTGGGCGCGCCGACGATCGCGCCCGGGGCCGACGGCGGCGGGACGGCGGCCTCGACGGCCGTGCCGGCGGCGGCCGGCGCCGCGGCGGTCGCCGACCCGGACGTCACGCTCGGGTCGAGGGTGAGAACGCCCTGGCCGGTGGCGGTGAGCGAGCCGGTGGCGGCGAGCGGGAACGAGTCGGCGCCGTACCAGGTACCGGTGTCGTCGACGTACTCGAACCCCGGGCCGGTCGCCGTGCCCTGCCGTTGCCTGAGGTATCGGTCGAGCCAGCTGATCGTGAGCTGCTCGGTGTGGTCGGACGGCCCGGGATTCGTCAGGCACTCGCCGTGGCCGCCGCAGAACCAGACCATCTTCAGCGGCACCCGGCCGCGCAGCGCCTGGTAGTTCTCGACGCCCTGGGCGAGCGGGAAGAGCGTGTCCACGGTGCCCTGGATGATCAGCGTCGGCACGCGGATCTTCCCGAGCAGCGACGCCGGGCCGTGGTCGGCATACCAGTCCATGATCTCTGTCGATGGCTGGCCGAAGGCGGTGGCCGACCGGCACGAGTCGATCACATGCGTGTCGAGGCGGTTCTTGCCGCTCTGGCCGATCTGGCACAGCAGGCCGGCCCAACCGGCCTTGTTCGCGCCATCGGGATAGAGGCTCTCCGGTAGGGAATGCCACGCGATGGCCGGGACGATCGCGTCGATGCGCGGATCGGACGCCGCCGCGATGAACTGGATTCCCCCGCCGTAGCTGCTCCCGACCATGCCGACCCGAGGATCACCGGTCGCGTCGAGCTGCGTCTCCGGCTGCCGGGCAAGCCAGGCCACCAGCGCGGTCACGTCGCGGCCCTCGAACGGTGCGTAGTCGGTGTGCGCGGTTCCGCCGGACCCGCCGAATCCGCGCGGATCCCATGTCACGACGTTGTAGCCGGCGGCCACCAGCGGCGCGACGCTGCCCGTCGCCGGGTCGGTCTCACCAGGCTGGCCCCAGCCGGGGCCGTCCAGCACGGTGGGAGCGCGGCCACCGGCCCGCAGGCCGGTGGCCGGAAAGAAGTGCGTCACGATCTGGGTGCCGTCGAGCGACGCCACCTTCACCGTTCTGGCGGCCATCACCGGACCTGTGCCCGCGGCGGCCGGCGCGGCGCCGGCGGCGACGGGCCGCGGCGACTGCGGGGCCGAAGCACCGGAGCCGCCGCAGGAGACGAGCGCCAGCAGGGTGAGGACCGCACCCGCCAGCCGCACTGGACGTCGAGGAGGAAGACGTCGAGGAGGAAGACGTCGAGGAGGAAGCCGGTTGGGACGTGCCATCATCCGCACCTCTGACGGCCAGAGCCAGGCGAGACGTGCCGGGTTCACCAGGTTGAATCAACTAAAGGAATCCGGTGAGGCTAGCAGCGCTGCCCCGCTCGTGCTACCGGCAGATCGTCTACGCGGCCCGGCGGGCGCGGCGGGTGGCCCGGGCCGAGCGGACCAGGTAGGCCGGCGTCGGCGGGACCCAGCCCAGCTGGGTGGCGGTGCCCAGGTCGTCGCGGTTGGCCCAGTGCTCGATGACCTTCCCTTCGGCGATGCGGAACCAGTGCGTCTGCGTGGTGGCGAAACGCCGCCCGGTCGGCGGGAAGGCCCGCTCGACGCGCCCCTCGGCGTCGTAGGCGACGAACGGCTCGACGTGCCGGCCGCTCATCGTGCAGTGCAGCGCCACGACGTCGTCCTGTTCCACCGCGTCGTGCACCTGCCAGTGCAGGTCGGCGTAGGAGCGCCGCAGCCACTGGGCAGTGGCGAAGAAGGCTTCCGGTCCCTGGCCTCGGCAGGCCGGCGGCTCCTGCTCCGCCTCCCGGTTGGTGGCCAGCGGGTGCACGACCTCGACGAAGTCGTCGAAGTCGCCGGTCGCCATGATCTCGATGCTGCGTCGCGCCAGCGCCGTGAGCGAGAGTGTGCCTTGCATGGGTCACCTCGTGGTGGTCTAGTCTCCAGATTCGAAGACATGCCGTCTGTATTCGTTACTGGAGGACAGTAAGGAACCATGGAGGATCGCGCCAAGACTCGTCGCGGATACGACAACCGGGGCCGGGCCGAACAGGCGCGGCGCAACCGTCGGCAGATCGTCACCGCCGCCCATGACCTGCTGCTGGCCCAGGGCTACCGGGCCACCACGATGACCGACATCGCCCGCGCCGCCGGCGTCTCCGTCGAGACCGTCTACAAGGCGTTCGGCACCAAGGCGGCCCTGGTCAAGGCCGTCTACGACGTCGCTCTGGTCGGCGACGACGAACCCGTTCCCCTGGTGGACCGTCCGGAGCTCAAGGCACTACGCGCCGACCCCGACCCGGCGTCGAAACTGCGCCGCTACGCCGCCATCGCCCGGTCACTGGGCGAGCGGATCGGACCACTGACGGGCGTGCTGCTGGCCGGGGCGCGCAGCGGCGGCGACCCCGACCTCGAGGCGCTGGCCGCGACCACCGACCTGGAGCGCCTGACCGGCGCCACCGTCATGGTCACCCACCTCGCCGAAATCGGCGGCCTGCGCCCCGGCCTCGACCTCGGCCTCGCCCGCGACACGGTCTGGGCGCTCATCTCACCCGACCTGTACCGCCTCCTCGTCGTGGAACGCGGCTGGTCCCACGACGACTACGAACGCTGGCTCGCCGACACCCTGGTCACCAGCCTGACCTGACCGGGCAGAAGTCGGCCGGACAGTCCCGCACAATCATGTCCGCGGCGCCGGAGAGCCGACGTTCGACGCCGAGGGCTGTTCCCCAGGGCGGGGGCCCGCTCGACGACTGCCAGCGGACCTCATCGCGTCAGGGATGCGGACAGAAGTCCTGCCCGGAAGGGCGCCTCCGGCTTATTCGGCCGCGACGCGGTTCAGCTGACCTTCGGAAAGACGGGTCTGGGAAGGGGATGCCGCCGAGGTCTGCCACGCGAACCCGTCCGGATCGGTGAAAGGTTCGGAATCGCCGGCGATCACGAGCCGGTGCGATCCGGTCCCGTCGGGAGAGACGCCGGCGTCCTTCGCGAGTGCGCGGCGCCGGTAGAGCGCCAGCTTGACGGGACTGGACGGGGTGTCGAACTCGACGTACATGCGGCCGAAGCTCTTCCCCACAGCGAGGCCGTGGTTGACGTAGAACCGCTTGCTCGCCGCGACGTCGGCGACTCCGAGCAGGAGCACGATCTGCTCGATCTGCCGGCTGGCCGGGCCGGTGTCCTTCTTCGCCGAGGACGCGATCTTCCAGATGGTCCCGTCCGGGGCCTGGACGACGCCGCCGTAGCCCCAGAACGATTTCGTCACCGGCTTCAGCGATGACGCGCCAGCCTCGAGGGCCGTGCCGATGAGGCTGTCGACGTTGGCCGGCTGGGACACCGTGAGCGACAACGTGAAACCGCGGAAGCCGGTCGTCGGTGTCTCCGCCGCCCGGAGGCAGATCTGCTCGTCCAGGTCGAAGGCGTCGCTGTAGAAGCGGCTGGCGGCGGTCGGGTCGGTCACCTCAAGGGTGACGGATTCGATGGAAGCCATGCCGGTCACGCTAGGTGCGGCCCGCTACCGAACGCTTCTCCATTCCTGACCGATCTGGTCGCCCTCCCGGATGGCGACCTCTGTGTCCCGCCGGGGGTGTCCCCGGGCCGCGTTTCGGTACGCCCACGAGGCGCGTGCCGTCACGGACCTCGCCTGGCTTCCCGCCCGCGCGGCCGTGGCCGGGTTAGGTCATGGTCATGGGCACCGGGGGCTGGCTGGCGCGCTGGTCGTAAAGCCCTCTGGCGGCGATGATCTCTGGAGCGTGAACCACCGCCCACTCGCCGACGGCGTCGGTCAGCTTGCCGACATCGATGCCGAGCTCGGTCAGCGCGTACTCGACGCGGGGCGGGACCGTCGGGTAGACGGTGCGCGATACGAGCCCGTCACGCTCGAGGGTCTTCAGTGTCTGGGTGAGCATCTTCTGCGTGATGTCGCCGAGCAGCCGGCGCAGCTCGTTGAAGCGCATCGGCCCGTCAGCGCGCCGCAGGGCGGACAACACGTAGAGCGCCCACTTGTTGGCCAGTACCTCGAGCACGGTCGCCAAGCAGGCGTTCCTGCGCGAGCTGGGCGCCGACGAACTGGTCGACTACACCAGCGTCGACTTCGCCGCGGTGCTGCGCGAGATCGACGTGGTGATCGACCCGATGGCCGAGGAATACGGTCCGCGTTCGCTGGACGTCCTGGCAGCCGGCGGCGTGCTCATCGACGTACGCGGTACGGGACCGGACCGCGCCCAGGTCCGCGCACTCGCCGCCCACCGAGGCCTGCGCTTCGCGCAGTTCGGGGTCAAACGCTCCGGCGACGACCTTCGGCACCTCACCGAGCTGGTTGCCCGCGGCGCCCTCCGGGTGGACGTGGGCCAGACCCTGCCGCTCGCCGGGGCCGCCAAGGCACACGAACTCATCGAGACCGGCCGCACTCAGGGCAAGATCGTGCTGCTCCCGTAGCGCCGGACGCCCATCCAGACCCGGGAGGAGGTCACATGACCCCTGCCAGCCGCGGATAACAGAGGGTGGCCGCGAGTAGGCGGACGCTTGCTGTCGCGGCGCTAGGCCTTGCGGGCGACCGCGGCGTAGATGATGTTGCCGCCGGCCTCCGCCTCCAGGCTGGGCGGGGCGGTCGTGTCGGGACGCCAGAGATGCGTTGGCGTCGGGCCGGGCTCGACGATGTCGAGGCCGTCGAAGAAACGGACGAACGCGTCGCGACCGCGCGCCACGCAGGTAAGGCCCTGCGCGTGGTACACGCCGACCGCGGTGTTCACCGAGGCGGGGTTGTAGTCGGCGGTGAGGCTGCTGAGCATCAGGTAGCTGCCGGCGGGCAGCGCGGCCACCAGCTCGCGGACGACCTCGTAGGCGCCGTCCTCGTCGGAGACGAAGTGCAGGATCGCGACGAGGGAGAGGGCGACCGGGCGGGTCAGGTCGAGCGTGTCGAGCAGCTCCGGCGCGGTGAGGATGCGCCCCGGTTCGCGGACGTCCGCATCGACGTAGGCGGTGCGCCCCTGCATGTTGCTGGTCAAGAGGGCACGGGCGTGCGCAAGCACGATCGGGTCGTTGTCCGCGTAGACAACCCGGGACTCGGGCGCGACGCCCTGCACGACCTCATGCAGGTTCGGGCTCGTGGGGATCCCGGTGCCGATGTCCAGAAACTGGCGGATGCCGACCTCGGCAGCCAGGAACCTGGCCGCGCGGACCAGGAACAGCCGGTTCTGCACGGCCGCCTGCGGAACCTCGGGCAGGGCCGCCTTGACCTGCTCCGCGGCCGTGCGATCTGCCGGGAAGTTGTCCTTCCCGCCGAGGTAGTAGTCGTACATCCGCGCCGAGTGCGCCCGGTCCGTCCTCAGGTCCGCCGGGGCGGCCGGGCGAGTCTCCGTCGGCCCCGCCGAGCTGGCAGTGCCCGCCGTCCGCGCGCTCGCATCCCCCACCGCGAGTGACCCCCTACTGCCGGAAATGTCCCTGTGCCGGCATCATAGTGCCGGCCTATCAGGCGCAGGTCGGTCTCGCGCGCTCCCTCCAGGGGCCAGCCGCGTCAGATCGCCAAGTGGAGGTGAGCCGGTCGTGAGCGCTATCAAGACGCCGTTGGCGCCGCCGGCCCCGTTGGCCCCGCTGTCGGCCGGTTCGGTTTCGTTACGCCTCTACCCGCACGCGGTGGAGCCGCCGATGAGCGCCCGGCAGACAGTGGTCGAGCTGCGGGCACAGGCCGCGCTGGCCACCGACGCCGGCTTCGACGGCGTCATGACCAGCGAGCACCACGGCGGATTCGCCGGCTACATCCCCAACCCATTGCAGATGGCGAGCTGGGCGCTGGAAGCCATGGCCGCGGGCTGGGCGGCCGCCTGCCCGTTGTTGCTCCCGCTGCGCCAGACGGCGCTGGTCATCGAGGAGACGGCGTGGCTGGCGGCCCGGTTTCCGGGCCGCGTGGGCCTGGGCGTCGCCGCCGGATCGCTCCAGGACGACTTCGACATCCTTGGGACCACCAAGGACGGGCTGACGCGGCGGTTCGCCGCCGGGCTCGCGGAGGTGGCGGGTGCCCTGTCCGGTCGCGACCCTGGACCGCTGGCGAACGACCCGGCCGTCGCGGCCTGCGCCGACGCCCCGATCCCGCTCGTCAGCGCGGCCATGAGCCCGGCGGCCGTGCGCAGGGCCGCCGCCGCCGGCGCCGGCCTGCTCTTCGACTCGATGTCCACCGTCGCGCGCTGCCGCCAGCTCGCCGACGCCTACCGGGAGGCGGGCGGCGAGCGGGCCTGCGTCATCGTCCGCAGGATCTGGCTCGGCCCGCCGCCGACCAGCCGCCAGGCCAGGCAGGTACAGGTCTACCGCGGCTACGCGGCGTCGGCGGCGGTCTCCCACTGGGCGGACGACGCCCTCATCGCCGACGACGACCCGACCGCGTTGGCCGAGCGGCTCGCGGCCGACGTGATCACCGCTGGCTGCGACGCCGTCAACGTCCGCCTGCACGTTCCCGGCATCACCCCGGCCGAGGCACGCCACCAGCTCGCCCAGCTCGGCGGGCTCGCCCCCGAGGTGCGCCGCCTGCTGGACGGGCACAGGCATCGGACACAGGCGACCTAGGAACGTAGGACGGTCAGGCGGGACCGGCCGAGACAGACGGCCGGGCTGAGGGCCGGGCCAGCACGCCGGCCGAGGGACCGGGCGGAGCCGGCGCCGCTTGGCTCTCGCGGGCGATCCGCCAGCAAGAAAGGGCAAGCCAGCCAACGGCAAACCCGACAAGCACGTGCAGCATGCTGGTCACCGGGGTGTCCGGCAGCCGCGCGGCGAGCGCGAACGGCGGAAACCCCAGCAGGTAGAGCCAGACCGGCGTACGCGGGTAGGCGCCCGAACGCAGCAGGGCGATCCCGAACAACACCACGCCGACGACGAAGACCGCGGCGCTGGCCAATAGCGCGGCGCGGCTCGCCGTGGCGAGGTCGGTGTCCTCGCCCAGCGGGTAGACAACGACGTTCAGGGCATAGGCGGCCCCGCCGAACAGCCCGAACCCGACCAGGTTGACCGCGAACGCGGCATCAGCGAAGGCGCCACCGCCACCGCCACCGCTCCCACCCCCAGCCCCAGCCGGGGAGATGGACGGGTTGGCTGCACCCGGCCGGCGCGACTGGCCCGCCGGTCGCCGGTCGCCGGCGGCCAGGAGGCCGAGGCGCAGCGCCGGCAGCAGTGGAACCGCCAGTGCCGGCGAGACGCCGAGCACCAGGCTGGTAGCCAGAGTCTCGCCGGTGAACGCCTCGATCATGCCGGGCACCGCGACAAAGAGGCCGGCCACCAGGCCACTGACCGCTCCGAAACGCAGAAGAAAGAACATGCCCGGACCGTAGGAAGAGGCGATGCGCGCCGGAAGTGCCCACCAGCCGCATGCCCTTCGGCACCCGGTGCGCGACCATGCCCGCGGGCACGTGCCTTTCGGGTATATCGGCGAGTGCGCCGGCCGACGTACCCTGACGCCGTGTCACCGCCGGTTCCGTGGGTCGCACCCGTCCTGTACGCCGGCGTGCTGATCGCCGGTGGGTACGCCGGCCTTGCCGGTGTGGGTGACACGCGGCCGCTGCCGTTCGTTGGCGGGCTGGCCGCGGCGGCCGTGCTGGATCTCGCCGAGCGGCGGGCGTTCCCGGATGGTGCCCCGCGGCCAGCGGCTGTCGGGTTGCTGGCCGCGCGCGCCGCGTTGTTCGTTCTGGTCGCCGCCGGTGACGGGGCCGGGCTTGCCCGGGTGCTGTTCCTGCTGCTGCCGTTCACCGCGTACTTCGCGTTCGGCCGCGCGGTGAGCATCGGGGTCGGCGCTGGCTGCGTTGTGGCCATCGCCGTGGCGTTCCAGCTGACCGAACCCCACTGGTACCGGTCGCCGGAACACATCTCGGATCTGCTGATGTTCGTCCTCGGGTTGGTGCTGACGATCGCGATGGCCGCGGTCGCCGCCGAGGAACGGCGCGGCAGGACGCGCGCGCAGGACGCGAACGAGCGGTTGCGGGCGTCGTCGGAGCGGGTAGCCGAACTGTCCGCCGCCGCGGAACGCAACCGGGTCGCCCGCGACATCCACGACGGGCTCGGCCACCATCTGACCGCCATCTCGGTCCTGCTGGAAAAGGCGGCCGCCTTCCGCGACCGCGACCCCGCGGCCGCGGACGCCGCCGTCGAGGACGCGCACCGGTCGGCGCGGCTCGCGCTTGATGACGTCCGTCGCTCCGTCGGTGCGCTGCGCGAGGTCCCGTTCCGGTTTTCCACGGCGCTGGACGAGCTGGCGAGGCAGGCCCAGCGGACCGACGACGGCCGGCTGGCCGTGACGGTGGACTGGTCCGGCGACGAGCGCCGGTATGGGCCCGCCGTGTTGATGACGCTCTACCGGGCGGCGCAGGAGGGCATGACCAATGTCCGCCGGCACGCGCACGCCACCCGGGCGGTGGTGACCGTCCGCTGCGCGCCGACCGAGGCCCGTCTCGTCGTCGCCGACGACGGCCGAGGGTTCGAGGCCGGCCGGGAGGGGTTCGGCCTGCGTGGAATGCGCGAGCGGGTGGCTCTCGTCGGCGGCTCGGTCACGGTCGACAGCGAGCCAGGCCGGGGTACCCGCCTGGCCGTCGCGATCCCCCACCAGCCGGAGCCGGTGTCGTGACCGGAACGTCTGCTCCCGGATCCGGGCCCGCGTCCGAGTCCGAGTCCGGCTCCGGCGTGGGCGTCTCCGCGTCGTCCGCGCCGCCGCCGGTGCGGGTGCTGGTTGTCGACGACCAGCGGCTGATCCGGGAGAGCATCGCCGCCCTTCTCGGCATCCAGCCGGGTGTCGAGGTCGTCGGCACGGCGGCCGACGGCCGGGAGGCCGTCGAGCGGGCACTGGCCCTCGGCCCGCACGTGGTGCTCATGGACGTGCGGATGCCGGTACTGGACGGCGTCGCGGCGGCGGCGGAGCTGGCCGCGCGGGCGCCGGCCTGCCGGGTGGTGATGCTCACGACGTTTGATGACGAGGACTATGTGGTGCGTGCGCTGCGCGCGGGCGCCGCCGGCTACCTGCTCAAGGACCGTCCGGCCGCCGAGCTCGCCGCCGCCGTCCGGCTGGCCCATGCCGGCGTGGTCCAGTTCGACCCGGCCGCCGCCGCCCGCCTCACCACCGCTCTGGAACGGGCCTCGCCCTTCCCCGTCCTCATCCCCACCTCCGTACCTGCCGGTACAGCCACTGCTCCGCCGGTCGCGGTCCCGCCGGCCGCCGCGGCGCCGCCAGCTGACTGGTCAGCCGTCAGGCCCGCGGTCGCTGGTCTGACACCACGGGAGATCGACGTCCTGCGTCAGGTCGCGGCCGGGCTGAACAACCGGGAGATCGCCGCTCGGCTCTACCTGAGCGAGGGGACCGTGAAGAACCACATCTCCCGCATTCTTGACCGTCTCGGCCTGCGCGACCGCACCCAGGCCGCCATCTACGCCCGCGACCACGACCTGCTCTGACCCGGCCGTGGGCTTCTCGGGCCATCCCGCGCCCAGAGCCCTTGATGCACGGTCGTCGAAGTCAGCAGGGGTGATTGCCTCGCGTCGAGAGTTCCGGTCCCACGGAGTGCCCGGGGGGCCCCGGGGGGGGGGGGGGGGGGGCCCCCCGCCCCCCCGCGCCGGACGGGGTCAGGAGCCCGTGACCTTGCTGGCCGCGAACGCCGCGCCCTGGGTGGTCATTCCGTTGGAACCGTAGGTCAGATGTGCCACGCCGTTGACGCCGTTGCCGCAGACCGGGTCACCCAGCGCGCAGAACTCCTGTGCCTTGGAGCCGTAGAGCTTGCTGGCGGTCGGGATGTGCTGCCCAAGCAGCGCCAGCGGGTTGCCGAAGACGACAACCGCCCAGACCCGCGGAGCCAGGTTTGTCGGGATCGTCTTGCCACTGCCGAGCAGCGTCGGGATGCCGATCGCGATATCGGTGACGCTGGCGCCCTGCGAGTATCCGCCGAGCACGAACTTGGTGTTCGGGCACTCGGCGGCCACCGAGGTGACGTGGTTGGTCATGTCGGTGGCGCCGGAGCCGGCCGAGGTCTGGGCGACGTCGGCCGCGTAGTTCACGGCATACGAGTTCACGGACTTGCCAGCCAGGTCAGCCTTCAGGGAGCTGACGAACGGGCCACCGGTGATTCCGAGGCCTGGCAGTTCCCCGCTGCCGCGGGCGAAGACGACCTCCACGTCGGCACACTTCACGGGCGTGGGCGGCCCCGAGTCGGGCCCCGGGCAACCGGAGATGCCTCCGGCTGAGGCCGCGGCCATCGCCAGGAATGTGAACAGAGTTCCGTTCTTGAGCACCATCGTCGCGAGCACCTTCCTCGTCGCTGGCTGCCCGGTGGGGGGCCGGGCGCCGTCCCGGTTTGGGGGTGGCCGGGAGCGGCGCGAACGTAACGAGCGCCCATTCAAAGGAAAAATGGCACGTAGGTGCCGATGAGGGCCTTTAGGCCTCTGTTGCAGAGTGAAACTGCAGGCTCGGGTGATGCGGCAAACGGGTTGCCGGGACTCTGGTCCTAGCTATAAAGGACCATCGCCTGGCACTTTTGGGCTAGCAATACGGCTGACCAGCGGAAACCCGCGAGCAGGGCCCGGCCCGCTTGACGTCCAAAACCAGGTCGGGCCGCATTGACACAACAGCCTCGCGCCAGCGCGGCTCGATCCCCGCCTCCGAGCGGCGCCAGAATCCCGCGTGCGCACCCGCCCAGGAGCGCACGGACAAGCCCTGCGGGAGCGCGGATGAGCGATGACGCGAGCCCACTACGTGATCGCCTGACAGATACTGACCAACCCCATGCTATGATCCGCCGCCCATCGGGCACGCCGAGGAAGCGTGTCAAGGACGTCGTCGATGTCGTGCGGCGCGGAGTCGGCGAGCGCCTCGTCCACCCGGCCGCGGATCTGGATGCGCTCGCGCGGTGAGAAGGAGAACGCGGCCACTATGCCCGGTAGCGCCGCCGAGAGCTGGCCGGGTGTCAGGATGAAGTTGCCGAGGAATCCGGGCAGCGACCGGGCACGCGCGGGTCCGATCGCGTAGAACAACGCTTCAGGCGCAGAGCATCGACGAGTGACGTGGATATCGGTGAGCACTTCCGAGGCGCACTCGTTGGAGAAGTCCCAAAGCTCTTTCCAGCCACCGTGGGCGACGGCGGAGAACATCCGGGCGAACGACTCATCCGGTTGACCGTCATCGAGCCAGCCCTGCCAACAAGTCCGCAGGTCCTCCCGGGACGCGTATCCGTCGAACAGACTTGTCCAGACCGGAGCCCACCGTTCCAGCGCAGGTGCGTCAAGGGCCGAGACCGCCCACAGCATGCTCACGCTCACGCCGGCACGGTACGTCTCAGCACGGTACGTCGCGGAATGGCCTTGGTAACCGGTGGTAGGTGAAAGGCCCACCCGGGTTTGCTCCGGGGCGACCGTCACGACACGTGACGCGTACGTGCTCCGCGGCAGGCCGGCCTGTCGATGAAGATCGGTGTCCGGGCCGGCGCGGTTCCCGACCTCGATCGGCCGGGCCGCGGCTACTGTCGGTGCCCGACCGCCCCGGATCGTCATCCGTGGCACTGGCGCGGGCGCCCGCCTCCGAGCGGGATGGTCAGCCGTCTGGTCAGGGATGAGCCCGATGCCACTCGGGGGAAAGAACAGCGGCGCGCCGGCGGCCGCGGTCGTCTCCTCGGGACGCCGGTGAGGGGAACGTGGGCCGGTGGCGCGCCCCGCGGCCGTACCGGGCCTGGCCGCGGCCGACGCTGATCGCCAGCGTGCGCAGCAGGACCTGCGTCTGGTCGGGCTCAAGCGGGATCGCCGGCCGCGATCTGGGCGCACTTCCATTCCAGGTCGGCCCAGAGGCCGGATTCGACGACGTCCGCGGGTACGAAGGGCGGCCGGCGTCGGGCCGCCTCCTCCAGGGCACCGCGTGGCCAGAACAATCCACGCACCTCAGTCGACGCGGACGGCCGTCTCCGACAGCCACCACGCGCACCACCGCCCTTCCGGGTGAGGACGGCAGACCGGACCTGTGGATCAATTCCCGACCAGACCTGTCCCCCGAGCACGAAGGGTCCAACCAGCGCGAGGGCACGACGATTTGCCGTCAACCAGGGGCCGAACGCGGCCCGACAGCACGGCGAAACGACAGATCACACCCAAAAATTGGGTATATCTTGAGATCATCAAAGACTGGCGTCGAGTATGGCCTTACTAGAATTGTGGATACAGGCAACTACGCCGCCTCGTGATATATCCGACACGCCACAGCAGGCGTTCGAGCCATATGTAGAGAGCGTTTCGTGCCAGGCGGCGGCCGCGAGAATCGCGGGCACGTGTCCCGCCGGTGCTTCGGGCGGTCGGAGCGTACGGGCCGTACCACACCTGAGATATCTCAGTGAGCCGCGCCGTCGGCGTCGTCGTGGCAGACTCAGGTACCGTAGTGCCCACCCCCGTTCCAGTCTGCGCTGTCGCCCTACTACAGTTCGTCGAGTGTCAGGTGCTGCGAGGCACGTGGGCGGACCGGCGGGGGTCAGGGTGGACGACCGAGCATGGGATCGGCTCGTGAACCAGCTTCGCAACGGCGAGTGCACCCCGTTCCTCGGTGGCGGTGTCTGCCATCCGACGCTGCCCACCGACAGTCACCTCAGCGCCGTCTGGGCCGCCCGCTACGCCTACCCGTTTCCAGACTCAATGGCGGAACTCCCGCGTGTCATGCAGTACGCGACCACGGTCGAGGGCGAGGGCGTCTACGTCAAGGAACAGCTGAGGGAGGAACTGGCCGCTCGGGGGCAGCCGGATTTTTCCGACCTTTCCGAGCCACACGCGCTTCTCGCCGAGCTTCCCCTCAAGGTCTACGTCACGACGAACTATGACAATTTTATGGTGAGCGCCCTCCGCGCATCCGGAAAGGATCCCAGGGCGCTCGCCTGCCTGTGGGACGACCCACTATCCGAAATTGGCGCCCCGAGTTTGGACCCCGATCCACCGATGGTGGAAAATCCTATTGTATTTCATTTGTACGGAAGTTTCGAGGATCCTCGGACACTCGTACTCACCGAGGACGACTATCTTGACTTCGTGGCGAATCTGTCGGCGAATCGGACCACAATGCAACGCATTGTACCGACCTCGGTGCTTCCGGCTCTGAAGAATGCCCCGCTGCTGTTTATCGGATACCGATACGGGGACTGGAATTTTCGGGTCCTCTTTCACAGCCTGCTACGCACGCTTGCCCCCGTCCACCTGCGACGTCACATAAGCGTGCAGCTCGCGCCCAGCGAGGACGGAGAAACGGGCCTGGATGCCCGCGCCCGAGACTACTTGGACAGGTACTTCGACAGGCGGAATATAACCGTCTTCTGGGGCACAACCGCGGAGTTCTGCCAGCGGCTGCGATTTCTGATGGGGCCGGCATGACGGGGGGTGCGCCGGCTGGTGGCCGCCGGCCCCCTTTCGTGGGTCCACGTTCGTACCAGCCGGACGAGACCGACCTGTTTTTCGGGCGGGAGCGTGAGTCATACGACGTCGCGACCCTGTGGACCAGCCACCGGCTACTCGTGGTCTATGGGCCGTCCGGGGTCGGAAAGACGTCGCTCGTGACGGCCGGAGTCGGCGCGCGGGTGGCTGCCGAGGCGGCCGAGATCCTACCGCCGGGGCGGGTCTCGCAGGCGTCGCCAGTACCCACGGCGGCGCTTTCGCGACACAACCCCTATACCTTCGCGCTGCTGTCCTCATGGTCACCTCACGATTCACCCAACCAGCTTTCCGGACTCTCCGTCACCGACTTTCTGAGCCGCCGCGTCGAACGTTTTGACCGTTACGACGACCCGCTCCCCGTCCTCGCCGCGATTGACCGGTTCGAGGAGGTGTTCCGTGACCTTCCACACCGCCGGCGGTACCGCGACGAGTTTATTGATCACCTCGCCGAGGCCATCCGGGCGCTGCCGCATCTGCGCCTGCTGATCTCGATCCGAGAGGACAGCCTCGCCAGCCTTCTGCCGTACGAGGCCGTGATCTCCAGCGACTCGCGGACGCGCTTCCACGTCGAGCCGCTGCCGGTGGGCGCCGCGCTGCGTGCGGTGACTCGCCCGCTGGCGGGTACCGGTCGGTCCTTCGCGCCCGGGGTGGCCGAGCGCCTCGTCGATGACCTGCGCACGACCGACTTCACCGACCGGCTGGGGGAGACGGCGTCAGTCCAGGCCGAGACGGTCGAGCCGGTGCAGCTGCAAGTGGTCTGTTCCGCTCTCTGGGAGGCCCTGCCCGACGAGGTCAGCGTGATCACGGCTGAGCACCTGCGCAACTACGGCGACGTCGACCGCACGCTTACGGACTTCTGCGCGCGAGCCATCTCGGAGGTCGCCCGCGAGCATGACATCGCGGAGTCTGCTCTGCGCGACTGGCTGGCCCGGTCCTTCCTGACCGAGCTGGGTACCCGGAACACGGTCTACGAGGGCAGAAGCCGGACCGCGGGGATGTCGAATGCTGTCGCCCACGCCTTGGTGGACCGGCATCTCCTCAAGGCGGAATGGCGCTCGGGATCTCGTTGGTACGAGCTGCAGCACGACCGCCTGATCGAGTCGATCCAGGCAGGCAGACTGCGTTGGCCGGAAAGTGACGAGCCGCTGGGCCGGCCGGTCGACTACCTGCGCGCGGCCGAGGCCGCGCTCGCCGACGGTGAGCTCGACCTCGCGCGCAAGCATGCGGAGGAGGCGGTCCGGCTGGCCGGGGGGGACCCGCGGACCTTGGGGGAGGCAGAGTCTTTCCTCGGCAACCTGGCCTTCAACGGCGACCGCTACGACGAGGCTGAGACCCGCTACCGACGGGCCGCGGTGCTGTTCGAGCTCGTTCAGGACTCGACGGCGGTCGGCATGCTGCTGGCCGCGATCGGCCAGCTCCTTCTACGGGCGGGCCGCCACGCCGAGGCCGTGAGCGACCTGCAGGGCGCCGTGGCACGTCTGCAGGGCGACCGCATGCTTCGAGTCGAACTCGCTCACGCGCTTTGGCAGGCAGGCCAGCTACGCGGGGCCGAGGGCGTCTACGGCGGGGTCCTGAGCTACGCGCCGGCCACAGCGGACGCGCTCGCGGGACGCGGCGCGCTGCGCACCGAACTAGGCGACTTCGAAGGCGCGCTGGAGGACCTGGACAACCTGGCCAGGCTGAGGCCGGCCGCCGCGGGCTCGCCTGAGGTGCAGGCCGCCCGCGCATACGCTCTCGCGGAGCTCGGCCGCATCGACGAGGCACGGGCACTCGCGGGCGCGGCGCTCGCGCGGGCGCCAGCCGACGGCGCGGTCCAGTGGCGGGCCGCTGTCGTGGCCGCCAGAGCTGGGGACACCGCTCGCGCGGTCGCCCTGCTGCGAGGGGCGCTGGAGGGCGCGGATCCGCCGCTCATGCCGCACCAGCACACTGGCGCCCGCCGCCTGCTCGAGGAGCTCGGCGGCGAGCGGCCGAACGGCTGACCGAGCTGGCGGGCAGAGCGTCGGCTCAGGGCGAGGACCAAGGGGGAACAGTGCTGGTCGTCTGTGGGTACCGGGCTCGGTCAACCGCGCCAAAATTCCTGGACGGCCCGGAGGCTGCGCCGCCGGGGCGCATCGCCCCCAACGGCCCGTCCCCTTACCAAATGCCGTCCATGCGATCGTCGGCTGGATAAGGCGATTATGACAAGAAGCAAGCACAGCGGCACCCGGTTCCAACCACGGGGGCGGATTCCTGGACGCCGTGGCGCGCCGTATCGGAGGCAACGCCGAACCCGAGCACCCGGCGCGGTTAGATGGTCCGGTTACCTGCACCGAGCTCTCCGGTGCGGCGGCCAGCCCCGGGGAGCCGGGTGGCCGGTGAAGAGTGGGAAGCGGGATACAATCCGAATGTCGTATGCGCAGCGGGGCGGAGGGAAGTGGCGGTGAGCATCGATCCGGCGGTCGGCTCCGGCAGGACAGAGCGGGTGCCTACGGTATGGGGCAACGTCCCGCAGCGGAACAAGAACTTCACCGGTCGGACGCACCTGCTCACTGACCTGCGCGAGCGTCTCCTGACAAAGACCACCGCGGTCCTCCCGCAGGCCGTGTATGGCCTCGGCGGCGTTGGCAAGACGCAGCTCGCAATGGAGTACGCCTACCGCTACGCCAGCCAGTACGAGGTCGTCTGGTGGGTGTCGGCCGACCAGCCCGGTCTCATCCGGGCCGGCCTCGCCGCTCTCGCTCCCCGTCTCGGCCTGACCGTTCCGCTGGACCGGACCGAGGACGCGGTCACCGCCGTGCTCGACGCGCTGCGCAAGGGAGAGCCGCACCCGCGCTGGCTGCTGATCTTCGATAACGCCGACCAGCCAGAGGATCTCAAGAACCTGCAGCCGCAGGGTACCGGGCACCTGCTCATCACATCGCGCAACCGCCGCTGGCAGAGCGTGGTCGAGACGATCGAGGTCGACGTCTTCACCCGCGAGGAGAGCCTTGAGTTCCTCGAGCGCCGTGTGCCGGGTATCGGCCCGCAGAGCGCCGACCGGCTCGCCGAGGAGCTGGGCGACCTGCCGCTCGCCCTGGAGCAGGCCGGCGCTCTGCAGGACGAGAGCGGCATGACCGTCGACGAGTACCTCGCGCTCTTCGCGGACAAGGCCAGCCAACTGTTGGCGGAAAATCTGCCGGCGGACTATCCGCAGACAGTGGCCACTGCATGGAGCGTGTCCAAAGCAACCGTCGGCGAACACAATCCGCAGGCTTTGGAGCTGCTTCGCCGGTGTGCGTTCTTCGGGCCGGAGCCGATCCGTCGGGACTTTTTCAGCAACGGCCGGTTCGCCCTGGAAGAACCGATGCGCGGCTTCCTTTCAGACGGGATCCTGCTCGCCCGGGCGACCCGCGAGCTCGGCCGCTACGCCCTCGCGCGCATCGACAACAACGCCAACACCCTCCAGGTCCACCGGCTTATCCAGCGACTCGTCCGGGAGGAGCTGGGCACGGCAGAAGCGGAGAAGATCCGCCATGACGTCCATCTGATCCTCGCTGTCGCGGACCCGCGCAATCCGAACGACCCCAAGCTCTGGCCGGACTATGCGGAGTTGTATGGGCACGTCACCAGCTCCGCCCTGGTCGAGTGCCAGGATTCCGGTTCCAGGGAGCTGTTCACCAACGTCATCCGCTACCTGTACGCGTCCGGAGACTTCGAGATCGGCCTGGTCGAGGCGGACCGTGCCATCGAGCGCTGGTCCGCCGACTCCGGAGCCGATAACCGTTACGTGCTGGTCATGGCGGGACACAAGTGCAACCTGCTGTGGACGACCGGTCGGTACGACGATGCGTACGAGCTGCGCCGCTCGACCCTGGAGCAGATGCGTGCCACCCTGGGGCCCTCTCACGAGGACACGCTGACGGTTCTCGGCGGACACGGCGCGGATCTTCGTGCCCGGGGTGAGTTCGCGGCGGCCAAGGAACTGGACGAGGAAGCGGTCGCGCTGCACCGAGAGGTTTTCGCCGACCACCTCAACACGTTCTACGCTCTTAACAACCTCGCGGTCGACTATGGTCTTACCAGCGAGTACACGCTCGCGCTCGAACTGAGCGAGCGCAACTACAACTCCTGCAGGATCTTCTTCGGGGGCGACGACAACCTTCATGTCGTATGGGCGCTGGCGACTCTGGCCCGAGACCAGCGGCAGGCCGGTCGGTACCTGGAAGGCCGGGACACCGCCGAACGGGCCTATGGCCTCTACCGAGAGCTGATCGCCCGAGGCACGATCCGCGAGCTGCATCGCGACGCCCTGCGGGCGGCCAGAATCCTGTCGGTCAACCGGCGCAAGGCCGGCGACTTCCCCGCGGCGCTGGCGCTGGCCGAAGACACCTACGACAAATACACGGCGGGCCACCCGCAGAATCACCCCGACCGACTCTTCGCCGGACTCAATCTGGGCAACGCCCTGCGAGCCGTCAACCGGACCGACGAGGCGTTCGATCGCTTCGACCGGACTGTCGGCCGCTTCGAGCAGGCGCTGGGTAGCACCCACCCATACACCTATGGCAGCGTGCTCAACCTCGCGCTCGTGCGGCGGCAGATGGGTGACCCGGCCGAGGCCCGGCGGATACTCGAGGGATCACTCGCCGGCCTGACCGACCGTCTGGGTCCGGACCACCACTACACGCTGACCTGCGTCACCAACCTCGCCACCGCCATCTCGGAGAGCGGGGACGTGGAGTTCGGGCTGCAGACGGGCGCGGACACGTTGCGCCGCTTCCAGTCTCTGCTCGGGCCCAACCACCCGCACACTCTGGTCTGCGCCACCAACTATGCGCTCGACCTCCGCCACGTCGGTCGGGTAGAGGAGGCCGACGAGCTGGCGGCCGACACGATTGACCGCTACGGCAAGGTCCTTTACGAGACCCATCCTGACGTCGTCGCCGCGGTTGAGGGCCGGCGGCTGGACTTCGACTTCGAGCCCGTCGCGCTCTGATCCCGTGTCGCCCGACCTAGCCGTGCTCGTCGAGAGTCTGCGCACTGCTTTCACCGAGCCAACCCGCCAGCGCTTCCGGGTCAGGACCGGTCCCGGTGCGCTCGCCGATGTACAGGTGCAGCGCGCGAACTGTCTCGGGTCGAGCGACGAGGAGCGGTTGGCCTGCCGTACGCAGACCGCGGTGCGCGATCGCAAGCCCGGTCCAGGCCTCGATCCGCTCTGGCGTACGGGTAATTTCTCGCTGGTAGGCGCGGGTGGCCGCGACATGGTCACCCGCCACCAGAAGCACGTCGGCCACGGTTGCACCAGGGAGGGCCGCGGCTAGAGCATCCCGCTTCCCGAGGTCGCGGCGCAGGGCGTCGAAGCGGTCCGGCTCCCGAAGTCGAAGATAGGCGAGCTCGAGGTGCGGCTCCGTGGCTTTACCGCGGCGGCCGCGACGGACTGTCGCCGGAGCTGTTCGCCCGTCGGGGCCAGGCTGGCCTGCCAACCACGCGTCCGCCGCCGCCGCGATCCACGTCTGGTCCGGGTGAATGTTGCGCAGCCGCCAGCTCGTCCAGTGCTCGGCACTGGCAACGCGCGCCAGCGCGAGCGGCAGCGCCGGCACCGCCTCGGCACACCACCGTTCGATGCTCGTCCGCATCCCGACCAGGAAGTCTCGGCCCAGCGCCGTCAGGAGGCTGGATTCATGCAGCCATCGAATCACCCGCCGGACGGCCTCACGCCAGCGCGCGAACTCGAAGTGCGCCAGCTGTGCGCCCGGCCCTTCGGCCGCCTGGCGGTAGACACCCCAGAATTCGGTCAGACCCAGGTAGGCGTACACCCCCTGGAACATTCCTGTGAGCGGGCGCGGGTCATAGCGCCACGGCGCGTAGTGAAGCTCGTCGTCCGACCCGCAGAGCCGGACCGCGTCCTGCAGGACAGCGAGTTTCGTGTGCTGCAGCTCATGGACCAGGGTGACGGCCAAGTCGAGCCCGTCCGTGGGCGGGATCATGCCGACGGCGCCGGGCGCGTCGGTTGAGGTGGCACTCAGCTTCCGCTTCTCTGGGCCAGGATCGAGCGGCACCAGGCAACGGACTCCCGCGGCGATCGCCTCGGCATGGTCCGGCAGGTACCGAACAAGCAGTTCCCATGCCTCGTCCAGCCGCGCCTTCCACACCGCGGCCTCGGTGGACGTCAGGCGGTCCGCGTTTCGGAGCCCGGCGAACCCACGGAAGGGGTCGACGTCATCAAGCGCAATCTCCAACGACCGTCCGTCTACAACGCAACGGAGCTGCCGCAGAGGCAGCCACCGTGACCCGGCCACCGGACCCATTTCGTCTGATGCAACCGTCTCGTCGCCCACCGAGATCCTGAGTGTCTCTCCCGAGCCGTCGGCATGTGCCCGTCCCCACCCGTCCAGCATCTCGGTCCTGATGAGGCCGACGGTCGGGATCATCACCGATCCGTGGCTCACCCGGATCGTCGTCTCGAAGGGAAGGCCCGCCCGCCAGGCCGCCGCCGCCACCACAGCGCCGAAATGCCCGAGATCGGATTCCGCCGAGGATCGTTCGCCGGCGGGATCCAGCATCGTGCGCAGGCAGCGCATGATCCACCCACCGATCTGGGGATTCAGAAGCACATCGGCGACGGCGTCCGGGACAGCGCGGCGGGTCTCCGCCAACACGGCGAGGGCTTCCGCGAACCGGCCCGCGACGAAGACCTCCGGCGCGTGCTCCTGTGCTACCTCGGCGACCGTGTGCACGAGCAAGATCCGTCTACTCAGCTGCATCTTCCAGAGGGCGGCCAATGTCGAGGGCCCGCCGCCTCCGGCGGCCAGGGCGTCGAAGTCCGCCCTGAACAGGCGGTGCGTCTCGTTCACTCGACCTGCCTTGAAAGCCGGGCCAGGTCAGCGTGGACGCGACGACGGATATGACGGATCAGCGCCAGCAGGTCCGGGCAGTAGACAGAAGGGTTGGCGAAGCCCGAGCCCGCGCGGTAGCGGTGTGGGTAATAGCCACCGCCGCACACGTCCCGGATCTCGCACCGGCGGCACTCGGCCGACAGCCCGGCCACACCCTGCTGTCGGGCAACGACGGCCGGGTGACCGAGGGCGAGGTCGAAAGGGCCGTCGGCTACGGTCAGGCCCGTCGCGGGGGCCCCTGGGTAGGCTGCCTTGAGGGCGTCGACCTGCTCCAGCGCACCGTCCGTCTCGATGACGAGGACGCTGGAGGGAGTAAGGCCGATGTCCTCGGTGCCACTCCGTCCGCCGAGCAGCACATGAATGATCTCGGAGAAAAGCCGGACATCGGTGGGTCGCCGCGGGGCTTCGTACCAGCGGTCGAACACCGGGATCAGCCAGTCCGCGTACGGGGTGCCGGGGTCGCCGGGCGTCCGGCCGGGAGGAGGCGCGCTCCACGTGCCGTGCGGGAGCATGAAGTCGACCGCGGGCGGTGCGTGGCGCAGCAGTTCCTCGTACACAGCGAGCGGGTCGTTCGCGGGGTCGACGACGCACAGCAGGCCGGCAAACAGCCCCCGGTGACGCTCGTTGCCGAGCAGCGCGAGCGCGGCCATGACCTGGGCATGGCTGCCTCTGCCGCTGGCGTATGTCCGGTGTCGGTCGTGCGCGGCGGCGGGGCCGTCCAGGCTGATCCCCACCCGGACACGATGCCGGTGCAGCACGGCCAGGATCTCGTCGTCCAGCAGCAGGCCATTGGTCTGCACGGTGACGTTCACGGACACCCGCCGGGGAACGGCCGCCCGCAGAATAGTCAGCGCCTCACCAAGCCACTCAGGCCCGGCCAGCATCGGCTCACCGCCGTGCAGGATTACCCGCACCGCGCGTAGCCCGTGAGTATTGGCATGTTCGCCGATCCGGTGGGCCGCCACCGCGAGAACGTCGAGGGCCATCACGGTTGGCCGTTGCCGCCAGCTTTGGTCCGCCATCTCGTAGACATAGCAGTAGTCGCAGGAAAGATTACAGCGGCTCACGACCTTCAGAATGAACTGCTGAAAAGGTTCTGATCGCCGTTCAATTTCCCGCGGCGCACTGGCCGTGGGCCCCCCTGGAGACCATCCGGCCGCGCCTGCTGATGGTGTCCCGGGTCCCGTGAGCGGCACGGCCACGAGATGCACCCTTTCTCTCTTCCAGCCGCCCTTCAGATGGACGACTTGAAACCAGCAATCGCGCTGGCTGGATCCCGGGCCTCCTGGAGTATCCGTCGCAGGGAATGCGCGAGCGCCGAATCCGGGGCCGACTCCCCGGCCTGCTCGGAAATTGTCGAGCTCAGACGCTCGAAGT
Source organism: Pseudofrankia coriaricola (assembly GCF_032027725.1). Classification (NCBI taxonomy): domain Bacteria; kingdom Bacillati; phylum Actinomycetota; class Actinomycetes; order Frankiales; family Frankiaceae; genus Pseudofrankia; species Pseudofrankia coriaricola. The sequence continues at coordinate 12,914 of NZ_JASNFO010000074.1, read as the reverse complement.
CGACCTTTGTCAGGTCGACGAGATCCGTCACGATCTCCGGCGGAGACTCGTTCACCCGCGATCTCCTTCTGTTGCCTGCGGCGGTGGCCGGCCGGCCTGACGACGCAGGCCCGCAGACACGGGCTGGGCTCGTCATGACGAACGCTCCGATCGACACACTACCTGGTAGGAATTACGAGTGTCTGATCTCGCTGGCAACCGCGCAACCATTACCGCGGTGCGCGGTGCGCGGTGCGCGGGTCGAGCCGGGGCTCCCGCGTGATCGTGGCCTGGCGGTTTTGCCAGGGGACGCCATGGAGATCGAGCACGGCCGTTGGGCAGTGTGGACGCGGCCGCCTTCACGACGATCGGGTAGCCGGCCTCGGCGTATCCGTGTTGATCACAGCGGCGCATAGGCCCGCAAGGTGACCGGAGGTCGGCGGTCCAAAGGAGAGGACGTTCTCGTGGAAACCGACGTCGCGCACGTCGTGGGCCATGTTGTCGAGCGTTCAAGGTAGCGGAGCGTGGGCAGCGGGCACGGAGAGCTGGCGGTCTCGACGAGGCAGCCGGTGATCGCGGAATCGACTGAAGATCCTTGAGGTCTGGGTCAATGGCCTGGTGGTGGGGGCGTCCGCTGGGCTGGTGGCGGTGACGCCGAGTGTGTGAGGTATCCGGATGGGGGCGGTCTGACCGCGCATGGGCGGGCTCGCCGGGAGCGGGTGCGGTTGCGGGCCGCCCAGAAGTTCGCCGCGGGGGCGTCCTGACCGGACGTGGCCCTGGTCCTCCGGGCCTCGGTGATGTCGGCGAACCGGTGGCACCGCGCGTTCGAGGCGGGCGGGTCGAGGCGTCGGCGTCGGCGTCACGATGGGCGTAGCGCGCGGCGAGCCCGAGGCTGCCCACGTCTGTCATATTTCGCTTATGACAACGGCCGCGTGCGGGCCAACCCTTCCTGCGGTTGAGGATCAGTGACGTGTCGGGTACGAGGATCGATGACGAGCCGGATGAATGGGACTTCTTCGTCTCCTACACCGCCGCGGACGCGGAGTGGGCGGAGTGGGTCGCCTGGCAGCTGGAGGACGCCGGCTACCGAGTGCTGATCCAGGCATGGGACTTCGTGCCTGGATCGGACTGGATGTTCCGCATTCAGCAAGGAATCGCCCATGCACGGCGGACCATCGCTCTGGTGTCCGCCGCCTATCTGCGGTCGGTGTACGGCGGGGAAGAATGGCGTGCAGCGCGCGCGGCCGATCCCGAGGGTTTCGCCCGCAAGCTGCTCCCCATAAGGATCGAGGACTGCGACCTGCCCGGCCTGCTGCGCACCGTCGTCTGGATCGACCTGTTCGGTCGGCCACCAGAAGCCGCCCGCAGCCATCTCCTCGAGCGCGTCGGTCACGCAGTGGCGAACCGCGCGAAGCCGCCCGTCGCGCCGCCGTTCCCGGTACCTGATGGGGCGGCACCGCCGAGCGCCGAACCCCCCTTCCCACTACCTCAACCCATCGAGCGGCACTTCACTGTTGCCCACCGGTACACTTTCACCGGCCGCGCCGACAGCGCGCAGACCGTGGCGTTCTCCCCGGACGGAACCCTGCTCGCCACCAGCTCCTGGGACAAGACCGCGCGAGTCTGGGACACCACCAGCGGCACCCTCCACGCGACCCTCACCGGCCACACCGACTGGGTACACGCCGTCGCCTTCTCCCCCGACGGGACCCTGCTCGCCACCAGCTCCGCCGACAGGACCGTTCGGATATGGGACCCCAAGAGCGGCACTCCGCGCGCGTTCCTCATCGGCCACACCGGTGCCGTCGGGTCAGTCGCGTTCTCCCCTGACGGGACCCTGCTCGCCACCAGCTCCGCCGACAGGACCGTTCGGATATGGGGCGCCACCAGCGGCACCCTCCGAACGACCCTCACCGGCCACACCGGCGCCGTCGGGCCAGTCGCGTTCTCCCCTGACGGAACCCTGCTCGCCACCAGCTCCTGGGACAAGACCGCGCGAGTCTGGGACACCACCAGCGGCACCCTCCGAACAATCCTTACCGGCCACTCCGGCGCCGTCGGGTCAGTCGTGTTCTCCCCTGACGGGACCCTGCTCGCCACCAGCTCCCGCGACCGGACCGCGCGAGTCTGGGACACCACCAGCGGCACCCTCCGAACGACCCTCACCGGCCACACCGACTGGGTACACGCCGTCGCCTTCTCCCCCGACGGGACCCTGCTCGCCACCAGCTCCCGCGACCGGACCGCGCGAGTCTGGGACACCACCAGCGGCACCCTCCGAACGACCCTCACCGGCCACACCGACTGGGTACACGCGGTCGTGTTCTCCCCTGGCGGAACCCTCCTCGCCACCAGCTCCTGGGACAAGACCGCGCGAGTCTGGGACACCACGAGCGGCACCCTCCGAACAACCCTCACCGGCCACACCGGCGCCGTCGGGCCAGTCGTGTTCTCCCCTGACGGAACCCTCCTCGCCACCAGCTCCGCCGACAAGACCACGCGTCTCTGGACAATCGGCTACGAACCCTGAACGGTCGCGTCGCCCGAGGGGATCTCACCTCCGGGCTCCCAGCAGGCTGGGTATGTCGCCGAGGAACGAAGTCAACGTCGTGGGTCGGGCCGGACCCGGCGGACAGGACGCCTGCGTCCTCGGCTCCGGTGGCGGCATGGAGCCGCGCCAGCGCCTCGGCAAAGTCGATCACCCAGTTCATGGACGCCACCAAACTGGACAATCTCCGCGGATCGGCAACCATTCGCGGTCGCGGAACGACTTCCCTATGGGGAGGGGACCCAATTCGACGGAGCCATACATGACCCTGAGACGAACAGCGCGGACCGCGGCTCTGGCGGTGGTCGCCGTCGCCGCGATCGCCGGCTGTGTACCCGCCGGATTCCCGGGCGGCGGAGGCGGCACAGCGGGCACCCCGACCGCCTCGCCATCGGTCCGGCCGACCACCTCTCCGTCGGTCCCACCGACCACCACACCGTCGTCGCCGTCCGCCACCCCGGCGGCGACCACGACACCCCCGCCCACCGCGACCCCGTCCGGACCGGCGTCCAGTGACTGCGGTCGGACGGCGGGCGCCTCGCCGACGGCGAGGATCACCGAGGTCAGCCTGGGGTCCCAGGTGGTCAGCTTCGCGCCGCAGGGCGACACCGACCCGTTGCCGACCGCGATCGCCGCGGCACCGGGCGGGGGGTCGTGGCTGGCCTGGCTGGGCACCGACTCCAAGGTCCACCTGGGCAGGCTCGACTGCGGTGACCAGTTGGTCGGTACTCCCACGTCCGTGGACGGGGTCGACCTGCAGGACATCAAGGCCGATGCGCAGGGTGTGGTGGTCCTGCTGACCCGTCCCGGCCCGCAGGGCAGCGGGAAGCTGTGCGGCGGAACCTCCAGCCCGACCAAGACCATGTGGATGGTCCGCTTCGACAACTCCGGCCGGCAGGTGTGGGAGCAGCAGGTCACCAACCTGAGCGGCAGCCTCGGCGGCTACGATCCCGGGGCTCTTTTCGTGTGGTGGTACAACCACCACGGCACCCTGGCATACGACGGCACCAACTACGCCGCCTACTTCGAGGCCGCGATCACCGTGGCCAACGGCAGCTGCGTCGACATCCACGAAGGTGACCGGATGCAGGTGGTCAACGCCACCACCGGCTCCCCGGTCTCCGGGCACGACAGTTTCGCCTGGGGCTGCAGCCACGCCTGGGACTCCCACATCGTCTGGGACGCCCGGACCGGCCACTTCGCGATGGTCTGCGCCACGGACAACAAGTGCCGCATCGCCCGCCCTGCCACCGGCCAGACCGTCGCGGCCGGAGTCTGTGACGGGACCCTGTTCGGCGGCAACATCGTGCTGGCCGGTACCCAGGGCTACTGGACGGCCTGGAGCAACGGCAACCAGACGAAGCTGGAGCACTTCTCCACCGGCGCGTCCGACCAGACGGTCCTGACCGCCGACAAGACCCAACACTCACACCTGGCCGCCTACGGCCCGGCCAAGATGCTCCTGACCTGGAAGTCCGGAACCTCGATCGCCGCCCAGGTGTACGACTCCACCACCGGCAAAGCCGTGGGCGGCCAGTTCACGATCGCCGCGCCGGACCACACCTACGTCGAGGCCAAGGACTACACCGACGGCAGCGTCGCCTTCCCCGCCGCCGGCACCTCCACCACCTCCATCCGGATCGTGCGGGTCATGCCGCTCGCCTGACCCCGCGGGAAAGGGACGGTCTCTCCGCCGTCCCACGCCTCGACCGACCTCGACGCCTGCGCGACGTGCGCAGCCTGGTCGGGCGGGGGGCCGGCCGCCCCGCCGCCCGGCCGCGGCCCCCCCCCCGGGGGGGGGGGGGCGCCGGGGGGGGGGGGGGGGGGGGGCCCCCCCCCCCCCCCCCACCAGGCCAACTCTCTGCAGGATGGTTCATACGGCTGCGCCCTGGGGTCGATGTCCATCGAGCTGTCCGACGCCGACGAGCCGTCCCGCGCGGCGCTCTTCGGAACGTTCACGGCCTGGAAAGCACTGATCGCCGACGCCCTCACCCGGCTACGCGACCTCGGGATCCTCGCGAAGGCCGCCGATCCCGGCACCGGCTTCAGTTGAAGCGCCTGCTCAGCCTGGCCAAGGCCTGACCTGGGACCCGGCCACCCGCGGCCCACCAGCCAAAGGCGAGCACCATGGACCTCACCGAAATCGCGAACCCGAGTCACCGGGTCGGCCCCGTTGACGGGCAGCAGCGTCTCCATAACCCTGAGGAATCCCTCGACGGCGACCGGGCCGATGGCTACAAGGTCGGCCTCCCGCAGCGGGCATCCGTGGTGCCACGGGAAGCCACATGATCTGCCCGACCCTGCTGACCTCCGTCGGCACCGTCCAACCGTCGCTTCAGGTCGCTTATATGCCGGGTTATGCTCTGCCGGTGCTCACCACCGAGGACCAGCCCAACTCGGGCGTCATCCTGCTGAAAAGGCTGTTCTTGGAACAGGTGCCGCTCCACGCGGTCCGTCAGGCTCACAGCGGCTGAGGCCAGCGGGCACGTATGAGCACGCCGGTCACGGGCGTACGCGTCACGATTACTCGGCGGTTCACAATGACGGCCGATTGTCGGCAGATAGACAGTTTCTCCGCGGACAGCCTCCGCGCAATACGCGTGCTCTCACGTCTGTGAAAGCCATCACACAGGGGGGTCATGGAAGCGGGGGTAACGATGTCAGCCGGGCTGACCGTCCGCAGTGGGCACGAGGTTGTGGCTGTCGTTCCGGCGGGCCAGTCGTGCGTCATCGGGCGGACAACTGGCGGTGACCCCCTGCTGGCGGACGACCGGGTCTCCCGGCGCCATCTGCTCATCGAGCCGACCCCCGAGGGCTGGACCGCGGTCGACGTCAGCACCTTCGGCACCTGGCAGAACGGCTGGCGGGTCGGACGGGTCCTGATCCACGAGGAGTCGCACCTGCGGCTCGGCGCGCCGGACGGCCCGATGCTCACCCTGGTGCCGCATCCGACGGCCGGTCCGGCCGGCCCGCATTCGTCGGCACTGGCGGTGTCCGTCACCGCGGTCGACGAGCCCGCCGAACAGCGGTCCCAGCCCGACGACTTGTTGGAGCAGCCGCAGGCCGGCCCCTGGGGGCGGCAGGCGGAGCACTGGGACTCCGCCGGGCCTTGGAACCAGCCCGCCGCGTCGACGCCTGTTGGAACCTGGGAGCCACCGGTCTCGTCGATCCCGATCGGGCGCTGGGACCCGCAGGCGTACTCGCCCCCCACCAGTTCCTGGGAGCCGCCGGCCGCGCCGCTCCCTGTCGACCCCTGGGACGCCCGGACGGCCGTGCCGCCCTCCAGCCCGTGGGACGCCGCCCAGCCCGCGCCTAACCCCGGGTCATCTGGGAACCCGCGGGCGACGTCCACCCACGCCGCTTCCCGGGACACCGCTTCCTGGGACACCGAGGCACTCCCTCCCCCCACTGGTTTCCCGGCCGAACAGGTCTCGCCGGACCCGGCGCCGTCCGTCCCGGTCAGTTCCTGGGACCCACCGGCGATCTCGGTCCCAGCTGGATCCTGGGAACCGCCACCACCCGCGGCGCCCCCCACCGGGCCGCGGGATCAGCACGATCGACACGATCAGTACCTGCCCTGGCCGTCCGCTCCGGACTCCTTGGACCCACTGGGGACCCTCGTCATAGATCGGCCGGACCTGACAGGCAGGGCGCCGCACGCCGCCGACCCGGCTGCCGGGGCGTCCGCCGTCGCCGGCCGGAACCCGACGCCATCTACCCGACGCCCGGACGACCGGGCCGCGGCGCCGGCGCGGCGGCACGGGGACAGCCCGGCCATGGGCGACTCCGCGCATCGCGCGGACAGGCCGGCTGGAGCGTCATCCGCGCCGGGCGCGGTCGTCCCTTCCGAGGTCAAGCGCCATCACGAGCGCCCAACGCTGTTGCCCAAGAAGGCACGTTCTGGATCGGGGCCCCGGATGCCCCCGGCCGAGGGCGGCGCGCCGGATACCGCCGCGGGGCTCGGCCGCATCCACACGCTGCGGCCGGGCCGGACGGTGATCGGACGGGCGCTGTCGAGCGACGTCGTCGTCGGGGACCTGCTGACTTCGCGGGAGCACGCGGCGCTGTTCGTCGACGCCGAGGGTGTCGAGATCATCGACCTGGGCTCGGCGAACGGCACGTTCGTCAACGGCCGCCGGATCGACCGGGCACGCCTGCGGACCGGGGACTTCTTCTCGATCGGGCACCACGTCTTCCACACTGGCGCCGCCTCGGCGGAGAAGAACGCGGTGCCCACACGGCTGGTCGAGTACCTCGATCACGGTGACGTGACCTTCCAGGTGGACGGGCTGTGCGTCGACGTCGGCGAGACCCGGCTGCTGCACGACGTCACCTTCCGCCTGCCCGGGCGTGCCCTGCTGGGTGTGATCGGTCCGAGCGGCGCCGGCAAGTCGACGCTGCTGGGCGCCCTGACCGGCTTCCGCCCGGCCGACGTCGGAACCGTCCGCTACTCCGGCCGCGACCTCTACGCCGAGTACGACGAGCTGCGCCGCAGGATCGGCTACGTCCCGCAGGACGACATCCTGCACACCGCCCTCACCGTCCGACAGGCCCTCGAGTACGGCGCCCAGCTGCGCTTCCCGGCCGAGACCACCAAGGAGGAACGCGCCAGGCGCGTTGACGAGGTCCTCCTCGAACTCGGCCTCACCAACCGGACGGGCGAGGCGCGGGCGGAGCGATCCAGCCGGGATCCCGATGACGCCGCCCGTCGCCGCCGCCGTCCAGCCGGCGCTGGCGGCCCCGGCGACGAGGACCTCGACGACCTCGACGATCCGGCGGACGGCCTCGACGACCTCGACGACCTCGACGACGAGGTGCCCGGGGGCGTCGACCTACCTGGGCTGAAGGTCTCGAAGCTCTCCGGTGGCCAGCGCAAGCGGACCAGCGTCGCGCTGGAGCTGCTCACCCAGCCGACCTTGCTTTACCTCGACGAGCCCACGTCGGGCCTTGACCCCGGCCTCGACAAGGAGGTCATGGAGTCGCTGCGCCGTCTCGCCGACGGTGGCCGGACGGTGGTCGTCGTCACCCACAGCGTCGCGAACCTCGACCTTTGCGACTATCTGCTGGTGCTCGCCAGGGGCGGTCACGTCGCCTACTTCGGTCCCCCGGCGCACGCGCTCGAGTTCTTCCGCCGCGGCAGCTGGTCGGACGCCTTCCAACTGCTCAAGAACCCGAAGAGCGCGGTCAGGCTCGCCCACCGGTACCGGAACTCGAAGCACTTCATCCGGGGCTCGGCGAGCGTGCCCAAGCCGCGGCCGGCACCGTTGGAGAACATCCGCCAGCAGTCGGTGCTTTCCCAGGCGCTGACGCTGAGCCGTCGATATCTGCGGGTCATCGCCTCGGATCCGGCCTATCTGCGGCTGCTGGTCGCGTATCCGATCGTGCTTGGCCTGATACCGCGGACGCTGCCGTCGAACTACGGCCTGGCCGCGTCGACCAACCCGGAGGAGGCGAACACCGCTGCGTCGTCGATCCTGCTGATCCTCATCCTTATGGCCTGTTTCATGGGGATGTCCAACTCGATCCGGGAGCTCGTCAAGGAACGCGAGATCTACCGCCGAGAACGCGGCATCGGCTTGTCCACGGCGGCCTACCTTGGGTCCAAGGTCGCGGTGCTCGGGATGATCACGACGGTGCAGAGCGTCGTGCTCACCATGGTCGGCCTGACGGGCATGAAGATCTCGGGTGACGGCGTCCTCACCGGTATGCCGCTGCTGGAGCTCACGATCGCGGTGGCGGCCACCGCGATCGCCTCCGCGATGATGGGCCTCGTCGTGTCCGCGCTGGTCGACAACGCGGACAAGACGCTGCCGCCGCTCGTCGTGGTCTCGATGGCGCAACTGGTGTTCATGGGCGCGATGATGCCGCTGGCGGGAAAGGCCGGCCTGGAACAGATCTCCTGGCTCTTCCCCGCCCGCTGGGGGTACAGCGCCTCCGCCTCGGTGATCGACCTCATCACGGTCCAGCGGATTGGCGACGAGCGGTTCGCACCCGGAGTCCCGGTCGACCCGCTGTGGAAACACACGGCGGCGACCTATCTCATCGACCTCGGCGTCGTCGCCGTCATCGGCCTCCTCTGCGCGGTGGTCGCCGCCCGGCTGCTGCGCCGCCTCGACCCCCAGAGCGCCCAGCGCGGCTCTGCCCGCGCCCGCGGGCGCTGACCCGACTCCGCCAGCTCGGGCCACAAGGGTGCTCGGTCGGCTCAATGGACACGCGCTGCTCGACCGGACGCGGGCCCGCCGAGTTCAATGGCGGTCGGACCGCGGGTAGCAGGCGGGCGAGGTACGGCTGGCCCCGCAGGGAGTGCCAGTCGTAGGGGTTGACGGCGACCGCCCGCACCCGGAGCAGCACCTCGCCGTCGCCCGGCTCGGGCTTGTCGACCTCGGCCAGCTCCAGGTCGTCGGGCGAGCCGTACCCGCGGAAGACGAACGCTTTCATGTGGTGCCCGCCGCGGCACTCGTGCCTGTGGTGGCGTCCCCGCTCATTCGACGGACCTCAGGATCTTCTCGATGGAGGCAGTACGGCCCCGGAGCTCGGCGACGTCGGTGGCCACCCGCTGCTGGGCGTCCATCGTGTTCTCGGCGAGCTGCTCGAACCGCTGGACGAGCTGCCGCAGGTCCTCCGTCTGCGCGGTCCGGAGCTTCGTCTTGCGGTAGTCGAAGGTGAACCAGAGGACCGCGATGGTCACGGCTGCGATGGCGAGAAAAAACGCGAGGGCGGCAATCCCCTCACCCGCGCTGAAGTCATCGGCGACGTACATCAGGAAATCTCCTTGGGTGCGTGACCCTTGTCCGGGTCATGGCTGGTCAGGCTGCGTGCCGCAAGGGCCAGCGCGGGCGCGGTCAGGCGCAGGTCGAAATCGGTGACCTCGTAGTACTTCATGGCTTTGCCGTCTTCCGAGAGCTCCAGGCTGCCGACGATCAGGCCGGCAGCCTCCAGGCGCTGCAGGTGCATGTGCATGAGCGGCCTGCTCACGCCGATCACCCGAGCCAGGTGGCTCACGTAGTCACGGCCGGTGGCCAGCGTGGCGACGATGCGCAGCCGCAGCGGGTTGGCCAGGGCTGCCAGCATCTCGACCAGCTCGTCGCCGGTCGGCCGGGCCTCCGTCATACCCCTCCTTCACCTGTAAGGGATCTGTGACAGGTGAAAAGATAGCACATCATGTGTCCGATGGCACTGACAAAAGATGGCGGAGTGGGTGGGCCCGCGGGTGCGCCACACTGGACGAGCTGCGATCACTGCTCACGCTCCGCGACGACCTGTCCGATCAAGGACTCCCCCAGGACCGGCGCAACGAGCTCCACAAGGCGCTCCAGACCTGGATCGCGCCGGCGGAGGACAAGCTTGCGACCCTGCGCACAAAGACGACCGTCGTCGAGGAGTTCGTCGCCGGCCTCGACTCCAACTCCGACCGGGCCGCCCACAGGTAAGGCGAGCAGGCGCCACCTCCGGGCGCGCGACGGTCTCGTCAGGCGTGGGCGCGACAAGGTATTGCCACTGGCTCACGCTCCGCTGTGGATATAGGCGGCCCACAACGAGGGCGTGCGGGGCAATCGGTCGCGCAAGGCCCGGGCAGCGCCGTGCAACGCCGCGGCGGACCGGTCTGTGTCCAAGGCGCCGGCTTCGGTGCGCAGGGCGGTGTAGAACTCCTCGGCGATCTTCACAGCTATGACGTCGTTGATCTCCCACAGCGTGCCGACGACATGCCGGTAACCGATCGCTTGGAAAGCCGTCGTGAGGTGGATGGCCTCATCGAGGAGCGCGGCATTGCGGTTGAGGGCGGCGATCGTCGAGGCCAGGTCGGGCAGGGCATTCCGCGTCGGTTCGTCGAGCTCCACCGTGCCGAGGGTGACCACGCTCATGCTGGCGGTGGCGCACGCGGACAGGTAGGCGAGGTCGGCCCGGGTCACCCGGGCCGAGGCGAGTCCAGCCACGGTCAACGGCGCGGTCTGGTGGTCGCTAAGGAGAAGGCGGCTGTGTGCCGGGTCGACGGGGTCGCTGGCGCCATGGCACGCGGGCGTCGCCGTAACCGCCTGACGGAGAGCTTCCACGGCGGCGTCGAGATGTTCCCCGGACCCGGTCCGTTCGAAGAGAACGCCGTCGCCACCAGGCTGGATCACGAGCTCGACCTTGACCTCGCCACCATCTGGCCATACCTGTGGCTCACCGTGCCCGACGCCGCCCGCCTCGAGATCACCAACGCACGTGAGACGATCGACCGCGCCACCACCCTGGCAGGCTGGGGCCTGCTCTACGTCGTGGTCGCGGCGGTGTGGTGGCCCGGTCTGCTCATCGTGATCGCCGTCGTCGCCACCGCGCACCACCGCGGACGCGCGGCAACCGACACCTACGCGCTCCTCCTGGAGGCGACTGTCCGGCTCCACACGGTCGCCCTCGCGCACGGTCTCGGCCTGACCCACACCGGCCCGCTCTCCCGCGAAACCGGCAGGGCGCTCACCAGCCTCCTCGGAAGCCGGTCCCCCGCCACCGCCTGACCTCCGAAACAACCTCGCCTACGCGCGACTGTTCCGACAAACCACGTGACGGTACGGATCGCAGGTCACGGTGCCTTGTCGCTTGTCGGTGATCCCCGGTTGACGAGGGCCTCCAGCCCGGGCTGTCGTCGGCGAGAAACGGATTGACGATCATGCCGGAGTGACCATGGTCAAGGCCCGCAAGCTTCCGCGGCGGGCGGACGATCGACCCGCGCGACCTCAACCGATGGTGAGACGTCATGTGACTTCCCAGTACGTTCTGGCATCGTCACCTTCCTCTCGTGCCCTCGACCTCGTGTTTCAGGGGATCTCCAGACGAGCGGCTGGGTCAGGGCGCGGTGAGGGCTTCGGTGGGCTGGAGGTGGGAGGCGCGCGTGGCGGGGTACAGGCCGGCGACACCGCCGATGGCGAGGGTGGCCCCGAGGGCGAGGAGCATCGTCCAGGGCGGGACGACGGTGGGCCAACTCTGGAGGGTCGCGTAGCAGGTGGTGACGCCGACGCCGAGGACGAGTCCCGCGATCCCCCCGAGCGTGGACAGCAGCAGCGCCTCGGTCAGGAACTGGTTGCGGATGTCGCCGCGGGTGGCCCCGAGCGCGCGGCGAAGCCCCACCTCGCCGCGCGCTCGGGGCCACCTCGGGCACGAAACTGATTTCTGGCACGGTACAGCTTATGGCGGGCCTTCGGAGCGCAATGCAGGCGGCGTCATCCGCTCGAATTCTCCTTGAGGTAGGTGTCATAGATCAGCCGGTCGTCGGCCGAGAGTGACTCCTGGGGGATGTAGGAGAACCTGAAGTCCGTGTTCACGACGTTGGCTCTGTTGTACAGCTCGTTGTCGGAGGGCGACCATGTCCCTATCTGCTCATTGACGCTCGGATTGAGCATCATAAATATATTGTCGCTTATCCACCTGTTGACAGTGATTGGATCGTAGGTGGGGTAGAGCTTGCATGCTCCCGTGGAGTTCCGCCAGTTGAAGTACATCTGCGTGCCGTCCACGAAAGTGCTGAGATATAGATTCTGGCCGTTTTTCTGCAAAGTCCACAGCAGGGCACCGTCCGTGGTGGCGGAGCTCGAGTACAGCCATACTCCATCATTGGTGACGTAGGTGTCGAAACCGACGTTGTAGAGGTAGCCACGGAACGGACTTCCGCTGTCGTACTGACTCTGAGCCAGCCACGCCAGACCAAGTGTCGAGTAGAGGCTTGCCAGCTCCCGATCGAGATCGACCGCCTCTTCTCGGGGCTTCGCTGTGGACCCGTGCGTTTCGCGCACCTTCTTCAGTACTTCCTGGCGGTATTCCACGGAGACAGGCATGATCAACTCCCTTGGTCTCTCGGGCCACAGGCGCCCACACCAAACGTAGATGAGGACGCCGAGTCGAAGGCCGCTGGGCGGACTGGGTTGACGTCAGTCCCCTGAAAACGCCAGAGTCCTCCTTCCCCGGTGACCTCGCCTGAAACGCCATCATTGAGGCGCCGCGGGCCGCGGCCGTTCTTTGCCTGCGGCCATCCCTCCCGCCGCCAGGCTTACTCGGGGGTTCACCGAAAATCGGGACTCCGTCAGTGATCCTGGGGACAACGGCCGCCGCGCGTGCGAAGGAAGATCATTTTCGCACACCCTTTGGCCCTCTAGTGATCCTGGGGACAACGGCCGCCGGGCGTGCGAAGGAAGATCATTTTCGCACGCCCTTTGGCCCTCTAGTGATCCTGGGGACAACGGCCGCCGGGCGTGCGAAGGAAGATCATTTTCGCACACCCTTTGGCCCTCTAGACCTGTCTTCCGCACGTCCGTGCGGTGAGACAGTTGCTTGATCCCTTGTTCGGACCACGTCGGGATGATCGCGATCCGTAGTGACGGGTCTGGGACTGTTCGTGGCTGTGTCGGTCGCCAGG
>NZ_JASNFO010000073.1:0-102182 GCF_032027725.1 Pseudofrankia coriaricola | reverse complement strand
TGGGGCCGGCAGACGAGAAGGTCTTCAAGATGCTGCTCGGCTATGACGTGCTCGCTGCCGGCATGAGCGCCGTCCGGGTCGCCGCACGGTTCCGCGGGACCAGGTCTCACGAACGGAACCAGCTGACCGACGGCCGTATCGACCTCGCCCGTCTGGTTGGTACCGGAGACGAGGCACCGCTGCGAATGGCGGCCATCCGGTACCTGGGGATGACGGACTGTGGGCCCGGTGTGCCCAAGTGCGGCTCCTGTCCGCTTGCGGAGGCCGGCTGCGCCTACCCGCGTGAGGTGGCCGTGCGAGCTGAGGAGGAAGGCGCGCGCTTGGCGGCCGAACGGGAGGCGGCCATGAGGGTCGGCTTGTTTGCCTGAGCGGCTTCCCGCACCAGCGTCGCTGCATCGTTGACGCTCCTGCGGACCTGGCACTCCCAGACCCGCAGGACTGCCCATCCAGCCTCGTCAAGCACGGCGTCGTTACGGCGGTCCCGGTTGCGGTTTGTCTCCATCTTCTGACGCCACAGCTCGGCGTTTGGCCCGCGGTACTGCTTCATGCCATGTACCGGGCAGCCATGCCAGAAGCAGCCGTCCACGAAGACCGCGAGCCGCCAGCGGGGGAGCACGAAGTCGGGCGTGCAGCGTGGCGCAACTGTCTGGTGGACGCGGAAGCGCAGGCCAAGACCGTGAACGGCCTTCCGGAGCGCAACCTCGGGCTTCGTGTTCTGTGCCTTGCGCCCCCGCAGGTGGCTACCAGCCTCGGTTGGTACCCACGTCGGCTTGGTCTTGACGGCATGGTCGTTCGTCGGGCTAGGACCCTCTTCGGTCACGCCTCGAGTCTCCCAGCGGGCCTGAGACCCGCCACGCCGGCGGGTGTACCGACCAGGCCCGGCTCAGCCCGGACCAAGGCCCGGGAGGCGGCGGCTGACCGTGCCTGGCGGGACCGCGATCCTAAGCAGACGCCGTCACCGAGACGGGCGTGGTCTTGACGGTCGTCTGCTTCTGGGCGTACTGACAGCTCGTGGACAGTGGGCAGTCCGAACAGGCCGGGTCGTGGGGGCGACACAGGGAGCTGGCCAGCGCTACCAGAGCGAGATGCGCCTCGCGAGCGGTGCCGGGTCCGCCGATGAGCCGGGCGATGGCAAGACGTCCGTCGGACATTCGGTTGCGGTAGTCAACCCCGCTGCCTTCGTGCCGGGCGGCCAGCCGCAGCACTCCCTTGCCGACGAGGACCGGCTCCGGGCTGCCGTCGATGTCCGTCATCCGCACCGCGAGCACCGCCAGATCGACGATCGACGCGGCTATGTGCGGGATCTTCACAGCAGGGTCGGGCTCGTCCAGCGCATTCGGATGGTCGACCAGCCAACGCGCCGCCTCCAGCAACTTCTCGGCGCGGTGCCGACGACCGATCCACTCCGAGGAACGCAGCAGGTCCGCGGCGGCCTCGACCGTGGCTGCCGGCGTGTCCCAGCGCGAGACGAGCGGCCACAACAGGCGGATCTGGTCGACGGTCGTCCGATCGAACAGCATCTCGGCGACAACGACCTGCCAGCGAGTCCTGGCCGCCAGCCAGGGGACCGGGAGCGCCGCGTCCTTCTTCTCGATGAACCATGTCGTAAGCCGGTGCGCGAGTTCGGTCGTCGACTCCTGCTGCTCCGTCAGCGTGGCGAGGCTGCCAAGCAGAGCCGCGCCGAGGTGCTCACCCAGACGCGGCGGCACCGCGTTCCCGATCTGCCGAAACGCGGCCGAGGGTGGGCCGGCGAACCGTATGTGGTCCGGGAAGGTCTGCAGACGCGCGGCCTCCCGGACGGTCAGGGTCCGGCTCTGTCGCGGGTGGATGTACCAGTAGCCGTCCTTGGCGATGTGAGCCGTGATCGTGCGAGAGAGATCGTTCTCGTTGAGCTTCTTGTACTTGTCGTCGAAGATGTCATCGCGGTAACGCTTCATCTCGGGTGGCAGGTCCGAGTAGAGCGTCGTCTCGTCCATGAGCTCGAACGCCGCCCGGTCGTCGGGCCGGACCGGGCGGGTGATGTGGTCGTACACGCGGCCGGACTCGCCTGGCGGGACCTTGGCACGCATCGCACGCTGGAAGACGGTCTGGTCGGCCGGGGCATACTCCGACCAGCCGGCCGCGCCGCCAGGTGGCCGCCAGCCGCCCTCGACCTCCGGAAGATCGCCGATCGCGTTCCAGACCGTGGCGCGCTCCAGCGCCTCGTCCGGCCACCTGAAACGGGCGGGTCCGCGTATCGCCGCAATGATCAGCCGCTGCCGGAACTGGGGGACACCGTAGCGGGATGTGTCGACGAGCCGTGCCTCGACGGAGTACCCGAGGCTTTCAAACGTGTGGACGATGGTCCGGAAAATGAACATCTCCCGGTCCAGCGCCATGTCCGGCACGTTCTCCATCAGCACGCAGGCCGGCTCCGCTTGGCGCACGATCGATAGGAACGACTCCCACAGGTCCCGGCGTCGGTCGTGCGCCTCGACCAGCCCTACACGGACCCGGTGCCGGATCTTCGACCGGCCCGCCCGCGAGAACGGCTGGCATGGCGGCCCGCCGACGACGACGTCCAACTTCAGCGACCGGATTAGCTTCGCAATCTCGTCGACCTTGCTCGGGTCCGACATGTCCTCGACGAGCGTGAGCCCGCCGAAGTGATGCCCGTGCGTCTCCCCGGCCTCTAGATCATGGTCGACGCCAAGCACCATCCGCAGCCCTGCCTGCTCCAGCCCAAGGCTCAGTCCGCCCGCGCCGCAGAACAGATCCGCCGCCAGCAACTGACCAGGGCTCTCGGCTCGGAGCCGTGCGACCAGCCCGGCCAGCTCGCGTCCGTCCGCGCAGCTATCCGCGTGCGGTCTCAACCGGACAAACGGCCCACGGACGAGCTTGACGCCGTAGCCTGAGCCACGTGGCACAACGGCGGCGCCGTGGGGCCGGCGAGCTGGCCTTCTGAGCGCTCCGCCAGCCATTCCCCTACCTCCACCATGTCACATCGGTCCACCGCTGGCCTTGAATCTACCCGCCTCATCGAACGCAATTACGAGGGTAGTAGTGGATCGGCTCGTGGACCTAGTCGTGAGCTGTCCTGAAGCCAAGATCGCGTGCTTCCAGAAGGGTCCGTCGAGCCTGACCGGCCTGCGTTGGGTTTGGGTGTTCTCCTCTCCTGAGCAGGGTTCCCAAGGTAAATGCCAACTGGCGCTGGTAAGGCTCGAGCAGCTTGGACTCGTTGGCCCAGAGGGCCAAGGTGAACCATACCCTCGCCGGTATCGCCACGACCGCCTCAACGTCCTCGTTCGGCGCGTCGGCGGCCGCTTCGCCCACGATCTCTACCGGCGATGCGACGAGTTCACCGGCGAGATCGGCTGGCACGCCCCACCGCACTCGGGCTACTTCGGCCCAGCATTCTGCGTGCTTGGCCCACTCCCCGACGTGCTTGCCACGTTGAGCCTGCTCCACGACCGCGCCGACGCGGTCACAGAGGTCCTCGACAGCTGCATGCAGTGCGCTGCTGATTCGCTGGGTGCGCCAGATCCGGTCGAGGTCGATCCGCTTGTCAGTGGCAAGGGAGAGCCGCGACATGGTGTAGGCCGTCACGTAGCTCTTGTGGCTTCCGTAACCGTGTGTACCGACGATCTTGTCGATGGCCTTGAAAAGAATGGCGGCGGCTAGCAGGCGTGTGCAGTATTGGGCATCGACGACTGGTTGAACCTCGCCGTCGAGCTCGTCGATGGTGAACTCGTTGAAGTTCTTCTGGGCTCCCTTCGTGACCGAGTGCGGTCGCTGGTTCCAGCAGTAGAAGTACTTGGCGACGTCTGATTTTCCAAACTTCTGGGTTGTGGGATGAATTGCCTTGAATTTGCTCTGGGCTGCTGGAGTGCGCTCGTTTGCCAATGCGTCGACATACTGTCCCCGCGCCCGCTCGTAGAACCACTGGGTCTGCTGGCTGCTACCGTCCTTCGCGGGTGCCCAGAGGGATCTGCTCACCTTCTCGAGCGCGACGTGGAACGGCTTGTTTGAGCTGAAGTCAACGAGCGTGACCTTGTTCTGGTTGTTCGAGTAACGAGAGATCTCGGGAACGATGCTGCCGAGTTCGTCGTTCCTGACAACCACAAGCTTCATCTGAACTAGGACCTTGTCGAGGTTCGCCCGGTCCCGGGTCTCGGCATAATGAAGCGACGCTGTCGTCTGCCCGCCGTTGACGATCTGGAAGTCGTCGATCCGGGAGATCCCTAGGCCACCGCTGTCAAGCGTCACGAAACGGACCGCAGATCCCGTAGTTGTGAGGCCGTTGTTGTACGCGAGGAATCGCTCTGGGGTACGATTGATCGTTGTACGGATCCCGCTGTTAACTTCGCCTCTTGTCTGCAGGAAGGAGCGGACGTTCAACTCGAGGAGTCTGGAGCCGTACCTGCCGTACAACGCCGAGAGTTGCTTCCCGGGTACGACGGCGAGAACGATGGAGTAGTCATCGGTGGCCTCGTTCTGGAGGCAGGCGACTGGCTCGTCGAAGATTACGCTGATCGGCTCGCTCAGGGTGCCGGAGTTGGCTAGCCGGTAAAGTCTGGTGATGTCCCAGACGTGGTAGCTGATAGGGATGTCACCGAGCCTGCCAGGCGGGAATGAGGCAGATGCGGAGCTCTCCTGGTTGGTGATCAGGAACAATCTGATCCTGCTGACCTCGCCGAGGGACTTGGCGATACCAGTGCACATGTCAAAGATGTCCGAGGACTCGTCGAAGGATTTGGCGAGCCCCGAGTCGCAGCGTGCGAGGAAGTTCTCCAGCCGCCGGAAAAGGACGTCGGCATCACTGCCGGTGAGACGTGGGTTGTCGCCTGGGAGTCGGTACGACGTCACAAATAGGTCGAGACTCTCCAGTGAGTGGTTGAAACCGAAACCGCTGACCTCGATGGTAGCGCGACCGACCCGTGCCTTGTGAAACGCGACGAACGTCTCCTCGGTCTCGCCAGCGTTCTCCAGATCGTCGAGCACACGCCGCGTGAAAGTGTGCGGAGCTGACCCACCCTCGGCGTCGGCGGTGGCTTCGACGTCCGCGACGAGGGATGCCGCGAAGGAGGCGAGTCCTTCGTTCATAATGCACTTCCCCTGAGGAAATCGGTGATCCCGGATGGCTCCAGGCTGTAGGAGTCCAAGCCCGTGACCGTGATCCGGTAGTGGCAGTCTCCTACGCCCGGGCGAAGATCCTTCTCGACGATCCGGGGAAAGTCCCCGGTCACGCGCCAGCATCCGAGGGAACGGACGGTGTAGCGCGGTTCGTGGTAGAGGTCCTTCTGATGCGGCAGGTAGCCGACCCTCACAAGCATCTCCTCGAACCGCGATCTGGCGGTGGCTCCGAGCGTCGCGCGGATTGTGTCCACCAGCGCGTTGAGACTGCGACCAGTACCCCCCTGCCGCTCGTCGATGGATAACACGGTGAGGAGAAGCCGGCCGGCTATCCCTTGGTCGTCGAGTTCCCGTTCGCTGGTGATCTCGATGGCCTGAGGCTGTTTGGCCGCGGTGGTCTTGACCTCGATGGCCGAGGTGGGCAACTGGAAGTCCTGGTGCCGGCCCAACGGGCCGGTCCAGCCCGAGACGGCCTCCTGCTGGCCCACGGCGGGGATGACGTGGTCGAACAGGATCGTCAACTCTCCGAACAGGCCGCGGCGCTTTTCGGTGCTGAGTCCGACATCGACTACGCTCTGCAGAAGTCTCCGCCAGTGCTCGAACCGCTCAATGGCAGCGACAGGCGCGTCACCGGTACCGGCGGTGGCGACGACGGTCTGCGCGATGTCGGCGACCAGCGGATTGAAGACCTCTCCGAGCCCGGCATCCAGCAACTGGACCTGCAGATCCCGGCGGCCCTCTCCAGCCGGGGCGACCTGCACGGCGATGCCGTGGGTCTGCCGCAGCTCGCGGAGCAGGTGCACCAGCTCCGAGGAGGGCCGTTCGCGCATCCGGAGCGCGAATGTGCGGTGTGCACCCGGGTCGACGATCTGTAGGTACAGGTCGTGCTCAGACTCCGGATGGATCCGTGTCCAGGTGAGTTGGCCCGGTCTGTGATCAGTTTCGAGTGTAGTCCAGTCGTCCTCGCTGACGGTCACTCGTCTTCGTCCTCGTCGTAGTCGAGGTCCATGTGCTCCTGAGCCCAGATCTCGTTGACCACGTACTCGGTCTCGAGGGCGTACTCCGAGCCCGGGAAACTGATCGCGAACCCGACGACCAACGGTAGCGCGGGCCCTCCCTTTACGGAGAAAGGGTGTTGCAGCGGATAGATGAGGAGCAGAGCCTGGCCTGGCCGACGAACTCCACGCAGCGGAGGGCCGGTGGCGACCTGCGGATCGAGAGGTGTCCCGTCCTTCTTGGTCTTGCCAGTCGCGGCTGCGGCCTTCCTCGTCTGATCGCGCGCGCGCCGCTCCTGGTCGTCGTCGAGATCGACGGACTCGTCCTTGGGGCTGAGGACACGACGGATCGTGTACCGGCTCCTGTCAGGGCGGTCAGGAAACGGGTTACGCGTGATCGGAGCGATCTTATGCCCGGCGACCTCAGCCGAGCGTGGACGATCCGAACGGCCTACGAGGCAGACCGTCCAGTCGGTCAGTTCGTCATACGGGACGCAGCCCTGGATGTACTTACTGATCAATGCGGGTCGGACGCGGTGCGCTCGCTTGTCGGCAATGTAGCCCGAGAGAAAACCCTCAATGATCGCGTCCGGGCTTACCCTCTGCCAGATGACGCTGCCGGGCTTCTTGATCGGGGAGTCGTGGTCGCCCATGTCCAACAGCTTCACGAAGCTCTCCAGATTGGAGAAGTTCCCGGTGAGCGTGTCCTCGCGAAGATCGAACGTCGTCGTCTCCTCGAGTTGGCCGGAGTAACTCAGGCGAACCTTGATCCCGCGCCGCATCTTGTTCGGCGCGGTGACCACCAACCCGGCCGGCGAGGCTCGGACCCGGAGTCCGAAGTCTCGCGGCGTGGCGCCGATGAGACTCATCTCCTCGAACTCGCGCCGCAGTTCGTCGTTCGCGGACGTGATCTCGTAGTAGGCGTCGCGGAGAGTGGTCGTGGTGTAGAGGCGGCAGAGGTCCTCGTAGCCAGGCCGGTAGCCGAACCAGCGGCCCATCTGGAGAAGGGTGTCGTAGGCTTTCGAGGCGCGGAGGTAGTAGCTGACGCTCAGGCCCTCAAGCGTGAGCCCTCGGGAGAGCTTGTCACCGCCGACCGCGATGACCGACAGCCCGGTCCGCCGGTTCTCGTAGTACTCGAGCGCGTCCTTGGAGCTCCCGTTGATCGGGTGCACGCGGATCTTCGCGAGCGCGGCTCGAATCTCGCCCCTGACGGCCTCCCAGGTCAGAGGTGACGCGGCATCCTCGGGAAACTGGCTGCTCGTGGTGACGAAGTCCTTCTCCCACAGTTCCTTGAACTCGTCGAGCATCGCCGTTGACGCGGTGCTGTGGGCGTCACGGATCCTGTCTAGGAGCCGCCGTACGTGCTCCTTCAACTGGTCGGCGATGTGGTCCTGGACCCGCTGGAAGCGGGTCACATGGACGAGCATGGAGTTGTGCTCCTTCTCCTGCCCGCGGGCGCGTCGGGCGGCGCAGGTCAGGACGAAGGAGTTGACGGCGTTCTTGAGCGACTGGGGAAGCTCGTCGGGTGGCATCCAGTCGATCTTGTGTCCGTCGGGCATCCAGGCCGCGTAGTCGGCCACCTCGCGGAAGATCGGAAGGGCCTCGACATCGTCCTCGTCCGGGTCGGCGGTCCGTAGCCCGAACACGCGCTCAGGGCCCAGGTAGTTGGAGGGCGCCGCGAGGCTCTCGATAAAGCTCTCGGGAAAGAGATCGTTGCCGAACTCGCCGTAGCTGTCGGAGGGGTCGATGTAGATGTTCGCGAAGGGCGTGGCCGTGTAGCCGACGTACGCGCTCCGCTCGAAGAGCGCCATCAGCTCCCGGATGGCCTTGTTGACGGCCGACGGCTCGGTTTCCGAGTTCCTGGTGTTGATCGACGCGTTGTCCGCCTCGTCGTCGATCACGAGGAACGGGTAGGGCCGGACAGTCTGGATCTTGTCTGCTGCCTCGAACCACTTCTTGAGGTTGGTCAGGATGCTGCGGTTCTTTTTGATCACAAGGACTACCGGGTAGTCGCCGATCGGGATGTTGGTGCTGTTCGCCGTCGTCCGCTTGAAGTCTCCCTTGGCCGCGCTCGTCGTGAGGGAGGCGACACGGAGCCACCGGCTGCCGGGGATCACCCCGACGCCGATCTTCGCGGAACTGTCCTGGTCATACCGGATCTGGTACTGGGTGTCGAACCCCAGGATGCCCTCGTCAACGCGAAGCTGGGTCTGGCTGCGGAGGTTGTCCCAGCTGCCCGCAAGAATGACGATCAGCTTGTAACCCGCGTCAGCGGCCTTGCAGGCGAGGCCGATGTAGTTGCCGGTCTTCCCCGACTGCACCTGACCGACGACTAGGCCGGTACGGCGCCACGGTCCTGGGCGTTGCGGATCCTCGAGATGCCCGAGGATCTCGTTCGTCGAGTCGTCAAGACGGCCGACGACCTTCGGGGGCAGAAGCTTCGCGTCCTGCAGGTACCGCCGGTAGCGGTCCCAGAACTCCCAATTCCGGTGAGCTCGGGCGTCCCCGAGCCACTCCACGTGACCGCCCGGGTCGTCGAGACCGACCGAGATCTCCTGGGTCACCGACACAGCGGCCTCGACCACGCGGAGAAGGTGGTCGTGGTCCACCGAGAACGCCGTGGCCATGATGCCGACATTCTGCGCGATCTCCTCGGCACTCGCGGCCCGGTCTTGGGGGAGGGCGGCGAGCACTACCCGAAGAGCCTTCTCGAGAGGATCTTCCTTCGCGGGGTCGAGGTTCGTCACGGCGCCTCCTGCGGATCGGATGACTTCCGGAGAGTACGGACCTGATCTGACGGTTTTGGACTAGCTGGCGTTCCAGAAGCCGCTCAGCTTGTCGAATGGCGGCATATGCCGGATTCGGTGGAGTGCATCCTCGTGAGTCCGGCCACCGCGCAGATCGGCCTGGTAGATGCGTTCGGCAATCTCTGCCAGTTCGTCGGATGCGGCGTCCGCGAAGGGCTCGGCGTCGTCAGCGGTGCCAGGCTCGTGCAGGGTGCGAAGCGCGGCGATCGGGACTGTCTCCTCGAGGAGGCGGAGCAGAGCTCTCACGTCGCCACTGTCAGCGCTGTTCGAACGCAGCAGATGCTGGACCAGAGGATGCTGACGGTTGACGCGGCAGGTGATCTGGCCGTCCTGCCGGTCGACCCGCCACGCGAAGGCGAACTCCGCGCCGTGCTGCCGCCGTGCGATCAGGCCCCGATGGTGCAGCATCTTTGACGCGGACTCCCGGCTGGCGTCCGCGATCCTTCGTAGTTGCCTGCGGATCGCGACAGGCGGCACGACGGACGACTTGCGGACGTCCACGTGCCAGTCGGCGTCGAGCTCCGCAGGCACGTCGATCGCGATCCGCGCCAGGTTGAACCTCTCGTCACGGCGAAGCCCGCGCAGGCCCAGCCAATCTCCGGAGACGATCAGCCGGTCACGTCGGTAGATATAGAAGCCCTGTTGGTCCAGCCAGCCACCTGGCCCCGAGGCGGCCTCGGACTGGGTTGGGCTCAGACGCTTGGGATGCGGGAGTACGAACGGTTCGATCTTGATGACGTGGTCGCCGATGGGAAGCCGTTCGGGGGCCAGCCGGGTCACGGACGGATGGTCAAGGAGGAAGGGATCCCAGGGCCGGACAGGGTCATCAGCGACCGTCAGGCGCACCCTGCTCTGGAGGAAGCGCGCAAAGACCATCCCGAGATGGGCGCGCACACGATCCTGCTCGGCGTAGAGCTGCTTCTGGGTCTCGTCGGTCGCGGGCGCGGAGCAGTAGCGGCGAAGCTGGCGCCACAGGACGACCGTTCCGCTGCCATATTGTGCGCGGAGCTTGGCCAGGATCTCCTCGGTGGCCTCGTCTGAGCCGATGACCAGCCGCCACTCGCCCGAGCCGGTGACCGTGGCAAGGTCCCAGGTTCGGGTGCTCCACTCGCCGTTGGCGGCCGTACTGGTCACGGTCAACTGGTGTGCCTGGGAGAAGGACGCGGACTTCAGCCCCATGCCGAAGCGCCCGAGATCCGTGCGCGCGCGGTCGCTCCGGAAGGCTCCAGCAGCGACGGTCATGGCTGTCACCAACTGGGACGCCGTCATGCCCTCGCCGTCGTCGACTACCGCCACCCAGGAGTCCCTGCCGTCCCAGGTGAAGTAGACATCAACATGGCGCGCCTTCGCGGCGATGCTGTTGTCGACGAGGTCGGCGATTGAAGCTTCGACGCTGTAGCCGAACGAAGCGAGCGAGGCAACCGTCCCGGCGGCGTCGGGATTGACGATCTCGTAGGCGACGCTCCTCATCGGGTCAGCTCTCCGACGTACCGCTGACCCGATGACCGTGCGGTGCGGAACGGGCTGCGCCTGTGGTGCTCATGCCGGTCCACCGCAGCCGCCTCGCTGGTGGCTGCCGTCAAATCTGCCCCCTGTACCGGCGTGTTCTTAGATCGACAACTTTCCCGTGTGTCATTGCCCTTACGAGAACGTTGTCGGCCGATTGAACTCGTCTGCCCCCGACTTTCTGGATCTTTGCGTATCCGAGCCTATCCAATGTCGCGCCACCTGGGCTGCACTTGGCGCCCAAGCTTGGGCTTCCAGGTGTGGTGCGGAGGGGAAGGTGTCTTGTCCGAGCCGTTCGGAGACGGGCTGTAGCCGTCGGATCGCGCTGGGTTCGGCGTTCAGGACCAGAGGGCTTGGCGTCCCTGCCGCACCCAGTTTGGATTCGGGTACACCCCGCCGATCAACAGCCTGATCGACGAGCGTGCATCCGACGATCCGGGCTGGCGCGCGACCGGTCCTCGTCCGACGTGCGACCGCTGGCCCCGCCTCTCTCAGGGATGACCTACGGGTTGGAGGTCTGTCTGCCTAGCGCTACGGCGGCGTCAGATTCACATACTTGACTGGGCGTGCTCCGGCTCGGGCGCCAGCAGCCACGGACTGCGCGCCACAGACCGGCCGGCTCCCTGGGAGGGCGCTTTGCCGCGACCGGAGCTGATCAGGGCTGGCGGTGGGACCTGTGGCGGAAGTAGGTGCGCAGACGGTCGACGGGATCAGGGGCGGCGTCAGGATCGGCGAGGCCACGGCGGAGTCTGGTGAGGAGGGCGGGTGCCCTGGTGATCTTGAGGGTCTGATAGCTGGCGAGGGCGCGGTCGACGGCCTGGCGGGTGGTAGCCACGGCGCTGCCGCCGAGTCGGCGTACGGTCTCGGATCTGTCGGCCAGCAGGCCGTGCCCGTGTATCGGCATGCCCGCCGCCCACCTCGGCCCGGGCGTGGCCGCGCGTCGTGGTTCGGCGGAGCGTGGCTCGGGGGGGTGAGGTCCGGGGGACCGCGGTTCGGGAGGCCGCGGCTCAGCGTCGAGCGGCGATTCAGGCCCGGGGGTGAGTTCGGAACTGTTCGTCACCGGCTGCGTTCGCGCCGTGAGGGAAGCGGTTAGCAGACCGGCGAGCTGCCTGGCCTTGGGGCGTTCATCAGGGTTCGCGGCGAGAGCGGCGGCCAGCGCGTCGCGGACTTCGTCCGGCAGCGAATCGAGCGCGTGGGGCGATGCGGGCGGCGTTGGCGTGGCCGTTGACATCGACGACGTCGGCGGGTCGGACTGGTTCAGCCCCCACCAGGAGAGCAGGCACAGCGCGAGCGAGTAGACGTCCGACGGGTTCCCGGCGGCATGCGCGGTGCGGCGGCATTCCGGCGCCCGGAACGCCTGGCCCTCGTGGTCGGCGTCGTCGGCGTCGTGCACGGTGCCGGCATCGATGTCGGCGATCTTGGCGATGAGGAAGTCGGAGAACGTGACCCGGTTCGTTTCCGGGTCCATCCACACCCGGCTCGGGTGTAATGCGCGGTGAGTAATGCCCTCGGCGTGGATGTCGGCGAGCCCGGCGTAGGAGTCGGCGGCTACAGCCACGAAGGTCTCGATCGACGGCCTCACGCCGGCCCGGATCAGGTTCCCCAGCGTGAGCAGGGTTGGCTCGGGCGGGTGCATCGGTATGACCCACATCCGCTCGTAGTCGACGCCGAAGTACGGGTCGACGGCGAAGACCCTGCGCAGCGGTGCCAGCCGCCGCATCGCGTTGTACTCGCGTAGCAGCGGGTTGTCGTTCTTCCGGAGCTCGTCCTCGGTGAGGCCCTGGCGCTCGAGGGCGAGCAGCACCCTTATCGAGCCGTCGTGGTGCCGGCCGACGTAGCGGCGCCCGCGCGGCGTCGGGTCGAGTCCGGTCACGATCTCGTAGGGTCCGAGCTTCTTCGGGGTCGCCGGGCGCTTGGACAGCCCGGTGACGAGGTCCTCGACGCGTTTGCGGAACGGCGCGAAGTTGAAATGACGGGCGACGAAGTTGTCGATTTCGTAGAGGGCCTGCTCGCAGCCATCCAGGGGGACCACATAGCGCCTGACACGCGGGTCGTCGACGTTGGCCCGGACATCGGGGGACGAGAGCACGACCAAGGCGTAGACCAGGTGAAGCGGAGCCTCCCCGAGTGGGACCGCCTGCTTGAGCGCGTTGCGCAGCGCACGGTTGTGCTGCGTCAGGCTGCCGGCGAGGATGCGGGCAGCGCCTACCGCCTGGTTGATCGGGTTACCGCGCTCTTCGCGGGTCTCGCGGTCATACCAGAAGACATCGTTGCCGGTGAGGTCGCCGTGCCAGGCCTTCTCCTCGATCACGGTGACGCTGTTCGGCCCTATGACGATGAAGTCTGTGTCGCGTGTTCCCGAGGTGTGCACCAACTGCCGGCCGCAGACGACAGTCCACTGCTCGTCCAGGTGGTCGCGCAGGTAGCAGGCGGTGGCCTCCTCACCCGGCCCGCCCCACTGGCCGTGGCGAATGATCGTCGCTCTCATGCGCCGCCCCTCGCTGTCGTCCTCGCCGTCTGGCGCGCGCCCGCGAAAGCCACCCCCGCGTCGACGCGGGCCGCCGCTTCCGGAGGGGTACGGCCACAGAAGCGACCGGTCCTGTTCGTGGAGTTGTGGGGCTACCGCCTCGCCAAGTTCCGACAGACTGTCGCATACCCCGATACGGGCACGGCACCACAGGTTCGCCTAAGTCAGTGGATTCGACTCGGATGGTGACTATCGCTACCGAGCGTCACTGTCGGCCGTACCCACAGGCCCCAGACGGACAGGCGGACGGACGCCCCAAGCCCAGGCCGGAACAGGGGCGGATCGCCGGGCGGCAGGCCAGACGGGTATCCGAGCGGCGAGGGCCCGTCAACGGGCGGGCGGACGGCGCCCTGGGCGGACCGCCAGGCGGTGGCTACCGCTGACGTCGGCGCGGAGCCGCCGGGGCGGCGGAGTTATCTCCGAAAGTATCTGGAAATATCTGGACAGATACTTCCTAAACGGGGCCTTCAATGCAAAGAGGTCATCCGCGCCGAGGTCGCCTTCGCGTCAAACTTCTCCGTCGTGAGACTCGGCTCGCCGGTCTGGCATCCGCTCGACGGGCCGGCGAAACTAGAGCGAAGACACGGTGGTTCCGGCGCCGGCGGCCCTGTTCTGTCCCGGCTCATTCCCGCCATCGTTGTATGCCTTCTGGAGGACGGAAAGTCTTACCCGCGTCGTCTCGTGTCGTTCCCTCCGCCGCCTCACACGTTCCCTCCGCCGCCTCGCGCGATCGCGGATTTCAGATCTCGTCCTGTTCTCCTGGAAGGATTCCGCTGATGCCAGGTCCGCGTTACACGCTGATCACCGGTGATTTCTACATCCTTTACCCCGATCTGCCCCGGAACGGGCCCGAGCCGGACGGCGACACGGTCAACTTCCTGCCGGACACCGACGCGCTCGTCCGCGCGCTGCAGCGCTTCAGCAACGTCGGGCCGGACCGCCGCCACCTGGGCACCTACCCCGTCCGCTTCGAGGGGATCGACACCCTGGAGACCCACTTCGCGGGCGCGCACCAGGATCTGACCTTCGGGCGTGCCGCCCGCGACCAGATGCTCGACGAACTCGGGTTCGGCGAGGCGGAGTTCTGGGACACGCAGCCGAACAAGGTGCGCTCGGCCCAGAACCACCCGATCCGCGGATACGTGCTGGCCAACGGGATCGAGAGCAACGGGAGGGTGCTCGGCCTGGTGTACGCCGGGGAGCCGACCATGGACGCCCAGAACGGCGACCGGGTATTCGTCAACGAGGAGCTGCTGGAGGCCAGCGTGAACGCCGGCCAGGTCCGCGCCGGCCTCGCCTACGTCGAGCCCTACTCGACCATGCCGCTCCCGCTGATCGAACGGCTGCGCCGGCTGGTGACCACGGCCCGCGCCGACGGAGGCGGGTTCTGGCCCAAGGAGGATCTGACCATGACCAGCCGGGTCCGGCCGCGCGGCGTCACCGACCTGTCCACCCTGATCATGTTCCCGAAGCTGTACCGGCGACTGGTGAACTACTTCCAGGACGGCCACCTCGACCTGGCGGTGTTCGACAGCTGGGTACGGGCCGACCCCGTCCGCCGGGACGACCGAGTCCTCCTCCCCACCGGCGAGATCGGCAACCTGCACGACATCTACGACGTCAACGCCGACGGCATCATCCTGCGCCACCTTCCCGAGCAGCTCATGTTCGAGCCCGACCCCGCCGTCTGCGGCCCCTGAGACATCCCGCGCGGGATGCGGAACTTCTCGATCTGCCCCCGCGGCTGGTGGTCATCGGAGGGTCGCCAGGTGATCTCGGAGCGCGGCGGCGACCGGGTCGACGCCGACGGACGCGTCGATCTCGGTGAACGTGGGGAATTCGGGAAGGGAGCGGTAGGCGGCGTCGAAGGCGGCCAGGTAGGCCGGGTCCTCGAGATCGCGGCCTCGGGCCTCGACCCGGCGGGCGGCCTCGTCCGCCGGGACCGCCAAATAGAAGGTGACGTCGGGGCGAGGGAACACGGAGTAGAGGGCGCGCACCAGGCGCTCCGCACGGCCGCCGGCCTCGTCGCCCTCGTCACCTTCGCGGCGCGCGCTGTCGCCGCGCGCCCGCATGATGGCGTACTGGCAGTAGGCGTAGCGATCCATGACAGCGACCCGACGGGCCAGCATGGACGTCGTGACCGCCAGGGACATCGCGATCCAGCGGATGAGCGCCTCGACCGCCAGGTAGCCGCGCGGCCCGAGCAGATGTCGCCCGTCCCGGCGGCCGAGCCGCCGGGCCAGGGGATCGATGACTGGCCGGCCGCCCCCGTTCTCGAAGTACCGCGCCGGAGTCCCAGACGCCGTCAACTCCCGGGCCAGCCATTTCGCCGCCGTCGACTTCCCCGACCCGTCAACTCCCACCAGGACGATCATCTTCGGGCGTGGGCGCATAGCCGACGGTATCCGCCTGTTGAGGCCCTCCAGAGGGCGTCGCCGCGGAGCGGCTCCCGGTCTTCGCGGCCACTCCGCCGCCGTGGGCGTCGAGGGGGTCAGGAGAAGTGCCGACGGTGCCAGGCGCGCAGCGGTGGCATGACGTGGCGGAGGAGGGGGCGGGTTACTTCGTAGGCGACAGTGCCGAGTTTTAGGTGGAGATTTTCCAGAGGACGGTAGTCGTCGGCGGGAATGAGGCGGGATGCCAGGTCGGGGCGGAGTTGGCGGAGGTAAAGGCGGGCTCGGGCAGCGTGCAGCGGGTCGGAGACAATCTTGATGGTTGTCGCCGATTCCAGGTAGGCCATCGCGAACGCGAGATTCTGCTTGGTGGTGTGCGCCCGTGTCTCCAAGGCGATCTGTTCCGCGGGGACTCCGAGCACCTCGCGCGCATAGTGGGCCATCACCTCGGCCTCCGCGGCTGCCGCGCCCCGCGTGGCGGCCCCGCTGAAGACCAGCAGAGTGTCGACCGCGCCCACGGGCACGTCCACATCGCGGCCGACCTCGTCGCCATCGCTGCTCATCGACCGGACCGCGATCTCGGTACGCCATCGCTGCAGGGGGTGTATCCGTCCGTCGCGGGCCGTCGGATACCCGAGAACGAGCAGGGTCTCCCTGATTCCCCGGGCCTCGGCCGGTGGCTCGGGCGCCGTCGCGCCGGCTTGCGCCTGGCACCCCGCGCGTCGTCCGAGATGCCGGCGGGACGCGGCCCAGTGCGGGAGCTCGGCCGCGCCGATCACCAGGCCCACGAGCGCGACAGCTCCAGCGATCACCGCGAGGAGCGTCACCCACATATCGACAGCAGCCGTGGCGACGACGGCCACCGCGGCGGCCGCGACGGCCGCGGTGGCCGCGGTGGCCGCGGTGGCAGCGGCCGTCGTGACAGCGGCCACGGTGACAGCGGTGGCGATGGACGCGGACGGCTCAAACGGGCACGCACGGCTCGATTCTCGCCCGGCCGGCGTCCGCCCTCGGGAACGCCTGGCGAACGATCGGTACCGGCGAGCGGCCCTACCGGCTGGCCGCGGACCCTCGCTGGCCGGCGGCGACTGGGGTGGCGGAGGATCGTCGGGGTAGGAGGATCATCGGGTAGCCGGCCAGCGGGCCGGAATGTCAGGCACGATCGGAAGCACCATGACGCTTGCGACGACCGATCTCGTTGATGCCCTGCCGCCGGGCGGCCTGGCCGCTGCCCGCGCGGACCCGCTCGGTGAGGACGCGATCTACGCGACCTTCGAGGAATGGGCCGGGGAACAGGGCCTGAGCCTCTACCCGCACCAGCAGGAGGCGCTGATCGAGATCGTCTCCGGCGCGCACGTCATCCTGTCCACCCCGACGGGCTCGGGGAAGAGCATGGTGGCGGCGGGGGCGCACTTCGCGGCGCTCGCGACGGGGCGGCGCTCCTTCTATACCGCGCCCATCAAGGCGCTGGTCTCCGAGAAGTTCTTCGCGCTGATCGAGATCTTCGGCGCCGAGAACGTCGGCATGATCACCGGTGACGCGGGCGTCAACGAGAAGGCGCCGATCATCTGCTGCACGGCGGAGATCCTGGCGAACCTGGCGTTGCGGGAGGGCTCGGCGGCGGACGTCGGCCAGGTCGTGATGGACGAGTTCCACTTCTACGCCGACCCGGACCGCGGCTGGGCCTGGCAGGTTCCGTTGATCGAGCTGTCGCGGGCGCAGTTCATCCTCATGTCGGCGACGCTGGGCGACGTCACCCGGTTCGACGAGGACCTGACCCGGCGCACCGATCGCCCGACCGCCGTCGTCCGTTCCGTGCACCGGCCGGTCCCGCTGTACTTCAAGTACGTCGTCACGCCGCTGCAGGAGACGATCGAGGAGCTCCTCTCCACCCACCAGGCTCCCGTCTACATCGTCCACTTCACCCAGGCGGCGGCGCTGGAGCGCGCCCAGGCGCTGACCAGCATCAACGTCGCGACGAAGGCCGAGAAGGAGCAGATCGCGGCGGCGATCGGGGGCTTCCGGTTCACCTCCGGGTTCGGCAAGACGCTGTCCCGCCTCGTTCGCCACGGGATCGGCGTGCACCACGCCGGGATGCTGCCGAAGTACCGCCGGCTGGTGGAGATCCTCGCCCAGGCCGGCCTACTGAAGGTCATCTGCGGGACGGACACCCTCGGTGTCGGCATCAACGTCCCGATCCGCTCGGTCATGTTCACGTCGCTCTCGAAATACGACGGGACGAGGAACCGGGTCCTGACCGCCCGCGAGTTCCACCAGATCGCCGGCCGGGCCGGCCGGGCCGGCTACGACACCGCCGGCTACGTCGTCGTGCAGGCGCCCGAGCATGTCATCGAGAACGAGAAGGCGCTGGCGAAGGCCGGCGACGACCCGAAGAAGCGCCGCAAGGTCGTCCGCAGGAAGCCGCCGGAGGGCCAGGCCGGCTGGGGCCAGCCGACCTACGAGCGGCTCGTCGCCGCCGAGCCGGAGCCGCTGACCTCGCATTTCCGGGTCACCCACTCGATGCTGCTGAACGTCATCTCCCGGCCCGGCGACGCGTTCACCGCGATGCGCCACCTGCTCACCGACAACGACGAGGACCGGGCCACACAGCGGAAGCACATCCGCCGGGCGATCGCGATCTACCGGGCGCTGCTCGCCGCCGGCGTCGTCGAGAAGCTCGACGAGCCGGACGCGGAGGGCCGCACGATCCGGCTCACCGTCGACCTGCAGTTCGACTTCGCGCTCAACCAGCCGCTCTCGCCGTTCGCGCTCGGCGCCCTCGAACTGCTCGACAAGGAGGCGCCCGACTATCCGCTCGACGCGCTGTCCGTCATCGAGTCGACGCTCGACAACCCGCGCCAGGTGCTGTCCTCGCAGCAGTTCAAGGCGCGTGGCGAGGCCGTCGCGGCGATGAAGGCCGAGGGCATGGAGTACGACGACCGGATGGAGGCCCTGCAGGAGGTCACCTACCCGAAGCCGCTCGACGAGCTGCTCACGGGCGCGTTGGAGATCTACCGGCGCGGCCACCCGTGGGTCGACGACTACGAGCTCTCGCCGAAGACGGTCGTGCGCGACATGTACGAGCGGGCGATGACGTTCGCCGAGTACATCCAGTTCTACGGTCTGGCCCGCTCCGAAGGCCTGCTGCTGCGTTATCTCGCCGACGCGTACAAGGCGGTGCGCCAGACGGTTCCGGACGCGGCCCGCACCGAGGAGCTCACGGACCTCATCGAATGGCTCGGCGAGCTGGTCCGCCAGGTCGACTCGAGCCTGCTCGACGAGTGGGAACGGCTGCGCAACCCCACCCAGGGCGACCTCGCCGCCGCCGCGGCGATCGAGCACGGCGACCGCCTCACCGACAAGCCTCCGGCCGTCACGAAGAACGTCCGCGCCTTCCGCGTCCTCGTCCGCAACGCGCTGTTCCGCCGGGTGGAGCTGGCGGCGCTGCGCCGTTACTACGACCTCGGCGAGCTGGACGCCGAATCCGGCTGGAACGCCGGGGCCTGGGAGGACGCGCTCGAGCCGTATTTCGAGGAGCACCGCGAGATCGGCACCGGCGCCGATGCCCGCGGCCCGAAGATGCTCATCGTCGACACGGCCACCGAGCGCGGGAAATGGCTGCTGCGCCAGATCTTCGACGACCCGGCCGGCGACCATGACTGGGGCATCAGCGCGGAGGTCGACCTCGCCGCCTCCGACGAGCTCGGTGCCGCCGCGCTCACCGTCACCGCCGTCGACCAGCTCTGATGACCTCCCGCCAAGGCGGGCCCGAATGTCGCCTGACGAATGTCGACGACCAGTGTTGGCGGCCGAGCGCCGACGGCCGGGCGTCGACGGCCGGGCGTCGACTTTGGTAGCACCCTTCGGGTGGTTCCGGACGATGTGACGACCCCGTACGCTGCCGCACATGGGCGCGGTGGGCACCGGCGGGCGCGTCGGGGTGCGCCGAGTGGAGTACCGCTGGCTGCTGCCGGCCCTGCTCACCCAGGAGATCACCGCTACGCGGGGTGACGGCCGGCCGGCACCCCGGTCCGCGCGGGACTGGGCCGTGGATGTGGTCCTTTTCGTGGTCGCTGTCTGGGGCGGGCTCGCGGTGTGGGCGCCGCTTATCGAGCAGGTGCCCAACGTGCCGCGGGGGCTGCGCGCCGCCGACCTGGCGGCGGGGCTGGTGACCTGCGGGGCGCTGTGGTGGCGGCGGCGCTGGCCGGTGCCGCTCACGCTCGCGGCCACCGTCTTCGGGACGTTCTCCGCGTCGTCGTCCATTGGCGCTCTGGTCCTGATGTTCAGCGTCGCCGTGCACCGACGGCCGTCGGTGACCGCCGCGGTGGCCGGCGTCTTCTGGCTGCCCAGCTTCGTCTATCCGCTGGTCTGGCCCGACCCCCAGCTGCCGTACGCGGGCGAGGTGCTGCTCGGGTTCGGGGTGACGGCCGGGGTGACCGGGTGGGGGATGTTCGTGCGCGCCCGGCGGCAGCTGGTGGTCTCCTGGCGGGAGCGGGCGGCGCTCGCCGAGGCCGAGCAGCACCATCGGATAGCCGACGCCCGCCGGCTGGAGCGGCTCCGGATCGCCCGCGAGATGCACGACGTGCTCGGCCACCGGCTGTCGTTGCTGAGCCTGCACGCGGGCGCGCTCGAGTTCCGGCCGAACGCGCCGCCCGAGCAGGTCGCCCAGGCCGCCGGCGTGGTCCGGGCCAGCGCCCGGCAGGCCCTCGTCGAGCTGCGCCAGGTGATCGGCCTGCTCCGGCGGGACGACGCCGAGCCCGGGCTCAAGCCCGAGCCGCTGCCGCGCCAGGGCGACGCCGGGCCCGTACTCCTGGCGCGCCAGGACGAGCGGGCGGACGACGGCGAGGGTGCTGGACGTACTGGGGATCACGCGCCGGTTCCAGCGGTTCCGGCCGCCCCTGGTCTCTCGGACCTGGCGGGCCTCGTCGACGAGTCCCGCCGCGCGGGTACCACCGTCCTGGCCTCCTACTATCTGACCGAGCCGCACACGGTGTGGCCGGTCGCTGGCCGCGGCGGATACCGGATCGTGCAGGAAGCGCTGACCAATGCCCGTAAGCACGCGCCTGGGCAGCCGGTCACGGTGCTGGTCGACGGCTCGGCCGCCAGCGGGCTGCGCATCGAGGCTCGTAACCCAACGGACCGCTCCACAGGCACCGAGACGGCTGCCCGGCCCGGGCTGGTCGGAGGGGCAGGGCCAGTCGAAGGGGCGGGGCCAGTCGGAGGGACAGGGCTGGTCGGAGGGACAGGGCTGGTCGGGTTGGCTGAGCGGGCAGCACAGGCCGGCGGGACGCTCCGGCACGAGGTGACCTCGGACGGTGAGTTCCGCCTGTGTGCCTGGCTGTCCTGGGTGCCCATTGAGGACGGCGACATCGGCGGCGTCAATGCCAACGCCGGTGACGGTGGAAGTGACGTCGTCGGCGAGGGCGCTGGCAGCGGTTCTGGTGACGGTCACGGCGACGGTCACAGTGCCGGTGCCGGTGCCGGTGCCGTGCGCGGGCTTGGCGGGAGTGACGGGTGACAGGTCCTCAGCGGCCAGCCGTGCCCGGCACGACCGACAGGCTCGACCAGGCCGCGCCGGTACGGGTGCTGGTCGTCGACGACGACCCGCTGGTCCGGACGGCGCTCGCCATGGTGTTCGGCGGCGCGGACGGCGTGCTGGTCGTCGGCGAGGCGGGCGACGGTGACGAGGTGGGGGCCGCGGTCGACGCGCACGGCCCGGACGTGGTGCTCATGGACATCCGGATGCCACGGGTCGACGGCTTTGCGGCGACCGAGGCGCTGCGTGCCAGGGCCGACCCGCCCGAGGTCATCGTCCTGACCACCTTCGACACGGACGAGCATGCGCTGCGCGCGCTGCGGGCCGGAGCGAGTGGCTTCCTGCTCAAGGACACCCCGCCGGCGGAGATCGTCCGCGCTGTCCAGCGGGTCGCCGCCGGCGACCCGATCCTTTCGCCGGCGGTGCTCCGCCGCCTCATGGCGCACGCCGCCACGGCCTTCCCACCGCGCGGCGAAACGTCGCCGTCGGCTTCCGCACGGGCGACGGCCCCCGTTTCGGGGCGGGGGTCGGCGGCTGCCCAGCGCGCCCGCGCATCGCTCGACCTGCTCAGCGAGCGGGAACACGAGGTGGCGCTCGCCGTCGGGCGCGGGCTGTCCAACGCCCAGATCGCCGCCGAGCTGTACATGAGCGTCGCGACCGTCAAGTCCTACGTCTCGAAGCTGTTCACCCGCCTCGGTCTCGACAACCGCGTGCAGATCGCCCTGCTCGTCCACGACGCCGACCTCGAGGCCGGGTAGCCTCGCTCCACCCGCCAGGCCGTGGCAAGCAACGTCGGTCCTCCACGGCGCGAGTTCTGGAGATCCGTCAGACGTTGCGCGCCAAGGGTGACGCGTAGCGTCTGACGGATCTTCGACCTGCTGGCGCAGGCGACGGGGCGAACGTTCGCCGAAGCGGCACCAGACAGACGCCACCGCCCGTACCCGCCGGCCCGGCCCGACCGGGCCGTGTGGCGGCGGCCAGCGGAATCGACCGAGGTCGCCCGCGCCATAGCCCTGCGGCCGTAGGCGGTGACCGGGCGGCTGGAACAGCTTGGTGGCATGAGCTATCGAGTTGACGTTGAGCGGCTCGCGGTCCGTCATCGGGGCGGTGGCACGGCGCCACCGACGCTGGACGACGTCTCGTTCTCCGTGGAGCCGGGCCGCGTCTGTGGGCTGTTCGGCCGTGAGGGAGCCGGGAAGTCGACCTTGCTCGCGTGCCTGGCCGCCTACCGTCGCCCGTCTGGCGGCACGGTGCGCGTCGACGGTGAGGATCCCTACGAGAACGCGCGGCTGATGAGCGGGATCTGTCTGGTCGACGGCCGGGGCGGGATCGGGGTCGACGAGTCGACGACGGTCCGCGAGGTTCTCGAGATCGTCGCCCTGCTGCGTCCCCGCTGGGACCAGGCCTTCGCGAACAGGCTGCTCGACCGGTTCGAGGTCGCCGTCGGCGCGAAGGTCGGCACCCTGGCCCGCGGCCGGCGGGCGGCGCTCGCGGTGACGATCGGCCTGGCGAGCCGGGCGCCGCTGACGATGGTCGACGAGGCGCACCTGGACCTGGAGCCCGACTACCTGTCCGCGTTCCATCAGGAGCTGCGCGCCGACCAGGCCGCACACCCACGCACGATCATCCTGGCTGGTGCCACCGTCGGCGAAGGCGATGGCGATGGCGATAGCGATAGCGATGACGGCGGCGGCATGGACGGCCGCGGCGGTATGGATAGCCACAGCACGGACAGTCACGGCGGCGACAGCCCCGGTGGGGACGGCGGCCGCGAGGACAGCGGCGGCACGGGTAACGGCGGCGGCGGGCTGCTCGACGATGTCGTCCTCCTCGGCCGCGGGCGGGTGCTGGCGGCCGGGCGGCCCGCCGAGCTGCGCGCGCTCGGCCGTGAGCTCACCGGCGAGGCCGGCACCGTCGCCGATTTCCTGCGCGCCGTGGTCGGTGATGCCACGGCCGTTGTGGCCGATCGCCACCTGGGCCGGCTCCGCTCGGTCGTGCTCACCGGCCCGATGCCGCCCGAAGGGCTCACCACGGCGGAACGGGCCGGGATCAGCGTCGGCCCGGTGGGGCTGCGCGCGCTCGTCACCTATCTGACCAATGACCGACCCCAGTCCGGCGACCAGCGGGAGCGCATGTCATGACCGACCCCGACCAGCACGCCGACGACCTGGCGACCGCGGTGACCACGACCGCGTCCCCGTCCCCGGCCCCGGCGGGGAACGGACGGCCGTCGCTGCCGAACGCCGCCGCCATCACGACGGCCGGAACCATGATCTGGGTCGGCCTGCTGTGGCTGGCGATCGCCGCCGTGTTCGGGATCGTGCTCGGGATCGTGGCCGGGGCGGGCTCGACCGACCACAGTCTCTGGCAGCACGGGTTCTCCGGCTGGCAGCGGTTCGTGCCGCTCGCCGCGGGACTGTCGATGACGTCGACGTTCGCGCCGATGCTGGTCGGCAACGGTGTCACCCGCGCCCGGGTCGCCTCGGCGGCCACCGTGACGCTGGTCGTCATCGCGGTGGCCGGTGGCTTGTTCATCGCTCTCGGGTATGGCTTGGAGGGGCTCGCCTTCCACACGCTCGGCTGGCGCCACGAGCTGTCCGGCGGCCGGCGGCTGTCCGGCGGCGGCGGGCTGGTCCGGGTGGGCGCCGCCTACGCGGCGCTGTTCGCCTGCTACTTCGCCTCCGGATGGCTGATCGGCGTCGCTCGGGGGGTCCTTGGCCGGGAGGCGTTCGTGCCCCTGGTCGTGCCGGCCCTGCTTCCGGCGGCCGTGGCGGAGCTGGTGCTGAGGCGCGGCGTCACAGGGCCGCCGCTGGCAGGCCGGCTGGGCCTGGACAGTCTGCCGCAGCCTCCCCTCACGCTCGGCCTGCTCGCCGCGCTCGCCGCCACTGCCCTCGCCGCCCTGCTTGCCCATGTCGCCAGCCGGCACATCACCCTGCCCATCTAGGCGAGGTTCCCGGCGCGGGCCCGTGGTCCCAATGCGCGGCCATACCGGGGACAATTCCGCGATCCGGTCGAACCGTCCGGCGGCAGCCGGGGCAGACTGGGCCGCATGGGTACAGGGGAGCCCTCCGGGGAGTACTCGGGCCAATATCAGCCGACGGGCTGGTACCAGGGCTACCCGCAGGCGGGCCAGAACCAGCCGTATCAGCAGCAGTACCAGCCGCCATACCAGCCTCCGTACGAGCAGCAGAACCAGCAGCCGTACGCGCCGCAGTACCAGCCGGCGACCGGATACCAGTGGGCTCCGCCGGAAGGGCAGGTCCCGCCGGCTGGCCAGAACCCCTGGTACCAGTCGGCCGGCCGCCAGCCGTCGCCGTCCCCTAGGCGGCCCTGGCTGCTGCCCGTGCTGGTCGTCGGTGGGCTGGTCGTTGTCGCCGGCGTTGTCCTCGGCGTGCTGAGACTGGTCGGCCATGACGGTGGCTCGGGCGAGACCACGGTGCCGAGCGCCTTCGTCGGAACCTGGTACGGCACGGTCGGCGGCGCCGAGATGTCCCTGGACCTCAAGGACGGCAAGGTCGGCGACATCGTCGGCGCGACGACGTACGCGGGCGCCTGCACCGAGACGGTGACGCTGCTCGAGGTCGGCGACGACTCGTCAGTCCGCGTTCACGAGGCGGCGCAGCCGGGCGACGAGGTCTGCACCGACGAGGACATCACCCTGATGCTCCAGGGGTCGGGTCGGTTGAGCCTGCACTATGAGTCGCATGCGGGAAGTGACCCGGATGGGACGGTCATCCTGACGCGAAACGGCGGAGGCAGGGCGACCTGACCGTCGGTCGGGGCGGACGGGAGCTGAACAGCGAAACCGCCCTGACCTCGACAGGAGGGAAAGGTCAGGGCGGTTCCTGGGCTCCCGCGCCCGGAGGGGGAAGAGGCGCGGGAGGGCGTGAGTGCCGGCGGGCTGGCCGCATTGCTCACCCACCGGCGGGATTCCGACCGTCCGACGACGGTCGGGGCCTTGACTAGCCGAACAGAGCCTTGTGGGTCTGCGGCCCGACGACGCCGTCGACCAGCAGGCCGTGGGAGGCCTGGTAGGCGCGCACGACACCGTTGGTCTGCGGGCCGAAGTAGCCGTCGACCCCGACCGTGTAGCCGAGGCTCGCGAGCTTCTGCTGCAGCTGGCGGACCGCGTCCAGGTAGGTGGCGTGGTTCGCCGCCTGTGACAGGTACCAGGCATTCGCCGGGATCGCCGGGGCCTTGGCCAGGGAGACCGGGGCGGCGAGGACAGCGCCGCTGCCGACGGCGTTCGCGGCGGCATTGCCGCGCGCCAGGTAGGCGCGGTAGGCACCCTTGGTGTAGGTGGTCCAGGCGCTGGGGCCGGAGCCCTTGCAGACCTGGGTGGCGGCCCATGCGTTGGTCGCCGGGTCGTAGAGGTCGCGGCTGCCGACCCAGCCGGCGTGCGCCCGCATGTTGATCTGCCACAGGCCGCGCGAGTCCTCGCCGACGGTGGCGTGCGCGTAGCGGTTGCCGCTGGACTCGGCGAGTGCGATCGCGACCCAGGTGGCGAGGCCGACGCGGCAGCTGTCGAGGCCCGCGGAATGCGCGTAGGCGGCGATCTGAGAATCCGAGACGATGGTGGAGGCGGCGCTGGCCGGAGAGGCGCCGGCGAAGACGGCGGCGCCGGCGGTGGCCGTCATGACACCGGCGGCGACAACAGCGGAGCCGCGGCGGCGGACAACATTCTTCTTACGATGACGACCCTTGCGCATTGTTCGAGATATCTTTCCCGCACGCCTGTGAGGTTAGCTGTCGGGTTCGGGCCGGGAAGCCCGGCCGGTCATTTTCGGGCGCGTTGAACAAGCGCCTTGAATGGCCGACTTAACCCCGAGGGCTGGCGCCACGTGGCGCCAGCCCGGAGGAACGTGGTTCCCCCATTTCTGCCCTGGCGATCTCTCGGAGGGGGCACTGGGCCGGGGGCAGAACTCGGCGTCCGGACCGGTGCTTGCAGCGAGCGGAGCAACCGTAACTAGCTACCCGCTGTAGTCACAAGCTGGTGAACTGGGCAGATGTCCGGCAGGTCTGTCACGCAGCGTGCAATACCTTGTGGCAGTGCGCTTACTGGTAGCTAATTGTGACCAGCGTCACAGTAATTGACGCGAAATTCGGGGAACAAGAGCTGGTTGCCGCGCGAATCATTGTCGCGGAGCGGCTTTTGGTGGTCACTTGTCCCGCTTGTGGCCCGCCGCGAGCGGCGCAGATCAGATGCGCCGCGTAATGCCTGGCCGGACTTCCCTCTGGTCGAGCAATCGCCTGTCGCGGCGTGTTCCGGTCGTTGGGTCGCCGTGGTTGAGGTCACAGCGGGTGACCTGGGCTCGTCGGCCGTCGAGGAGTGCGTTCGTGCGGGCCATTTCCTGAACACACCGGAGGCGGCTGATGGCGATTACCTCTACACGTACGGCACCCCGCCTGGCGACAGCCTGCTGTCGGCCCTCCTGGAGTACGTCAGCACCGACACGGCCAAGAACCTGCTCCGCGGCGAGGGCTTCACCCCGTGCGTCGACCGCGACAAGAACCTCATGGCCACCCTCTGCGCCACCCGCCGCTGATCCCCCGCCCGGCTCAAGGCTGGAAGCGGTAGCCCATGCCGGGTTCGGTGAGCAGGTGGCGGGGGCGGGCCGGGTCGTCCTCGAGCTTCTGGCGCAGGCGGTTGAGGTAGGTGCGCAGGTAGTGGGTCTCGGTCTCGTACCTCGCGCCCCAGACCTCGGTGAGCAGCTGGCGCTGGGTGACGAGCTTGCCCGGATGGCTGACCAGCACCCTGAGCAGACCCCATTCGGTCTTCGTCAGGTGGATCTCGTCGGCCCGCTCCTCGCCGGCGGCACCGTCGCCCACGTCACCACCGGCACCGCCGTCGGGCGAGACGCGCCCGGCGGTGCCGTCAGGGCCGTCCGCGTCGTCGTCCGCATGGCCCGTGCCGTTCGCGCCGCCCGCGCCGCCCGTGCCGCCCGTGCCGTCGGCGGAAGGCCAGGCGCGGGTGACGCGGTGGGCGGCGAGGTCGACGGTGATGTGGCCGAAGCGGACGATCGGGCTCGCCCCCTGCTCGCCGCCGCGGCGGCCGACCGCGCGCAGCCGGGCGAGCAGCTCGTCGATGCCGAACGGCTTGGTGATGTAGTCGTCGGCGCCGGCGTCCAGGGCGCCGACCTTGTCGCGGCTCTCGGCGCGGCCGGACAGGACCACGATCGGCACCCGGGTCCAGCCGCGCAGGCCGTGGATGACCTCGACGCCGTCCATGTCCGGCAGGCCGAGGTCCAGGATGACGATGTCCGGGAGGGCCGACGCGGCGGCGGAGAGGGCACCCGCGCCGGTGTCGGCGACGACCACCTCGTAGCCGCGCGCCCGCAGGTTGATCCGCATCGCGCGCAGGATCTGCGGTTCGTCGTCGACGATCAGCACCCGCGTCATCGGACGCTCCCGGCGTCTCCGCCGCCCGCCGCCGCGCCGGGCCCGTCATCCCGCCCGGGCCCGTCATCCCGCCCGGGCCCGTCATCCGGCCCGGGCCCGTGTTCGATCCGGGGTTCGCCGTCCGCGTCGGCGGGGAGGTCGATGACCATCGTGAGGCCGCCGCCGGGGGTGTCCTCCGGGGTGAGCGTGCCGTCCATCGCCTCGATCAGGCCCCGGGAGAGCGCGAGGCCGAGGCCGGTGCCGGTGGTGTTGTCGGTGTCGCCGAGGCGCTGGAACGGCTGGAAGATGGCGTCCCGGTCGGCTTCCGGCACGCCGGGGCCGCGGTCGACGACGCGGATCTGCACCCGCCCGCCGAGCGTGCTCGTGGTGATCAGCGGCGGAGTTCCGGCCGGCGAGAACCGGATCGCGTTCGCGACGACGTTCGCGACCACCCGTTCCAGCAGCACCGGGTCGGCCCGGATCGCGGGCACCTCAGACACGTCGCCGACGTCGCCGATCTCGTCACGACCATGATCCGCGGGCTCGGTGCCGATACGGACTCCGGTCGCGTCCGGGCCGATGCCGTCGAGCGCGAGCGCGACGACGTCCTCGGCATGGACCGCCCGCGGGAACACCGACAGCACCCCGGCCTGCAGCCGGCTCATGTCCAGCAGGTTCTCCACCAGCGCCGTCAGCCGGTCGAGCGACTCGTCCGCCGTCGCGACCAGCTCGGCGCGCTCCTCGTCCGACCAGGCCACATCCTGGGCACGCAGCCCCGTGACGGCCGCCTTCGCGGCGGCCAGCGGCGCCCGCAGGTCATGCCCGACGGCGGTGAGCAGCGCGGAGCGCACCCGGTCGGCCTCCGCGAGCGGCCTGGCGCTCGCCGCCTCCTCGGCGAGCCGGAGGCGTTCGGTGGCGGTCGCCGCCTGGGCGGCGAACGCGGCGAGCAGCCGCCGGTCGGCGGCCGGGAGCGGACGGCCGCGCAGCGCCAGGGTGAACCGGTGACCGGCCGGCACCTCGACCTCGCCCTCCGACGGCCGCGTGCACGGCCGGTGCCCCACCGACGCGACGACCCGCCAGCGCTCCCGTCCCGTCCTCGCCTTCGCCGGCTCCGCGGCCGCGCCGGCCGTCGTCGACGGCGTCGCCGGTCCGGTCCGGGCGTCCTCGTCGGGTGAGTAGGACTCGAGCAGCGCCACGGACGTCATCCCGAAGCTCTCACGCGCCCGTTCGAGGATCGCGGGCAATGGGTGCTCGCTGCGCAGCACGGTGCCGGCGAGGGTGGCCAGGGTCTCCGCCTCGGCGCTCGCCCGAGCGGCCTGGCCAGAGCGCCGGCGGGCCAGGTCGACGACCCGGCTGACCGCGACCCCGACCGCGACGAACACCACCAGCGCGAACGTGTTGTTGTGCTCGGCGACCGTCCAGTGGTGCAGCGGCGGAGCGAAGTAGTAGTTCAGCAGCAGCGACGAGGCGACCGCCGCGGCCAGCGCCGGCCAGATCCCGCCGACGACCGCCACCGCCACCACGACCAGCAGGTAGAGCAGTATGTCGGACGTCAGGTTCAGGGCGGAGCGGGTCGCCGCCGCCACCGCCGTGAGCGGCACGAGCGTGGCCGCCGCCAGCGCGAACCCGGCCAGCTGGCGCCGGTACACGACCCTGTGGTCGCCACTGTGGCCGGGGCCGGGGCCGGGGCCGTGGCCGGGCGCGCCGGGCCGGTGAGGCCGGCGACCGCCCGCCGGCTCCTCGCCGGTGGGCCGCCCGCGGCCGCTGGCGGCGCTCGACCGTTCGTGGGTGACGAGGTGGACGTCGATCGAGCCCGAGCGGGCGGTCGTCGTGACGCCGACGCCGCGGCTGAGCACCTGGGCGAGCCGGCCGCGCCGGCTCGCGCCC
Source organism: Pseudofrankia coriaricola (assembly GCF_032027725.1). Taxonomy (NCBI): domain Bacteria; kingdom Bacillati; phylum Actinomycetota; class Actinomycetes; order Frankiales; family Frankiaceae; genus Pseudofrankia; species Pseudofrankia coriaricola. Next base: position 73,044 of record NZ_JASNFO010000073.1, on the reverse strand, counting down.
AGGACGAGCTGGGTGGCGTTCTCGGCCCTGGCGAAGTCGAGCAGCGCGGCCGGGACGTCGTCGCCGAGAACCTGGTGGTAGCTGCCGCCGAGGCTTTCGACCAGGTCGCGCTGGCGGGCCAGCGCCGCCGGGTCCGCGCCGCTGACCAGGCCGTCCGGGCGGCTGACGTGGACGGCCAGCAGGTCGCCGCCGCCGGGGAAGCGCGCGGCGATGCGGGCCGCGCGCCGGATCAGGGTGTCGCCCTCGGGTCCGCCGGTGAGTGCGACGACGACCCGCTCCCTGGCCTCCCAGGTCGCGGTGATGCCATGGTCGGCGCGGTACCTGTCGAGCTGTTCCTCGACCTGGCCGGCGACCCAGAGCAGGGCGAGCTCGCGCAGCGCGGTGAGGTTCCCGACCCGGAAGTAGTTCGACAGCGCGGCGTCGACCTTGTCGGCGGCGTAGACGTTGCCGTGCGCCATCCGGCGGCGCAGTGCCTCGGGGGCCATGTCGACCAGCTCGACCTGGTCGGCGGCCCGGGCGACGGCGTCGGGGACCGTCTCTCGCTGCGGCACCCCGGTGATCTTCGTGACGACGTCGTTCAGTGACTCCAGGTGCTGGATGTTGAGCGTGGTGACGACGTCGATGCCGGCGGCGAGCAGCTCCTCGACGTCCTGCCAGCGCTTGGTGTTGCGGGCGCCGGGAACGTTGGTGTGCGCGTACTCGTCGACGAGCGCGAGTGCCGGCCGGCGGGCGACCACCGCGTCGACGTCCATCTCCGTGAACTCGCTGCCCCGGTGCCGCAGGACCCGCCGGGGGACGGTCTCGAAGCCCTCGGACATGTCGGCGGTGAGCGGGCGGCCGTGTGCCTCCACCAGGCCGATCACGGTGTCGGTCCCGCGCCCGGCCCGCCGGTGCCCCTCGGAGAGCATCGCGTAGGTCTTGCCGACCCCGGGCGCCGCGCCCAGGTAGATACGTAGCCTTCCCCGGCGCGGACCGTCGGCGGCGCCCGTCGTCATCAACTGCTCGTCTCTGCCTGGTTGTTCAGGCATGTCTGGCTGTCTCGGTGTGGTGGGCGATGGGTCGTGGGGGCGGAGGTAGTAGGTCATGGAGATGGGTGGCGCCTCGGCGTCCGGTGGACTTCATCGCCGTTGGCGGGGGCTTGAACCGTCCATGGGCGGGTGTCAACCGACGTGGACGGCGGGGCGGCGCGAACGGTCCGGCTCGGCCTCGCGCAGCACCTCACGAGTGATCGGGGCGACCTCGCCGACGCCGAAGAACAGGAAGCGCAGCAGGTTCGTGAACGGGTTCCCCTCCGTCCACTCGAAGTAGATGTGCGGGCGCGCGCCCGTCAGGTCGCGCAGGTAAAGCATCAGCGCGGCGATGGCGTTCGGGACCGACGCGCTGGTCAGCCGCAGCACCCGGTAGCCGTGCCGGTCGACGCCCATGACCGACAGCGCGCCCTCGAACTCGGACGCGTCCGTGATCGAGACCTCGACGTACAGCAGCGGGTCGCCGGCCGGCACGTGGGCGTCCCGGCGGACCTGAGCCTCCTTGTCGCGGTACTCGGCCTCGTCCCCGGAGTCGGGCTCGTTCGCGACCAGCCGCAGGTGCCCGCCCGGCTCGCCGTCGTGGCCGAGGCAGCAGGCCTCGGCCACGAAGCGGCGGGCGATGTCGTCCATTCGGATGTCGGTCACCCGCAGCTCGAACGCGCGCACCGAACGGGAGGCGAACGAGACGAGCAGGATCGTGATGATGAAGATCGACGCGATGATCAGACCGTCTGGCCGTTCGAAGACGTTCGCGATCGTCGTGTAGATGAAGACCGCCGTGATCATCCCGAAGGTGACCATCCGTCGGGTCGAGCGCCGCCCATCCGCGTCGCGCCGCATGCACGACAGCGTGACGGCGAGCGAGGCCGACGTGATGAGCACCAGCACGCCGGTCGCGTACGCCCCGCCCTGCTTGTCGACGCTCGCGTCGAACACCCAGGTGACGAGAAAACCGATCCCGACGAATATCAGCACCAGCGGGCGGACGGCCCGGGTCCAGCGCGGGGCCATGCCGTACCGGGGCAGGTAGCGCGGGACCAGGTTGAGCAGGCCGGCCATCGCGGACGCGCCGGCGAACCAGAGGATCGAGATGGTGCTGACGTCGTAGACGGTGCCGAACGCGCCGCCGAGCAGGTCGTGGGCCAGGTAGGCGAGCGCGCGGCCGTTGGCCGGCCCACCGGTGTCGAAGTCCTTCTCCGGGATCAGCCACACCGTCACCAGGCTGGTGCTCAGCAGGAACACGCTCATGATCACGGCGGCGGTGGTGAGCAGCCGGCGGGCGTCCCGGATGCGGCCGCGCGGGTGCGCCTCGGTGTCCTCGGGATCACCCTTGATCAGCGGCATCACGGCGACGCCGGTCTCGAAGCCGGACAGGCCCAACGCCAGCTTGGGAAACACGATCAGCGCGAACCCGACGAGCAGGAACGGGTTGGGATGTTCGTTGACGAGCAGCTGGTGCCAGTCGCTGATGACGTGCGGCTCGCCCACGACCTTGGCGAGGGACACGGCCACGACCACGGCGTTCAATGACAGGTAGATCACGACGAGGATGACCGCGATCCCCACCGCCTCGGTGAAGCCGCGCAGGAACACCGCTCCCAGCAAGGCGAGCAGCACCAGCGTGATGATCATCGACTCCCCGTGCAGGACGCTCGGGGTGTACGGGTTCTCGACGATGTGGGCGGTCGCGTCCGCCGCCGACAGGGTCATCGTGATGATGAAGTCGGTGGCGGCGAAGCCGAGCAGCGCCAGCACCAGCAGCTTGCCGGCCCACCACGGCAGGAAGCGCTCCAACATGGCGATCGAGCCCTCGCCGTGCGGGCTTTCGTGCGCCACCCGCCGGTACACCGGCAACGCCCCGAACAGGGTGAGCAGCACGAGCACCAGCGTCGCGATCGGGCTGACCGCGCCGGCGGCGAGCACCGCGATGCCCGGCTGGTAGCCGAGCGTGGAGAAGTAGTCGACGCCGGTCAGGCACATGACCCGCCACCACCGGTGCCGCCGGTGTTCCTCGGCCGGCTGGGTGTGCGGGCCCGCATGCTGCTTCGACTGGTCCGCCAGCCCCTGCAACAGCCAGTTCCGCAGGTCCTGCCGGTAGCGGGCGGCCCGGGTCGGCGGCTGGCCCGCCCGCGCCCGTCCGGGCGGCCGCCACGAGTCCCATCCCTCGGGCGGCACCATCGCGGCGGACCCAGCCTGGGCCCGCGGCTCAAGGGGTGGCTCAAGGGGTGCGGACTCGGTCTGCGTGGAGGCGTCCGATGGCCCGGCTACCTCCGAGGAAGAGCCGGAGTGCGTCGCATTCGTGCGTTCGGCCGCCTGCGCGGCCTCGGGACGTGCGCCTGCCTCTACCTGCCCGTTCGCGGGCGCGGGCGAAGGCGCGGGCGTAGGCGCGCCGTCCGGTGCCGGCCCTCCGTCCGCATGGCCGCCCGCGGTCCCCGGGGGAGGTGTGCCCACCTTGTCTGGCGCGCTTCCAGGAACCCTCGGCCGCGCCGTCACCGGTACCTCCGTCGCACGTCATCGCCCGGCGACCCCGGCCGCCGGGCGAGCTGGGCCGGCCCGTCCGGCGCTGTGGTCCTGACCGTGCCACATCGTGGGGTCGGCAGGTGCCTCCGAAGATCCTTGTTGACGGTTTCTTGACACCCCCGACACCCCCGAGCCGGATGCACGGCCTCTACGCTCACCCGACGGCCGCCTCGCCGCCGCGCGCCGCGCCGGGGGCGGCACCCGTGGGAACTGCCACGCCGGCCCGCATACCCTCGCGACGATCATCTATTCGTCCGTGCGCGCCGAGATGCCCATGATCTCGGTCCAGGCGTGCCCATATGGGACAAATTGGGCAGGCCAGGACCTGGGTCGCCATCGTGGGGGCGGCCCAGGCTCTACCCGTCCCTGGTCAGCCGGCCGCGGGGGCGGAGGGCTTGCTGACGCGGTCGAGGGCGGAGTTCAGCTCGACGACGTTGACTGTCGGCTCACCCATGAACCCCAGGGCACGGCCGGTGGTGTGCTCGTCGACCAGTTTCGCGACGACGGCCGGGTCGAGGCCGCGGTCGTGGGCGACCCGCGCGACCTGGAGGCGGGCGTAGGCCGGCGAGATGCCCGGGTCGAGGCCGCTGCCACTGGCGGTGACGGCGTCGGCCGGTACGGCGGGCGTCGCCGGGGCGTCGCCCCGGATGGGCACGATCTTGCCGGCCGCGATGTCCTTGCCCGGTTCGCGGCAGCTCACCGCGACGCCGTCGTAGGTGGCCTGGAACGGCGTGGCCGGGCAGACCTCGTTGACACTGACGACCCGGGTGACCGCGCCCTGATAGCCCTGCTCGGCGTAGAACACGGCGAGTACCGCGCCGACGCCGGACGGCGCGCAGTACGGCCGCGAGCCGTCGACCCCGTCCGCCTCGCCGACCGCCTTGCTGCGCGCGCAGACCTGGGTGAGCAGGCTCTGGCGGCTCTCGTCGTCCGCGGTCGCCGGGTCGTCCGGGGTGTCGACGATGTCCTCGGGGCCGAGGTTCGACGCGCTGGTCGACGTCGGGTCGTAGCCGTCGCCGGCGGCGGACGGCCGCGGCTGGAAGTAGCCGGGCAGCGGGTTGCCGTCGGCGTCGGTGGTCAGCTGGCCGATGAGCCGCGAGCCGACGACGGTGCCGTCCGCCGCCTTGATGAGCGAGCCTTCGGCCCTGCCGTGCAGCCCGGGAATCTGGGCCACGGCGAGGAGCGCGAACGGGTAGGCGAGTCCACAGATGACGGTGAGTACGAGCAGGGCGCGCAGCGCGGCGAGGTGCTGGCGGGCCCAGCTCGGAAGCCGGATGACCATGTCAAATCCCCGGGATGAACTGGATGATCAGGTCGACGATCTTGATGCCGAGGAAGGGGGCGGCGAGGCCGCCGACTCCGTAGACGAGCAGGTTGCGGCGCAGCATCGACGACGCGCTGGCTGGCCGGTAGCGCACGCCGCGCAGGGCGAGCGGGACCAGCGCGATGATGATCAGCGCGTTGAAGATGACGGCGGACAGGATCGCGGACTCCGGGCTCGCCAGCCGCATGATGTTGAGCTTGTCGAGGCCCGGGTAGATCGCGGCGAACATCGCGGGGATGATCGCGAAGTACTTGGCGACGTCGTTGGCGATCGAGAAGGTGGTCAGGGCGCCGCGGGTGATGAGCAGCTGCTTGCCGATCTCGACGATCTCGATGAGCTTCGTCGGGTTCGAGTCGAGGTCGACCATGTTCCCGGCCTCCTTGGCGGCGGAGGTGCCGGTGTTCATGGCGACGCCGACGTCGGCCTGGGCGAGCGCCGGGGCGTCGTTCGTGCCGTCGCCGGTCATCGCGACCAGCTTGCCGCCCGCCTGCTCCCGCTTGATCAGGGCCATCTTGTCCTCGGGCGTGGCCTCGGCGAGAAAGTCGTCGACGCCGGCCTCGTTTGCGATGGCCCTCGCGGTCAGCGGGTTGTCACCCGTGATCATCACGGTCCGGATGCCCATGGCCCGCAGCTCGTCGAATCGCTCGCGCATTCCCTGCTTGACGATGTCCTTCAGCTGGATGATGCCGAGGACGCGGGTCCGCGGCTCGCCGGCGACGCCTGGCGCCGGTGCGACCCGTTCGGCGACCACCAGCGGCGTGCCCCCGGTCGCCGAGATCTCGTCGACGGCCTCCCGGACACCACCCGGGACCGTGCCGCCCTCCTCGTGCACCCAGTGCAGCACGGCCGCGGCGGCGCCCTTGCGGATCGATCGGCGCACGTACACCCCGTCCGCCCCGTCACCGGTGACGGGACCGTCACCGCTGCCGTGACCGCCGTGGTCACCGGCACCGGCACCGTCACTGGCGCCGTCGCCGGTGCTGTCGGTCAGATCGACGCCGGACATCCGGGTCTGCGCGGTGAAGGGGACGAACCGGGCGTGTCCGAGCTCGCCGGGGCTGCGCTCGCGCAGTCCGTGCCGTTCCTTGGCCAGGACGACGATGGAGCGGCCTTCGGGCGTCTCGTCGGCCAGTGACGACAACTGCGCCGCATCCGCCAGCAGGTCGGGCGTGATCCCTCCGAACGGGAGGAACTCCGACGCCTGCCGGTTTCCGAGGGTGATCGTGCCGGTCTTGTCCAACAGGAGGGTGTTGACGTCGCCGGCGGCCTCGACGGCCCGGCCGGACATGGCCAGCACGTTGCGCTGTACCAGCCGGTCCATGCCGGCGATGCCGATCGCCGAGAGCAGCGCGCCGATTGTCGTCGGGATCAGGCAGACCACCAGCGCGACCAGCACGATCCCGGTGACGCCGTGGGCGTCCAGCGCGCCCGTGTCGCCGACGCCCGGATGCTGGGCGCGGGAGAAGATCGCCAGCGGCTGCAGCGTGGCCACCGCCAGTAGGAACACGATGGTCAGGCTCGCCAGCAGGATGTTCAGCGCGATCTCGTTCGGCGTCTTCTGCCGGCTGGCGCCCTCGACGAGCCGAATCATCCGGTCGATGAAGCTCTGGCCTGGCTTCTGGGTGATCCGCACGACGATCTGGTCGGAGAGGACCTTCGTGCCGCCGGTGACCGACGACCGGTCGCCGCCGGACTCGCGGATGACGGGCGCCGACTCGCCGGTGATCGCCGACTCGTCCACGCTCGCGACGCCGGCGACGACGTCCCCGTCGCCGGGGATGACCTCGCCGGCCACGACGACGACGTGGTCGCCGAGCAGCAGATCGGGCGCGGGCACCCGCTCGGCCTGGCCCGGGTCTACCGGGGCGCCCACGCGCCAGCCGGCCAGCCGGTGGGCCACCGTGTCGGTCCGGGTGCGGCGCAGGGTGTCGGCCTGCGCCCGGCCGCGGCCCTCGGCGACGGCCTCGGCGAGGTTCGCGAACAGCACGGTCAGCCAGAGCCAGGCGACGGTGAGCCAGGCGAACACCGTCGAGTCGGCGATCGCCAGCACCGTCGAGAACACGGCGCCGACCTCGACGACGAACATCACCGGGTTGCGCCACAGCGTCCGCGGGTCCAGCTTGCTGGCCGCCTCCGGCAGCGAGCGGATCAGCTGCGCCGGGTCAAACATCCCGCCGGCCCGTCGTGCCGGCCTGTGCGAGCCGTCCACCCCGTGCGGGCCGGTCGCGCCGCGTACGCCGCCACCGCCGCTGGCGGGCGTGTCACCTGTCTTCATGGCCTTTTCCATCGCGGTCGTCTGAGGAGTCGACGTGGTCCCATCGGGCCTGGACCCGGCACCGCCCGGGGTTCCTGCCGGATCCGGGGTTCCTGCCGGATCGACGGAGCTTGCGGACGGGGTTCCTGCCGGATCGGCGAAGCCGATCTGGGAGGTCGTGATCTGGGAGGTCCGGGAGTCGATCTGGGAGGTCTGGCTCACTGGTGGATTCCTTCGGCGAGCGGGCCGAGCGCGAGCGCCGGGAAGTAGGTGAGCGCGACGAGGATCAGCGCGACACCGGCGAGCATCCCGACGAACTGCGGACGGTGCGTGGGCAGCGTCCCCGCCGAGACCGGCACCGGGCGCTGCGCGGCCAGCGAGCCGGCCAGCCCCAGTACCAGCACGATCGGCAGGAACCGGCCGAACAGCATCGCGAGGCCGAGCGCCGTGTTGTACCAGGTGGTGTTCACCGAGATGCCGGCGAACGCCGAGCCGTTGTTGTTGCCGGCGGAGGTGAAGGCGTACAGCACCTCGGAGAGGCCATGCGGCCCGGAGTTGAGCATCGACGCGCGCTCGCCGGGCAGCGCCATCGCCACCGCGGTGCCGATCAGCACGACCGTGGGCGTCGCCAGCAGGTAGAGAGCGGCGAACTTGATTTCTCGCGCACCGATCTTCTTCTGGAGATACTCCGGTGTTCGGCCGATCATCAGCCCCGCGATGAACACCGCGACCACGGCGAGCATGAGCATTCCGTAGAGGCCGGAGCCGACGCCGCCGGGCGCGACCTCCCCGAGCGCCATGTTCAGGATGAGTGTCGCGCCGGAAATGCTGGTGTACGAGTCGTGGAAGGAGTCGACCGCGCCCGTCGACGTCAGGGTCGTCGCCGAGGCGAACGTCGCCGACTGCGGCACCCCGAATCTGCTCTCCAGACCCTCGGTGGACGCGCCGACGGCCTGCGGGACGGTGCCGTGGTGGGCCATCTGGAATCCCGCGTTGATCGCGAGGCTGCCGATGGCCAGCACCGCCATGACCGCGACGATCGCCAGGCCCTGGCGGACGTTGCCGACCATCTTCCCGAACATCCGGGGCAGGCTGAACGGGATTACCAGAATCAGGAAGATCTCGATCCAGTTCGTCCACGAGGTCGGGTTCTCGAAGGGGTGGGCCGAGTTCGCGTTGTAGAACCCGCCGCCGTTCGTGCCGAGCTCCTTGATGGCCTCCTGGCTCGCGACCGGCCCGCCTGTGATCGTCTGCTGGCCGCCGACGACGGTGGCGAACGTCCGGTTGCCGTGCAGGTTCTGGATCGCGCCGCCGGCGACCAGCACGATCGCGAAGACGAAGCTGACCGGCAGCAGTACCCGCAGCGTGCCGCGGGTCAGGTCCACCCAGAAGTTCCCGAGCGTCGCAATGTCGCTGTCCGAGGCCTCCAGAGGCGCGGAGGAAGGAGACTCTCGCACCTCCTTCGGCCTTGGGCGGGACCGGGCGAACCCCCGCACCAGCGCCACCGCGACCGCCATGCCGACCGCGGCCGACACGAAGTTCTGTACCGCGAGCCCCGCCATCTGGACGAGGTGCCCGACGGCCGACTCACCCGAGTACGACTGCCAGTTCGTGTTCGTGACGAAGCTGACCGCGGTGTTGAACGCCTGGCCCTGCTCCATCGCCGGCATGCCGAGGCTGAGCAGCAGGTGGTTCTGCAGCCGCAGGAACCCGTAGAGGAACAGGACGCCGACGGCCGAGAACGCCAGCACGGAGCGCAGGTACACCGGCCACCGCTGCTCGGAGCGGGGACTGACGCCGACGAGGCGGTAGACGACGCGTTCCGCCCGAGTGTCACGCGGGCTCGTGTACACGTGGGCGAGGTAGTCCCCGAACGGGCGGTAGACGAGGCAGAGTGCCGCCACCAACGTGGCGACGAAGAGGACCCCGGCCCAGCCGGCGCTCATTTAGAACCTTTCCGGGAAGAGCAGCGCGGCCACCAGGTAGCCGGCGACGGCCACGACGAGGATGAGGCCGGCGAGATTCGCGGCGCTCATAGTTTCTCCACCCCGCGGGCAATGACCGCGAGCACGACGAAAGACGCGATCACCACCGCGACGAAGACCAGGTCGGACATGGCTTACAGCCCACTTTCTGGGTCTACCTTCCGTAGAGGACAGACCCACTGGAACGGTGTGGCCAGGGCGAGATCCACCCTTGCCGGAATGAATCGTCCCGGTCTCGGAACCGCTGTCACATCATGGGGCGGGCCCGGAGGAGCGTGATCCCTGTTGACGCCCTGTTGACGGCCTCCACCGGGGTTTCTACACCGCTTTTACGACCCGGCCTGACCATGTGTCCCGGGCCACTGCCGGTGTTCGGCGGGGACCGTGGCCGAAAAACATCCATTGTCAGATAACGTGGAAGAAGATCGAGGTAGCTCGATGGAACGGTGACGGGTGGCGTAAAGGAGGGTGGCGAGGCCATCGGCGGCGGAGGCCAGCCGGGCGCGGCGGCGAGCGGGCCAGGTCACCACTCGGCGCGTCATCGTGGGCGTGACGGCCGCGCCGGCCAGGAGCGCCAGGGCGATGAGCCCGGAACGGCCGGGCGCGGCCAGCTGGCCGTCGTCGCGGACGACCATCCCGAGATAGAAGGGCCAGGCAAGCACGCCCGCCAGTGCCGCCCCCGAGATGGTCGCGCGCCAGGCCACCAACGCCACGAAGCAGCAGAGCACCGCCAACCCGACGTGACGGGCCGCCGGAACCCAGACGAACACGGCGGCGAGCACGAGAACGCCGATGAAGGTGATCGCGAGCACCGCGGCTGTCGGCACGGCCTCGGCCGAGATCACTTCGACGTCGGCCGCGCCGTGCCCGGCCGACGCCGCCTCGGGAGCCGGACAAGAAGCTGCTCGTGACCGCATGACCGCCTCCGATGCCCGGGCGCCGCCGGCCGCGCACGGCGCGGCGCTGTCGTCACCTGGCCGGTCGGCCGCGCGGGGGGATCCGGGCTGTGCCAGTCTGCGATCCGCCCAGCCAGGCTCCGTCCACCATTTCTCCGCCCGCACCCCGTTCGCCCGGCCGTGCACGAGACGTTGACGCGTCTTCGCCCGATCTCAACGCCCCGTATACGCGGCTACCCGGCCGGGGGGGGGGGCGCGGGGGGGGGGGGGGGGGGGGGGGGGGGGGGCCCGCCCCCCCCCCCCCCCCCCCCCCCCCCGCCGCCGGGGGCCCCCCCCGGGGCGGGGGGCGGCCGGGCCCCCCCCCCCCCCCCCCGCCGCGGGCCCGCCGCCGGCCTTGGCGAACGCCTGGCGCGGCTGACCGGATCGCTGACCGGGTCACAGCGGAGGCGGGCCAGGGTCCTCGTCGCGCCGTCCACGGACGTTCGAGGTGTCCACTCGCCGGTCGTGCCGGTCGAGGGTGCCCCACCAGCCGCGGCGGCGGGCCCAGCGCAGCAGGGTGGCGGACATCGCCACGATCGCGACCAGGACGATGGCCAGCTGCGGATACCGGGTGTGGTCGTTGACGATGATGTTCATCCCGTAGACCGACGAGACGGCGGTGACCGGAAGCGTGATCGCGGCGATGACGGCGAGGCGCTCGGCCGCGATCGTCATCTTCGTCTCGATCCGGGTGCGGTAGAACTCGATCACGCCCTGCAGGTACTCGCGCTGGACGTCGGCCAGGTTCCGAACCTGCTCGAACTCGTCGATGGCCTCCGCGAGCAGCGGTCGCGCGACCGGCGGCAGCGCCCAGGACCTTCCGCGAGCCGGGCGTAGATCTCCCTGTTCAGCGCGCTGATCGTCCGGGCCGCCAGCAGGCCGTGCCGTGCTCCGGTCACCCGGACGGACGATAGGCCCCCGCGGCACCTTTTCCGGCCGCGCGAGTCAACGGACCGTGAATACTCGCCGCTCGCGTCCCGGACGCCTGACGGTGACCATCAGGCGTCTCCGCGCTGAGCGGCGTCCCGCTCGGCGTCTCGTTGCACGTGGCGCGCCTCCTGGGCCGCGCGTCGCGCATCCTGGCGTTCGTGCTGGCGTTCGTGCCTGGCTTCGTGGGCCGCCCGCCTGGCCTCCTTCCCGGACGAGCTGGGACCTGCGCCCACGTCCTGCCAGGGAAGGCGAGCGGTCGCGACGGTCGGGCCGCCGGGTGGGCTGGTCAGCGTGAACCTGCCGTCCATCGCGCCGACGCGCTCGGCGAGGCCCGCGAGCCCACCGCCGGGAGCGATCGTGGCGCCGCCGCGGCCGTCGTCGGTGACGGTGAGCTGGAGCCGGTCGCCGGCACGTATCAACCGTATGGACGCGGCCCGGGCGCCACTGTGCTTGCTGATGTTGGTGAGCAGCTCGGACGCGGTGAAGTAGACAAGGCCCTCGACGGCCGCCGACGGGCGGTGGGTCGGCAGGTCGACACTCACCGTCACCGGCACGGTGCACCGCCCGGCCACGTTCGTGAGCGCCGCGCCGAGACCGCGCTCGGTGAGGATCGCGGGGTGGATGCCGCGGGCAAGGTCGCGCAGCTCGCGCAGGGCGACCTTGACCTCGCCATGCGCCTGCTCGATCATCTGGGCCGCCACTTCGGGATCCTGGGCCATCCGTTCCTTGGTGAGGCCGAGATCCATGGCGAGGGCGACGAGCCGGGCCTGGGCGCCGTCATGCAGGTCTCGCTCGATTCGGCGGCGGTCGTCAGCGGCCGCGCCAACCATCGTCTCCCTGCGCGCCTCCAGCTCCCGGATCCGCCGCTCCGTCGCGCTGGACGGTGACAGCAAGGCCGAGATCATCGCCCGGTCGACCGCGGCGAAGCCGTACACGACGTACGGAACCACCGGCCAGAAGGCGACCAGCAGGGTGAGCGTCACGGTAAAACTGAGGATCCCCCAGGGCAGCCGGATGAGCAGATACAAGGCGCTGCGCCAGCCGACCGGGTCGGCCAGCCGAGTCCAGAGCCAGCCGAAGAACCCACTTTCGCGTACGGGCATCTTCGACGGCGACGCGATCTGGAGGCCGAGCAGCGCCCGCGCCCGTGCCCGGTCGACCCGCCCCCATGCCCGGCAGACCGCCAGGGCGATGGCCAGGAGCGGCAATCCGATGATCGTGATCGCCAACCCGCTGCCGACGCTGAGCAGCACCACCATGCAGACGAACCCGGCGATCCCGAGCGGCAGGTTCAGCAGCTCGAACGTGACCTGCTTCCACGCGCGTGCCCCGAGCCCCATGAGCGGAATCCGCTCGCCCGCCGGAGCGGGCGCGGGTGCCTCGGCGGTCCGAGCGGGCGCCGCGGCGGCCGGGTGGGCGGCAGCGGGCGCGTGCGGCGCGTCCGTGGGCCGCGCGTCCGTGAGGGCGGTGCCGCGCACCGGCGTCTTCGGCATGGCCACCGCCGCCGGACTCTCCGCGTCGAGCCGAGGAAGGCTGTCGTCAGCGCCAACGTCGGCACCCGAGTCGTCGAGGCCGTCACCCGAGTCGTCAAGGTCGTCATCGACATCGTCGGGGTCGTCATCGATGGGTTCGAGTTCGATGCTGGCCGCTTCGGGGGTTGCCTGGCCGCGAGGCTCGGAACCGGCGGGTATGACATCACTGTGCTCTGAGGCGCCCGGCTCCAGCCCACCAGGCGTCGGGGTCTCGTCTTGCGCACGATCGACTTCCACGCCTACCAGCCTGCCTTGCCGCCCCGGATCCGCACCATGGGCCCAGACCGCCCGCCACGGTCGGGACAACCCCACCCCGGGTGGGGGTGACCGGGCCAGTCCACCTCGCCAGGGCGCCAGAACCGGCCAACTCCGTCGCGTCACGTCGACGGCCGGCGGGAAGCCCGTACCAGGCCTGGATCAGACTGGCTGCGTGAGTGGTCCTCAGGCCGGTTACTCGGGTACGCCGCTTGTCCGCAAGGTCGGGGTGAAGGCTGGACACCGGGTCGTGCTGTGCGCCGCGCCGGATGGCTGGGCGATCCCGGACCTGCCAGCCGGGGTGACGACGTCAGACCTGGCCCAGCCGCCTCCGGCTGAGCCGCCCACGGCGGCCGGGCAGGCCGACCTCGTCGTCGCTTTCTGCCGGGCGCCCACAGACCTGACCGCCGCTGTCTCGGGGTTCGCTCGGGCGATCCACCCGGCGGGCGCGCTGTGGATCGCCTGGCCTCACCGCGCGGCCGGGCACCACAGCGACGTCACGGAGAACCTCATCCGCGAGGTCGCACTCCCGCGTGGCCTGGTGGACGTCAAGGTCGCGGCCCTCGACACCGACTGGTCCGGCCTGAAGCTCGTCTGGCGCAAGGAACTGCGCTGACCGGCCAGAGCGACGGACCAGGTGGATGGTCGCGCGAATGGGCCGGCGACGCGGGTCCGGCTTCGGCGGTCGGCTTCGGTGGACGGCATCGGTTTGCGGGTGTTAGGACCTTTTCGCGGTGCCGCGCGTTCTCGCGGGGCCGGGCCCTCATCGCGGGGCGCGGAGATGGGAAGGGTGCCGAACGTGACGGAGACCGACGTGGCCGAGACCGAGCAGGAACGTTTCGAGGTGGCGCGCCAGATCGAGGCGCCAGCCTCGAAGATCTTCGAGGTGCTGCGCGACCCGAAGGGCCATGTGGCCATCGACAGCTCCGGGATGCTGCAGTCCAGCAACGGTGCGCCGGTGGACGAGGTCGGGGACACGTTCGTCGTGCACATGGACCGCGAGTCGCTGAACGACATCCCGCTCGGCAAGTACGACGTCACGGTCATCATCACCGAGTACGAGCAGGACGCGCTCATCGAGTGGACGATCTCCGGTGTGATCCAGCCGCCGATCGGCCACCTCTACGGCTACCGGCTGGAGCCCAAGGAGACGGGCACCCTGGTGACCTCGTACTACGACTGGAGCAGGATCCACGAGGCCTATCGCGGCAAGGGGATCTTCCCGATCATCCCCGAGGCCGGCCTTCGAGCCACCCTCGGCATCCTCGCCCGCACCGTCGAGCAGGGGCAGCAGGGGTAGAGAGGCAACCCGTCCGGGAAAAGCGTCGGACCGCTCGGCCGGAGCCGGGCGTCCCCTGGACAGATGACCAGTGACGATGCCCAGATCCGTGCCGTCGGCGACTTCCGTGGCGTCGGCGCGGTGTTCCGTGGCCGGCCGTAACAACTGGCCGGGCGCTGTAACACCGGCTGGGTAGCGTCCCGTCCCGTCGGAGCGGGATGGGCGCGGTCCGCTGGTCGGTGGTCGGTGGTCGGGCCGGTCCTGCCGGGTCGCGAGAGCCCGAGGAGGCGGCATGAAGGCGGACAGCGTCGCGGGGGCGGCTGCGTTGACGGTCATCAACGCGTTGCTGGTGACCATGGCGGACGGGCAGGAGCCGTTCCGCGGGTGGTTCACCGTCGACGACGGCGGCACGATCACCGCGATCGGGCCGGGCGACCCGTCGGCCGGGGCGCCGTCGGACGGCCCGAGCGGCGACGCCGACGCGGCGGCCGGCTCCGCCGCCAACGAGGCGGCTGGCTCCGCCGGCGGCGGGACCGTGCTTGACGCGGGCGGCGCGATCGTCGCGCCCGGGTTCATCTCGGCGCACAGCCACCTGTTCATGTCGGGGCTGCGCGGCCTCGGCGTCGGCGAGACGCTGTACGGCTGGCTGGCGGAGAACATGGCCGTGCTGGCCGGCGCCGGCGTCGAGGACCTGTACTGGTTCACGCTGCACGGCTGCCTGGACTTCGCCGAGAACGGCATCACATCCGCGTTCAACTTCACCCAGAGCCGGGTGCTCTGGGAGTACGACCAGCACGCGAACAAGGCGCTGCCCGGCCGGATCCAGCCGGTCGACTTCGTCACCCGCCAGGTCGACGCGGGCGCCGACGCCGGGATCCGGGTGATGTCCGCGGTCCGTCTCGACGACGAGGCGTTCGACGAGGCGCAGGTGCTCGACACCTTCGCCCAGATCGCCGGCTACGCCGACGCCAAGGTCCCCGCCCCGCTCAACCTCGGCACGGCGGTGTTCGGCGCGGTGCAGTGGGCCAGCTCGCCGCGCACCGCCGCGCTGGAGGCCGAGCTGATGCGCCGCCACACCGTCATCAACCAGGCCCACTTCGTCGAGACGGCGGAGGCGATCGAGCAGCAGCGGGCCAAGTTCGCCTGGTACGACGAGGCCGGGGCGCTGGGGCCGCGTTTCCTGTTCGGTCATTTCGTCCACCCGACGGATGAAATGGTCGACAAGGCGGCGGCGACGGGCGCCGGGATGGTCTGGCAACCGACGTCGAACGGCCGGCTCGGCTCTGGAATCGCCGACATCCCCCGGCTGCGCGCCGCCGGGATCCGGATCGGTGTCGGTCTTGACGACCAGTCCTGCACCGACATCTCCGACCCGTTCCAGAACATGCGGATCGGTATCTACACCCTGCGTGCCCTGCATTCCGACGCCAAGGTGCTCATGCCGCGCGAGATGCTGCGGATGCACACCCTCGGCTCGGCCGAGGTGCTCGGCGTCGCCGACCGGGTCGGCAGCCTGGAGGTCGGCAAGCAGGCGGACTTTCTCGTCGTCGACCCGCGCCAGCCGGATACCGGCCCGATCTGGGACGTCTACGCGACCTATGTGTTCGCCTGCGGCCTGCGCAACCTCAAGCAGGTCTATGTCGGTGGACGGTCCGTCTACGACGCGTCGCAACCGCCGTCCGAGCTCGCGACGACGGCGAGCGCCGAGCTGCACGCCCGCGTCGGGCACGCCGCCCGCGAAGCCGGCGTCACCGTCGGCCCGCTGACCTACTGATCTACTGACGGTTTCCGCCTTCTCCGCGATCGGCGCCGGTATCCGCCGGTCGACTACTTTCCGTAGTCGTCTGTGGCTGGCGGGTCGCGTCCGCGGGTATTGAGGGAGTGGCGCCGGCATTACGGCCGGTGGTCATGTCCGTCGGTTGTCGGTGTCGCGCGATATCCCGGCCTTCGGGTGCCGTGTCGAACCGCCGTCCGCGGATGAGAGGGCGCTCTTAACAGAAGACATAGGTTAGTCGGTCTATAGGCGCGTTAATGTGCCGATATGGCCGCTTTGGTTGTGCCGGAGGCTGACGGGGGCGTCTCTGTGCCGTCGGATGATCGGGGCGAGGCCCGGCCCGCAACGGTATGGCTGTCCGAGGCGATCGTTGGCGGCCTGGTGCTGGTCGTGTCGCTGGTCGCCTGGGTCTCGCTGGCGCTGGCCGACCTTGGCGCGCACAGCCTGGCGGCGGTCGCGGCCACCACGGCCTGCCTGGCGGTGGCGGTGGCCGGTGCGGTCCTCGGCCTGCGGGCGCTGAGCGCCGCGCGCCGCCGCCCTCCCCGGGAGCCGGCCGCCGACGAGCCCGGGGAGGCCGAGGAACGCGGGGAGACTGTCGCCTCCGGTGAGGTTCCTGGCAGCAGCCGGCGGCGGGTGCGGATCCGTGTCGATCCCGCGGGGCTCGTGATGATCGCCGGGATCGCCGCGCTCGCGGGCTTTTTCTTCTTCCCTGGGTTCGCCTATGGCGCCGCGGACAAGGACCCCGGCGGTTACGTGGCGCACGGCATGGAAATCGCCCGGACAGGGGGATATTCCCTGCGCGATCCGGCGTCCGACCCATCCCGGGTGCCCGACGTGGAAATGGCCTCTCCCGGGGCGCGATTCCCGGGAGTGTGGATATCCCATGACGACGTGGTCGTGCCACAGTTCTACGCGCTGTGGCCAGCGCTGCTGGCGACGGCCGCGGACATCGGCGGCGAGCACGCCCTCACCCAGGTCGCGCCGCTGTGCGGCCTGCTCGCGGTGTGCACGCTGGCGCTCGTCGTGCGACGCGCGGTCACCGGTGCGCTCGGCGGCGCGGCGCCACCGGGCGCAGCCCGCGTCGGGAGCGCCGCCGGGGGCGCCGACCGCGCGGCAGCCGACCGTGCGGCAGCGACCACGGGAGCCGCCGCCGCGGAACAGATGACCAGCCGGTGCGGGCGAGCGGAACGAACATGGGCCTGGTTCCGGCTGGTCGGCCGGACGTCCAGCCGGTACGCGGGCGCGGCCGGGCTGTTCGCCGGCGCCGCCACCGGCGCGCTGCTCGCGACGAACATGCTGCAGGTCTGGCAGGCCAAGTACCCATCGTCGGAGATCAGCGCCCAGATGCTCTTCGTCGGGGCGCTGTTCGGGGTTGTGCTGGCCTTGGCGACCGGTTCCTGGCCTCCCGCGGTCATGGCCGGTGTTCTCGCCGGTATCGGCTTCCTCGACCGCGCCGACGGGATGCTGACGTTGCTGCTCGCGGCGGCGGCCGGGGCCGTGCTCGTCGCGGTCCGCCGGTTCGACCGGCGCGCGGTGGCCTTCGCCGCCGGGTTGGGCGCCGTACTGCCGCACGCGCTCTGGCAGGCCTACTCGCCGGACGCGAACCGTGACTACACCCTCATCAACGGCATTCCCGATCTGCCCGTCATCGCGGGCATCGTCGGGACGCTGTTCGCGGCCGGCCTGCTGGCGCGCCCGGTCGTCGGACGGATGATCACCAGCCGTGCCGCCCGCCAACGCCACACCGTCAGCCAGGCGGAGCGGAACCGACGGATCCAGCTGGTCACGGGCCTGGGCGTGCTGCTGGTCGTGGCGGGGTTGTTCGCGCTCGGTGTGCTGCGCGGACGGCTGTTCGGCGCGGACTACAAGGACTTCGAGGGCCTCGGCCGCCAGCGGACCTATGACGAGCAGTCTCTCGACCGGCTGGCTTGGTTCGTGTCCCGGCCGGCGTTCCTGCTGGCGTTCGCGGGCCTGGCCGTGGTCGCGCTGCGTCGCTGGAACGCCATGCTGTGGGCCGTCGTCCTGTCGACCCTGCCGCTGCTGGCCGTCTACGCCTGGCATACCCACAACTCGGTACGGCTGATGTGGTGGGCGCGCCGCTATGTGCCGGTGGCGCTCCCGGGGCTGCTCGCCCTGGCCGGGATCGCGCTCGGGGTGGCGCTGGCGGCGCTCACCGTCCGCCGGCTGCCGCCGCGGCTCGTGGTCGGCCTGCCCGCGGCCACGGCGCTCGGTGGCCTGCTCGCCTTCGCCCTGCCGCAGTCGCTTCCGCTGCGGCACCACCACGAGATGGGCGGCAGCTTCGCCGTGACCGCCGAGCTCGCCGCGCTGGCGGACGGCCGCGAGGGCGTCTACCTCTGGCCGCGCGAGCCCTGCTGCCTCACGGAGAGCGACCTCTTCCCGGCGGCGTTGTGGCTTGGCCGGGGCCAGCTGTCAGCGTTGCTGCCCGGTGACGAGTCGGACTGGCCCGACTATGTCGCGGACTTCTTCCGCGGCTTCCCGGATTCGCCCGTGTTCGTCATCGGCTCCGGTGCCGACAGACCGCGCATCCCGGGCGTCGGTCTCGTCGCCGCGCGGCGCATCGTCACCTCGTTGCCGTTCTGGGAGGAACGCGAGACCTCGCGCCCCGACCACGCCACCTCCATCCCGGTCGACTTCACCGTCTGGCGGGTACTGCGCCCCTGACGGGAGCGGCGTTTCTGCCCAGGACCTCGGACGTCAAGACGTCGGGCACCGGACCTCGGCCACCAACCAGGGCGGGGGCGCCCGGCCGCGATTCTCAGCGGCCGAGCAGGCCGAGCAGGCCCGGTGGCAGCAGTGGCACGGGCGGCGCCGGCTGGGAGAAATGGGAAAGGGGCCGCCAGCTCACCTCGTCATCGGCGTCCAGGACCTTGCCCAGGTCGTCGCGTTCATAGAACGAACGGTCGACGAGATCCGCGCCGAAGACGAAGGCGATCTCGTGGTGCGGCCGGCCCTCCCACCTGAAGATGTTCTCCAGCACGCCGAGCAGTTCGACGTTCGTGAGCTCGGCGTCCAGCTCCTCACGCAGCTCGCGGTGCACGGCCTCCGCGGCCGTCTCCCCGAACTCGACCCCACCGCCCAGCGGGCGAAAGATCCGGTCGCCGGTGGCGCGGTCCTTCCCCTCGTACACCAGCAGATCGTCCCCGCGCCGCACCGCGGCCAGTGCGATAGGCCGAATTCTCGGAGTTTTCGCCACGTCCCCGGACGCTAGCCGACGATCACACCGCCGAGGCGGGATTCGGGTCGGAGTAGCCGATAGCACGTTCCCGCCCGGCGGCCCGAGGGCCCGGGGGCCGGCCCGAGACCGGGCCGGCCCTCGGGCCATCCGCGACGCGGTCGATGCCGATGCCTCGTCGTCTCAGCCGGCGACCGTGTCGCCGGCCTGCTCGGCGGCGACCTCGGCACGGACCTTGTCCATGTCGACATCCTTCGCCTGCTTGATGAGGTCCTCGAGCGTCGCCGCCGGAAGGGCGCCGGGCTGGGAGTAGAGCACGACCTGGTCGCGCACGATCATCAGCGTGGGGATCGACGAGATGCCGAAATGGGCCGCGAGCTCCGGCTGCGCCTCGGTGTCGACCTTGCCGAACACCGCGTCCGGGTACTTCTCGGACGCCCGCTCGTACACCGGGCCGAACGTCCGGCAGGGCCCGCACCAGGACGCCCAGAAATCGACCAGAACGAGATCGGACTCACCGCCGACCACCTCGTCGAAGTTCTCCTTGGTCAATTCCACTGTCGCCATCGCCGGCCTTCCTCCGTCGGTTTGCCTCGCCCCACTCAAGCACGGGCGGCTCGCCGGCATTCCCAACCGGGGCCGCGCCGCCCCCCGGTGACACCAGTCTGCCGGCGGCCCCGCGTGGGCATGCCCGCGCGTGTGGCGGCGCCGCGGGGCCGAGGGGTTCCGCGGAACCCCGGCCGGGCGCGCGGCGGCGAGCCGCGTCCCGGCCACCTCGTGGTGCTCGCTTACGCCACGCGTAATCGACCGGAATCGGCGCGGCGATGACGGTAGGTGCCACTGACCGTTCGAGGTTCGGAGGCACCGTTGACAGCGACCAGGGATGAGCTCGCCCTGACGCCAGCCTCGCCGCCCATCGGGGTTCGGCCGGGGAACCCGCACGAGCGACAGCAGGGGGCGCGACCGCCGTCCGTCCCGGCCGCGCGACCGGGCCAGGCGGCAGGGCTGGCGGAACCGCGGCACGGCCGTGAGCCAGGGCTCGCCCGGCTGCTGGAGCTGCCTGTGCTGCTCGCCGGGATCTTTATGATCATTCTGGACTTCTTCATCGTGAACGTGGCGATTCCGTCGATGCAGGCGGACCTTGGCGCGAGCCAGACCGCCATCCAGTGGGCGGTCGCGGGCTTCGGGCTGGCGCTGGGCTGCGGCCAGATCATCGGTGGACGGCTCGGTGACTCCTATGGGCGCCGTCGGCTGTTCACGCTCGGGATGGCGCTGTTCACCGTCGCGTCGGCGGTCTGCGGACTCGCGGACAGCAGCGAGACGCTGATCGTCGGCCGGGTCGCCCAGGGCCTGGCGGCGGCGCTGATGAGCCCGCAGATCCTCTCGATCATCAGCGTGAGCCGGGTTGGCGCGCGGCGGGCGCGGGCGGTCGCCGCCTACGGGACGACCATGGGCATGGCGGCGGCGTGCGGCCAGCTCATCGGCGGCGCGCTGACGCAGGCGGACGTCGCGGGCCTGGGCTGGCGGGCCTGCTTCCTGATCAATGTTCCGATCGGTGTCGCCGTCGTCGTACTCGCTCCCAGGGCGGTCCGCGAGTCCCGCCTGGACGGGCCGGCCCGCGTCGCCGGACGGAAGGCCGTGGCCGGTGGTGACGGTGATGACGATGGCGGCGGTGATGGCGATGGCGGCCGTGATGGTGATGGCGGCCGTGATGGTGATGGACGCGGAGGCGCGGGCCTGGATCTCGTCGGAGCGACGCTGGCGACGGTGGCGCTGGTCGCGGCCGTGCTCCCGCTGGTGCAGGGGCGGGACGCCGGCTGGCCCCTGTGGACCTGGCTGTGCTTCGCCGGCGCCGCCGTACTGCTCGCCGCCTTCGGAGTTCATCAGCGGTGGATGGCGCGGCACGGGCGGATGCCACTCGTCGACCCGGCCCTGTTCCGCGAGCGCGCTTTCACGGTGGGCCTCCTCGCGGGCCTGGTGTTCTTCACCGGCATCGCGTCTCTCTTCCTCGTCCTCGCCCTCTACCTGCAAAACGGGCTGGGACTCGACGCGCTGCGCGCCGGCCTGGTGTTCACCCAGCTCGCCGTCGGCTACCTCGTGACGTCGTTCGCCGGCGGCCCGCTGGTCCGCCGGTTCGGCCGGGCGGCGCTCGCCGCTGGCGCGCTGGAGATGGCGGCCGGTCTGGGGCTGCTGGCGCTGGTCGCCCATCATGTCGGGACCGGAGGCCCGATCGGCCTGCTCACGCCTCCGTTGCTGATCATCGGCGCGGGGATGGGCATGGTGATGGCACCGCTGATCGGGGTCATCCTGGCCGGCGTCGCGCCACGGCACGCCGGTACCGCTTCCGGGATGCTCGCGACGGCGCAGCAGGTGGGCAACGCGCTCGGCGTCGCGATCGTCGGGGTCATCTTCTTTGGCGCACTCAGCCGCCCAGGCGGCCCCGCCGGAGCCGACAGCTCCGAGGCGTACCCGCACGCCCTGGTCCTGTCGATCGGCTACCTCGCCGCGGCTTCGGTCACGAGCGCCGCCCTGCTCATGCTCCTGCCAGCCGCCCGCCGAAGCGACGCCGAAACGGGCGCTCCCCGCCGGCCAATCCCGGACCAGGGTGCCGCCACCCCGCGTCCGTCCGCCCCGGACACCCCTTCCTCGGTGCCTGCTGGCTGGCGCGGGACCCCCTGAGGGGCGGGGGCGGCGCCCTCGGCCACCGCGGGGGGGGGGGGGGGGCGGGGCCCCCCCGGGGGGGGGGCGGGGGCCCCCCCCCCCCACGGCTGGTGCTGGTGCCGTCACCGGGCGACGGCACCAGCACCGATGGCGACGATCGGCTGTGGATCCATGACGTCGGACGTAGTGGCGCCGCGGCGGGCATGCCCGTACCGTCCGGATCCATGAACTCGTCGCATCGCGGCGTCCACGCGCGAACGGCGACCTCAGCTGGCGCCAGCTCGACCGGTACCGGCTCGGCCGCGACGATGCCGCCGGCGCGGACCGTGACGAGAAATGTCCGGGCCGGGGTCGGTGCCACCGCGGGCGGTTCCGCTGACGAACCGGTCGGGATGCTGGTGCGGCGGTGGCGGGAGATGCGCCGGCTCAGCCAGTTGGAGCTGGCGCTGGGGGCCGACATCTCCACTCGGCACCTCAGCTTCATCGAGACCGGGCGGTCACGGCCGAGCGCCGAGATGGTGCTGCGGCTGGCCGAGCACCTTGACGTCCCGCTGAGGCGGCGCAACGAGCTGCTGCTTGCCGCCGGCCACGCGCCCGCCTACCGCGAGACGCCGCTCGGCGCGGCGCCGCTCGCCCCGGTGCTGGCCGCCGCCCGGCAGCTGCTGCGCGGCCACGAGCCCTACCCCGCGCTGCTCGTCGACCGATGCTGGGACCTGGTCGAGTCGAACGCCAGCCTGGGTGTCTTCACCAGCAAGGCCCACCCGCGGCTGCTGGAGCCGCCGGTGAACGTGCTGCGCCTGAGCCTGCACCCGGACGGGCTGGCGCCGCACATCGCGAACCTGGGGGAGTGGCGGGCGCATATCCTTGGCCGGCTGCGCCGGCAGGTGCGCGCGAGCGCCGACCCGGAGCTTCTCGCGCTGCTCGACGAGCTCACGACGTACCCGTGCGACCAGGCGGAACCTCTCGTGGAGCTGCCCGGGCCCGGCGACGTCATCGTCCCGCTGCGGTTCCAGCACGAGGGAACGACGCTGACCTTCCTCAGCACGACATCGGTCTTCGGCACCCCCGTCGACGTCACCGTCGCCGAGCTTGCTCTGGAGTCGTTCTTCCCAGCCGACCCGTCGACCGCCGCCACGCTGCACGCGCTGCACCACGACTCCGACCCAGACGGTCGGGCTCCGACGCTGCGCTGAGGGCGCCGGCCAGCGGGGCGAGGCCGACGGGCGAACGCGGTCCGCGTGCGGTCGGCGTGCCGGGCCGGACCGCGGCGGAAGGATTTCCGCCGCACCGATGAGTTCGCGAGGGGTGGTGGGTCTACCTGAACGTCCGTTGATTTCACAAGCAAGAGGGAGCCCTCGATGCCTCCGCTCGACACCACCGTTGTTGGCGCCCCCGTCTGGGTTGACCTGATGACGACCGACCCGGCCGCTGCCCGGACGTTCTATGGCGAGCTGTTCGGCTGGACGGCGCAGGAGCCGAGCGAGGAGTTCGGCGGCTACTTCAACTTCCTGCGGGCGGACCAGCCCATCGCCGGCGGCATGCAGTCCCAGCCGGACCAGGGTGTGCCCGACGTCTGGTCGGTCTACCTGCGCACCGACGACGCCGAGAAGACCGTCGCCGCCGTGGCCGAGAAGGGCGGTCAGGTGATCGCCCCGGCGATGGTCGTCGGCGATCTCGGCGTGATGGCGGTCGTCGGCGACCCGACCGGCGCGATGATCGGCATCTGGCAGCCCGGGCAGCACACCGGCTTCGCCGTGACCGCCGAGCCCGGCGCACCCGCCCACTTCGAACTGTTCACCCGCGACCACCAGGCGGCCGTCGGCTTCTACCGCGACGTCTTCGGCTGGAACACCAAGACGGTGGGTGACACCGACGAGTTCCGCTACACGATCCTGGTGAACGCCGCCGGCGAGCCGCTCGCCGGAATCATGGACGCCTCCACCTTCTTGCCGGCCGGGGAGCCGGCGCACTGGTCGGTGTACTTCGCGACCGAGGACGTCGACGCGACCCTCGCGACGGCCGCCGAGCTCGGCGGCAAGACCGTCAACCCGCCCATGGACACCCCGTACGGCCGCCTCGCCACCGCCGTCGACGTCACCGGCGCGGTCTTCAAACTGGTCGGCCCGAACAACGACCCGAACGTCGCGCCGACGGGCTGACGGAATGGCGCTCCGGTCCGGGTCCGGGTCCGGGTTCTGGTCGAGGCCCGGTCCCGGTCCGGCAAAGGCCACCTGGCCCGGACCAGAACCATTCGGCGCCGGCCGGCGCCTCGATCAGTCGGCGCGGCCCTCGGGAACGCCAGCGGTGGCCTCGAAGATGAGCACCGGTGAGTGGGCCACGACGGGTCGCGGCCGGTCCTGGCCGGGGAGCTGACGTAGCTGTTTGATCGTCGGTTCGACCACGGAGGCCCAGATGTCGTCCGGCAGGTCCCACAGCCGGGACCAGAGCCGGGCCTCGATCTCCGCGGCGGCCTGCTCGGGCGTCGCGGCGCCCTCTTCCTGCGCGATCGGGAATCTCTCGACCAGGCGCAGCCCGTGTCGCTCGGCCGCCTCGATGACCGCCTCGGGCTGGGATCGGGCGGCCCGCAACCGGTAACTGTCCAACCTGGCGCTCATCGCGTCCATGAGGTGGTCGACGTCGGAGACCGTGTCGTGACTGCCCCCGCCTACGACCGCGAGGCGCCCGCCGGACCGCAGCACTCTGGCCACGTCGCCCAGTACGGCGGATGTGTCGGCGACCAGGTGCAGCACGTGGATGGCGGCGCAGGCGTCGACGCTGGCGTCCTGGAGCGGGATGGCGCTCGCGTCCGCGCGGATGACCCGTCCCGGAACCCGTTCCGTCGCGTAGGCGAGCATCTGCTCCGACAGGTCGATGCCGATGACCTCCCGGCCGAGGGAGGCGAAAGCGGCGGCGATCAGCCCTGTCCCGACGCCGATCTCCAGCAGTCTGCCGTCCGGCAGGTGCGGTCCGACCTGCGTGGCGACCGAGCGGCCTCGTGCCTCACCGCCGCGGGTCTCGTCGTAACGGTCAGCGATCCGGTCAAAATTGACGGACTCCGGCACAATCTCACCCTATGTCCGCCGGCCCGCGTTGATCTTTCGTTTCGCTGGTGCTCCGCAGGCCTTTCCGGCTCAGCGCCGACGCCGTCCGGTGGCCAGCCGTGGCGCGCGGCGAGGCCCAGCGATCCGGCCGCCGGCGCGGCCGGTCGCGGCTCAGTCCGTCGCGGCCTCGGGTGAGGGTGGGCCGGACGGATCCCATTCGAGTGGTTCCGCCGGGGCGGGGGGCGGGTCGCCGGCCGGGGAGAGGGCGTACCAGCCGACGTCGTGCCAGCGGCCGAACTTGTGGCCGGTGTTCGGGTGGACGCCGACGAGCTCGAAGCCGACCGCGCTGTGCAGGCCGACGCTGGCCGGGTTCGGATGGGTGACCCCGGCGAACAGCGTCACATAGCCGAGCGCGCGGACCTGGGGAATGAGCTGGGCGTATAGCCGGCGGCCCAGCCCGCGGCCGCGCTGCCCTGCCTTCAGATAGACGGAGACGTCGGCCGACCAGCGGTAGGCCGCGCGCGCCGCGTGCTTGCAGGCGTAGGCGTATCCGGCAGGCTCGCCGTCGACCTCGGCGATCAGCCACGGCATCCGCGGACGTGCGTCCATCCGTCCCAGCATCTCGTCCACGCTGGGAACGACCTCCTCGAACGAGATCGCCGTCTCCAGGATCCAGGGTGCGTAGATCTCCCGAATGATGGCGGCGTCGGCCCGACCCACCGCCGGCCTGATCACGATCTGGGATTCCGTGGCCGGCGGCGCGTCGGCCCGCTGTATGAGTTCCATGCCGCCATTTTTCTCGGCGGCGAACGTGGTCGGCGACCCATGGTGGCAATGTCATGTTGACGTAACGTGTCCGAGACCTGACGCCGAGCGCAGATTGCTGCCACCGCGGGGAGACGCCTACCGCAGGGAGATGATCGTCTCGAGGTAGGTGGACGGGAGCGCCACGCTGCCGCCGTCCTGGTGACGATCCCAACGGCGCGCCAGGTCGGCCAGGTCGGTTCCGAGGTCCCCACGGCCGTCGTCGTCGAGCGCCTCGAACGCCTTGAGGGTCGGTCCGTACCAGCGGCGGAAGAAGCCGACGAACTCCTCGGGCGAGGCGAACCGGAACACGCAGGTCCGTTCCACGGACCGGATCTCGGCCGCGGCGTCGCCGAACAGCTCGGCCAGGTGCGTATCGGTGCCCCACAGCATCGGGGACGGGACCCCCTTCGGCCCGGGGACGTGCTTCGTGATCGTCCGGAACATCTCGCCGATGAAGCCGGACGGCGTCCAGGACACCAGGCCGATCACGCCGCCCGGCCGGGCGGCGCGGACCAGCTCGGCGGCGGCCCTGCGGTGGTCCGGCGCGAACATCGACCCGAAGACCGACAGCACCGCGTCGAACGAGCCGTCGGGGACGGGCAGGTCCTCCGCGTCGCCGACGCGGAACTCGACGTCGAGCCCCTCGACGGCGGCGCGCTCCCGGGCGGTCTCCAACAGGCCGGGAACGTAGTCGACGCCGACGGCCTGGGTACCCGACCGGGCGGCCGCGATCGCCGCGTTGCCGGATCCGCAGGCCACGTCCAGTACCCGCCAGCCGGCGCGTAGATCGGCCGCCTCCGCCAGCAGCTCACTCTGCAGCACGATGCGTGCGCCCACGACGGCGAAATCGCCGCTGGACCACGTCTTCTGCTGCTTCGCCTTGACCGCGGCCAGGTCCGGCCCGGTCGCGGTCGCGGTGGGGGTGGCGGGGGTGAGCGTCATTGCTCTTCTCCTTCGAGGTTGCCCGGGTCGGTCGTTGTCCCGGGGCGGACTGTCGCGGGCGCCGCCGCCTTCGGTGGGCCGGTCGACGCCTGCTCGTTGTCCCTGGAAGGAGGTTCGGTCGGGCGCCGGGCCGGCGACCAGTCGCGTTCCTGTACTGGTGGGTGTCCGCTGGTTGTCAGCTTCGGTACAGGATCTGGACTACCCCGTAGCTGTGTGGCCATGGTCTCATGATCGAATGGCAATCCATTCGGACTACTGTCCGATCGCGCTGTGTGTCGAGGTACTCGGCGACCGCTGGACGCCGCTGATCATTCGTGAGCTCATGATCGGAGCGAGCGGCTTCAACGAGATTCACCGCGGTGTGTCCAGGATGAGCCGGACGCTGCTCGCGCAACGGCTCCGGCAGCTGGAGCGTCAGGGTCTCGTCATCCGGGAGTCGGCTGAGCGGGGACGTCCCGGTCGCTATGACCTGACGGCAGCGGGTTGGTCGATTACGCCCATCATCTGGGCGATGGGCCAGTGGGCCGCCGAATGGATCTTCAATGACCCGGAGGATGAGGACTGCGACGGACTGTCGCTGATCTGGCGCATGCACCAGCATGCGGTCATCGACCGGCTGCCTCGGCGACGGACGTTCGCCCACATCGTCCTCACCGGTCCCGGCGCGGCCGAGGGCTGGCTGGAGATGGAACGTCCCGTGATCACCGTCTGCAAGGACGGCCCGGGGCAGGACGCCGAGCTTTCGATCACCGCCAGCACCCGTGAGATGCACCGGTGGCTTCTCGGCCGTGCCTCGTTCCGTTCGTTGCTGGACGCCGGCCAAGCCGAGGTGCACGGTCCGGTGGAGCTGGCGCGCGACTTCCCGACCTGGTTCGACAACGGGTTCTTCGCCGCGGGCCTGCGGCGCGCGGAGCAGCGCAGCGCCGGTATGCCCGTCCCCACCTTCACCGACGTCTTCGCGGCGCACGCCGCGGCCCTCGCCGCCATTCCTGGCGCTCGCGACGAGGCGATGGCGGTGTAACCCGACGCACCCCGCACCACCCGGCCAACGAAGTGTCCACGAGCCGCTACCCGGGAGTGCCGTGCCACGGGGCCCTCCGCCGGTCTTCGACGCCGTCTGATAAACGATGTCTGCGGAGGGCGGGATGGCGCGGATGGGAGACGAGTGGCACAGCAGTGGCTGTCTCTGGTCGCGATCGTGGCCACCGTGCCCTTGGTGGTGCTGGTCAGCAATGTGATCCATGAGATCGGGCACGCCCTGGCGGCGCTCTCCGTCGGTTACCGAGTCCGCGGCTTCGTCCTTGGCGGGACCGGCGCCGACTTCACGAGGTCCGGCAGGTTCCTGCAGTTCGGCCGCAAGTTCGGCAAGGCCACCGCGCTCGTCTCTCCCAGGCACGGCTGGGTATCGGGGTGGCGCGGGATCGTCGCCTATGGCGGTGGCATCGCGATGAACTTCGTGGCCATCGCGCTGGCGCTGCCCGACGGGCTGGGCTTCGCCCGTTGCGGCCTCACCGCGCAGTCGTGCGCGGCCAGGATCGGGAACGGGCCGCTGCCGGCGAGCGGAATGCTCGCCGAGCGGGACCTGGTCGCGTATGTCGGCGCCATCTCGATCTTGTTCTGTGGCATCAACATCTTCCAGGCGACGACGAACCTCTGGCCGCGTGTCCTCGCCTCGGGCACGGTCACCGACGCGAAACACATTCTGAACCTGGTCCATGCGCGGCACCTGGTGGAATGGATCCAGGTCGCCGAGTCGTCCGTCGTCGTCGACCGGCCGCGGGCGCAGGTGTGGGAGTTCCTCGACAACCCCGAGAACATGCCCCGCTACGACCCCGCCGTCATACGGGCCTACCGGAAACCGGGCACGCCGGCCGGCATCGGGCGGATCATCGTCACCGAGCGCCGCCCCGATGTTCCCGGCGCGGAGGGTCCCGCCCAGGAGACGGAGATCATCGCGTTCGAGCCGCCGCGCCGGGTGATCGTGCGCAGTGGCGGCCACCATTCCCTGCGCGCCGAGACGCTGCTGCGGGCCTTCGGCCCGGGCGCGACCCGGCTCACCCGGACCGTCTGGCTCGGGGCCAAACCGACACTTACGCCGGAGCAGCGCAAACGCATGATCGACGCGCTGAGCGGAATCGCCGCCGAGCTGAACCGGGACAACGAGGCGATCAGGCGCCTGCTCGAACCCGAACATCGCGATGGCCGGGTGGGCGAACAGACCCGGATGACGCAGGCGATCCGTGTCAGGCGCAACACGCGCGCCCTCGCCCGCAGACAGCCTGAAACGCCGGCCCTGAAACGCCGGCCCTGAAACGCCGGCCCTGAAGCGCCGGCCCTGAAGCGCCGTTCGCGTTTCCGGGCCAGGCGTCTTGGGATCAGGTCCCGGCGGTGGGGCCTCGGGCGTCAGGCTCAAGGGCGCGCGACAGTGGCGGAGCCGCGCGTGCCCGGAGGCTCGCCGATCTGGGCATCAGGCCCTTCCGCCTTATCGGGGGCTGTGCCCCGCGGCCAGGTGTTCTCAGTTCTCCGGGCCGGTCCCGTCGGCGTCAGCGGATTCGGCGAGCCAGGCGTCGACGCGGCGCTGGGCCTCGGCCGGGTCGACGTCCTCGACCCGGGTCATGACGGCCCAGCGGTGGCCCCACGGGTCGAGGAACGCGGCGAAGCGGTCGCCGGTGACGAAGGTCGACGGCTCGCCATACCCCTTCGCGCCGAGCTGGACGGCCCGCGCATAGGCCGCGTCGACGTCCGGCAGGTAGGCGACGGTGGAGCGGCTGACGTCGTCGCCGCCGGACGCCGCGACCAGGTGGTGGTCGGGGGCGGGGTCGGAGAGCTGCATCCGGCCGTTGGCGACCTCGAGCTCGCAGTGAGCGACCTTGCCGTCGGGGGTGTCGTTGCGGCCGACGACCCGGGCGCCGAGCACCGCCTCGTAGAACGCGATCGCCTGCTCGGCGCCGTTGACGACGAAGAACGGCGTCAGCGTTGTGTATCCGGCGGGCACCGGGCTTACGGCCGGCGTCGGCCCGGTGGTGGTGGCAGTGGTGTCGCCGCGGTGGCTGGTGTCTGTGGTCATGGCCGCGATCGTGCCTACGCTGGCGGGGTGCGGCCTTGGACGAACGCGACACCGCCAGCGGCATCGGAAGATCCGGGAGCGCGGCCACCCGGGACGCCGTCGTCGTGGCCGGGTGCGGGCGCGGCGCCCCGGTCACTGCCGCCCGAGCTGCCGCGGCCGCCGACGGCGTCGCTCGCCGGCGTGCTGCGTCCCGGTGAGGGGCTGCGGCACTTCACGTTGGGCCGTCCGGCGGCGCATCCGGATCTCGGGCTCTGGGTCGAGCGGTACTGGACAGTTCGCTGGGACCTGCCGCCCGGTACGTCGTATCTCTCGTCGGTGCTGAGCCACCCGGCGGTGCACCTGTCGGTGGAGTCCGGCGCCGGCCCACGGCACGGGTACGCGATGCCAGGGACACTCGTACACGGCGTGGTGACCAGGCGCTTCGACATCCTTCTCCACGGTGAGGGCCGGGTTTTCGGGGTGAAGTTCCGCCCGGGTGGCTTCGCCGCGTTCCTGGGTGCCGACGTCGCCGCCTACACCGACCGCGCCGTTCCGCTGGCGGACGCACTCACCACCCGGGCCGGACCCGCCGACGCGGCCGACGCGGCCGACGCCGACGACGGGGTCGCCGACGCCGACGCCGCGCGGGAGCGCCCGGGTGAGAACGCGGGTGACTTCGCCGGCCGGCCGGCGGCGCTGGCCAAGGACGCCCATGACCTGCAGGCGGCGATCCTCGCCGCGACGGAGGACGAGGAACGAGTCGCCCTGATGGACGAGTTCCTCCTGGCCAGGAGGCCCGCCCCCGACCCGCGATATGAGCAGGTGCTGGCGATCGCCGCCGACATGCTGGCCGACCGCGCGCTCACCGCCGTCCAGGCCGTCGCCGAGCGGCACGACATCGAGCTCCGCACGCTGCAGCGCCTCTTCCGCCACTACGTCGGCGTCGGCCCGAAGTGGGTGCTGCGCCGCTTCCGCCTGCACGACGCCCAGGCCGCCCTCGACGCCGCGGCGGCGGCCGGTGACCCGGCCGGCATCAATCTCGCGGAGCTTGCCGCCAGCCTCGGCTGGTTCGACCAGGCCCACTTCAACCGCGACTTCCGGGAGGCCGTCGGCGTTCCACCCGGCGTCTACGCCGCGTCCGCCGTCACCGCGGGCCGCTGAACCGCCCGGGTGCATTGGAGCGCCGTACGGCAGGGTTACAGTCGCGACGTTCCACGGCTCGTGCCTGGCCGGGCAGACTTGCGGCCAGTCGTCCACTCGGACGTGCACGGCTGACAAGAATCTTAATGGCTGAAAATTGCCTAAAAGGCCTCGGCGCGGGCTTTGAATCCCGGGGCGCTCCCAGGAATCTCCCAGGGAATTCCCAGGTTGGGTGGACACGCTTGGCGCCATGAACTCCACGCGGGCCCCAGACGACGGGACTACGGCGACCGAACTCGGTCCCCCCGACTCGACCGGCGCGAGGCGGACGATGTCCGGTCAGCGGCACGAGTCCGTGCCGACGGTGGAGACGTCGCCCGGCCGGGAGTACCGGTTCGGCTCCGGCGGTGCCGCGGGCCGCCACCGGACGGCGGCCGAGGCCGCGAACCGGGGCAGTGATCGGGCAGTCGTCCGGTCGTCGCGCTGGGGTGCGCGGCGGTCGGCGGGGTGGCGGGGGCGGCTCGCGGTGAGGGCTGGGCTGGTGGCCTGGGGCGTCCTGGTCGTGGCGCTGTGGTGGTTGGGCACCTCAGGGACCGGTGTGCGCGGGGGCGCGGCCGTGATGACGGCGTTCGGCCGGGTCTGCGGGCTGCTCGCGGCCTATCTGATGTTGATCGAGCTGCTGCTGATGGCGCGGGTTCCGGCATTTGAACGGGCTGTCGGCCTGGACCGGCTGGCGGCCTGGCACCGGGGGCTGGGTACCAACGTCGTGTTGCTGATGGTTCTGCATGTCCTGCTGACCGTCTGGGGCTACGCGCTTGCTGACCATAACCAGCCGGTGTCCGAGTTGTTCACGGTGATCACGACCTATCCGGAGATGTGGAAGGCGACGATCGGTGTGTTGCTGTTCGTCGCGGTCGGGGTGGCCAGCGCCCGTGCGCTGCGCCCGCGGATCTCCTACGAGGCCTGGTACCTCCTGCACCTGACGAGCTATGTAGCTGTACTTCTGGTCTTCGGGCACCAGACGGCGACCGGTGCCGAGTTCGTTGGCCATCCGGTCAACCAGCGCATCTGGCAGGCGATGTACGTGGCCGTCGCCGCCTGCCTCGTCATCTGGCGGCTGGTCCTGCCACTCGCCGCGATTGTCCGGCATCGGCTGCGGGTGGAGCGCGTCGTCGAAGAAGCACCCGGGGTCGTTTCGGTGTGGCTCCACGGCCGGCAGTTGGACCGGCTCGGTGCGCGATCCGGGCAGTTCTTGCTGTGGCGGTTCCTCGCGCCTGGGCATTGGATCAGCGCTCATCCCTATTCGCTGTCCGCCCCGCCCCAGCCGAACCAGCTACGTATCACGATCAAGGCCGCCGGTGACCACTCGAGCACGATCGCCCGCCTTCGACCCGGCACGTTTGTCGTCGCCGAGGGCCCGTTCGGGCGGTTCACCGCCCAGCAGGCCACCTGCGGCAAATCGTTGCTCGTCGCGGGCGGCAGTGGGATCGGGCCGGTCCGGGCGCTCGCGGAGGATCTCGCAGGTCGCGGCGACGATGTCATCGTCGTCCATCGGGTGCGTAGAACGCACGATCTCGCACTGGGGCGGGAGCTGCGGCGTATCTCGAGCAACCAGCGGCTGCTGGTGCACGGCGTCGTCGGGTCGCGGCGTGAGCTTGGGTATGACCCGATGTCGGCCGACCTGCTTGCCGAGTCGGTGCCGGACGTGATCGAGCGCGACGTCTTCATCTGCGGGCCCGCCGGGCTGACCCACGGGCTTGTCCGCTCACTGCGCGCTCTCGGCCTCGCCGACGACCAGATCCACACCGAGGACTTCTCGCTGCGCTGACCGCTCCGCTGACGTGCGGGACCGGAACCGAAGACCGAAGAAGAAAGGAGGTGGCGGTGCCTTCACCCGGTCCCTGGGCCGGAAGCAGGCGCCGCGACTTGACATGAACCTCAACGCCGGGAAGCCCTATCGGGCGCGGCTTGGCTTCGCCGGACTACTGGGAACCGTCGTTCTCGTCGTCGGCGGCAAGGCCATGGCCACCCAGGGAGACCAACCCGCCGCGCTCGCCATGCCGAGCACGTCCGGGACGGGTCAGTCCTCCACGGGGTCCTCCAGCAGTAGCGGAGACGAGGCGTCGTCTGGCGACGAGGCCTCAGGGAACGACGGCACGGTGACGGCCACCCCGACCCCATCCGCCAGCGCCGGCTCAACCGGTTCCAGCAGCGCTGGATCCACCGGCGGTTCCGGCTCGACCGCCTCGGGCACGTCAGGCTCGGGCTCCTCCAGCGGTACGTCGGGCACTACATCGGGCACGAGGACTGTCACCGGCGACCCGACGGACACGAGGTATGGGGCAGTACAAGTACAACTCGTCATCAGCGGTAACAAGATCACCGATGTGATCACTCTCCAGGTACCGGACCGGGAGCGACGCGACATCGAGATCAACAGCCAGGCTGTGCCGATCCTGCGGCAGGAGGTCCTCACGGCCCAGAGCGCCAAGATCGATGTCGTTTCCGGCGCCTCTTACACCAGCAGTGGGTATGCGTGGTCCGTGCAGTCCGCGATCGACAAGGCGGGGCTGACGTGATGGCGGACGGGCGGCCGGGCCATGTGCATGTGGAGCCGGTGATGGGGACGGTCGTGAGCATCGCCGTCCGGTCGCCGTCGAGAACGGCCGGTCTCCACGGCCCGCCATCGGATGGGGCGGGTCCCGCGGCGCTGGGTGTGGACGCGGCGATCGCGGTGGCGGTGGCGGCACTGCGGCAAACGGATGAGGATTTCAGTACCTTCAGGGCGGGGTCGTGGGTCTCCCGGCTGCGGCGCGGCGAGATCGGTCTGGAGGACTGCCCTGGGCATGTTCGGGAGGTCTACCGGCTTGCCGAGGCCTGCCGGGACCGCAGCGGCGGCTGGTTCGATCCGGCGTGGCGTGGTGACGGCACTTTGGATCCGACTGGTCTGGTGAAGGGCTGGGCGGCGGACGTCGCTTCGGCGGCGCTGTCCCTGGCTGGAGTTGCCGACTATTGTGTGAACGCGGCCGGGGATCTGCGTCTGCGTGGCGCACCGGCGCCGTGGCGGGTGGGGATCGCGGACCCGTTTCACCGGGATCGGATCGTCGCTGTCGTCGAGGGCACGAATCTGGCTGTGGCCACTTCTGGCATCGCCGAGCAGGGTGGCCATGTCGTCGATCCGTGGACGAGAGAGCCCGCGTCGGGTCTCGCCT
Source organism: Pseudofrankia coriaricola (assembly GCF_032027725.1). Lineage (NCBI taxonomy): Bacteria > Bacillati > Actinomycetota > Actinomycetes > Frankiales > Frankiaceae > Pseudofrankia > Pseudofrankia coriaricola. The sequence continues at coordinate 39,186 of NZ_JASNFO010000073.1, read as the reverse complement.
CCGTCACGGTTGTTGGGCCGGATCTGGCGTTGGCCGATGCCTACGCGACCGCGGGTCTTGCCGCGGGCCGGAACGCACCGGAACTTTTGAACGACCTCGCCCGTGACGGCTGGGAGTGGCTCACTGTCGACTCGACCGGTGGGGTGGCCTACTCGGCTGGTTTCCGCGGTCAGCCTGGCCAGTCCGGCCTGGCGGTCGCGGCGTGCTTCAGCTACGTGGGACAGGTCGCCGCCGCCGCCACACTTCCATCGGTCATCGGGCCGGACCTGCCAAGGGCGAGACTGGGTTTGTGACGGCATCGGTGAGTCCATCGGCGGGGGACTCGGCCCGCACCTCGACAGGTGGCGCGGGCGGCCCGCGGGTCAGGGTCCTGGTCGTCGACGACGAGGAGGCGATCACCGATCTTGTCGCCATGGCGCTGCGGTATGAGGGCTTCGAGATAGCCGCCGTGCACTCGGGCCAGGCCGCGCTGACCCGGGTCGCGCTGGACCCGCCGGATCTGCTCGTGCTCGACGTCATGCTCCCGGACATCGACGGGTTCGCCGTCTGCGAGCGGTTGCGCCACGCGGGGCATGGCGTTCCGACTCTGTTCCTCACGGCCCGCGACACCACCGAGGACAAGGTGCGCGGGCTGACCCTCGGCGGCGATGACTACGTGACCAAGCCGTTCGCGGTCTCCGAACTGGTGGCCCGAGTCCGCGCGGTCCTGCGGCGCGCCGGTACCGCCGCGCCCGGCGATGACGGGCCCGCGCCGCTGCGCTTCGCCGACCTGGAACTCGACCCACGGACCAGGGATGTCCGCCGCGCCGGGCGTCTTGTCGAGCTGACCGTGACGGAGTACCGCCTTTTGCACTACCTGCTCACCAATGCCCGCGCCGTCCTGACCCGGGCCCAGATCCTCGACCACGTCTGGGGCCATGACTTCAGCGGGGAAGCCAGCGTCCTGGAGACCTACATCAGCTACCTGCGGCGAAAGATCGACGATGTTCAGCCGCCGCTGATTCACACGGTGCGCGGGGTCGGCTACGTGCTGCGCCTACCGCGCTGATCTCGGCGGGAGCTGGTATGTCGTTGCGTGCCAGGTTGTTGCTCGCCCTGGTGGGACTGCTCGCGGTCGGCCTGACGCTCGGCGCGGTCGGAACCCATTTCGCCTTGCAGTCCTACCTGATGAGACGCCTGGACCAGCAGGTGCGTGACGCCCACCCGGTGATGGAGCAGACCCTGCTGCGCGGCACTGGCTATGGCGACAACGACAGCGATAACAGCGGTCAAGGTAGGTGGGGTAGCGCCGACGGTGACGATCGGGACCCGCGATTTGGCAGCGCGTTCCTGGTTGGAACCTACGGAGCGCTGTACGACGGCGGCGGCCATCGGCTGCTGGAGTCCAGCCCGGGCCCGAGTGGTGCCCGGACGCCGACCGAGCGCCCGGTCATCGAGGCCTGGCTGCTCGCCGCGGCCGAGGTTCGCCCGAACCTGGCGACCGCCCCGCTGTGGACCGTGCCCGCCGAGGGGCACGACGACCGGTTCCGGATGCTCGCTGAGCGTTTCGACAACGGGGACGTGCTCGTCGTTGCCGTCCCCTACGCGGAGATGGACGCCACCCTCGAACGCGTGGCCAAGATCGAGATTATCGCGAGTTCGGTGGTGATGGCTGCACTGGTAGCGCTGGCCTACCTCCTCATCCGGGTCGGGCTGCGCCCGCTGACCCGGATCGAGCTTACGGCCGACGAGATCGCCGGGGGCGACCTGGCGAAACGGGTCGCGGACACAAGCCGGCGTACGGAGGTCGGACGGCTCGGTCTGGCGTTCAACGCCATGCTCACCCAGATAGAGGCGGCCTTCCGCGCCAGGGAGGCATCCGAACAGCGATTGCGTCGCTTCGTCGCGGACGCCAGCCACGAACTGCGAACCCCGCTCACCTCGATTCGCGGCTATGCCGAGATGTTCCACCGGGGCGCCGCCGAACGGCCCGAGGACCTGGCCATGGTCATGCGCCGCATCGAGGAGGAGTCCACCAGGATGACCGGTCTGGTGGATGATCTGCTGCTGCTTGCCCGGCTGGACCAGGGGCCGACGACCGAACGCGAGCCGGTCGATGTCGCCGCCATGGTCCGCGACATCGTGACCGATGCCCGCGTCGTCGCACCGAACAGGCTCATCGAGACCGGCACACCTCCGTTCCTGGAGATCACCGGCGATGAGGGCCGGCTACGGCAGGCGATCGGGAACCTCGTCCGCAATGCGCTCGTCCATACCCCGCCGGACACTCCGATCGCCGTGACCGTCGCCACCACCGTCACAAGTGCCGCGACGACCGCCGTCACCGACGCCGCTCCGAACCTGGCCAAAGCCGTCAAGGCGGCCGAGATCGGCGCGGACCTGAATCCAGAGTCGATCGCCACGCCTGGCTCCTCGACGAGCGTGAATTCCTCGGGCAAGCGAGCCATGGGGCCAGGGAAGCACCTGGCTTCGGAGGCAGCCGACGTAGTGATTTCGGTTATCGATCATGGTGCGGGCATCCCCGAAGACGCCGTCGCCCACATTTTCGAACGCTTCTACCGTGCCGACCCGGGCCGCTCCCGCGACGCCGGCGGCACCGGGCTGGGCCTGTCCATCGTCGCGGCTGTCGCCGCCGCCCATGGCGGCCATGTCGACTACCAGCCCACACTCGGCGGCGGTGCGACCTTCCGTCTCATCGTGCCCTGCCGCTGACCTCGGTCATCGGCCGCATGGCCCGGCGACAGTTACCGTGGCGGTGCTCGATTGGTCTCGATCCCCGGAGATCGTGGCCAGATGACTCGCTTGAGGAGGCCGGCGGTCGGTCGGTCCGTTTGCCGGCTCGCCGGGCGTAGGCCAGCATCAGGGCTTGGGGCCGCCGTACCACGAACGCATTGGCCCTACACCGTCCGGTGCTCCGCGCCGCGACCCGGGAGACTGCGTCCAGTCTCCGCTCGGTGGCGCATGGTGCTGACCGAACGCTGATCTACTGGAACGGGCCGTGTGGTCCAGGCACCGGTTCCAGATTCACGAGTCGTCCGCAGGACTCTCCCAGGGAATTCTCCGGCCGAGCGGACACGCTCTATCCTCATGGACTCCACTCGGGTGCCGGGTGACGAGGCTTCGGCGGCCGATCTCGATCCCGTCGACTCGACCGACGTGCCGGCGACCATGCCGGGTTACCGCCTTGAACCCGCGTCGGTGGGTGACGGGGGTCCGGTGGTCGACCTCGGTGCTGTCGACTCGACCGACGTGCCGGCGACCATGCCGGGTTACCGCCTTGAACCCGCGTCGGTGGGTGATGGGGGTCCGGTGGTCGACCTCGGTGCTGTCGACTCGACCGACGTGCCGGCGACCATGCCGGGTTACCGCCTTGAACTCGCGTTGCCGGCAGAAATGATGCCGAGTCCGGGGTCCTGGTCCGACCCGAGCCGCGGCACCGCCGCCGTCGACAACGCCAGGGATGACAACGCCAGGGATACCGACGGCGGTAGGGATGCCGGTGCCGGCGAGGACGCCCCGGACGCCGGCGGCGCTGGAGATGCTGAGCGGGCCGGTGGCGGTGTTCCGCGCCGGGCGGTCGCCGAGGCGGCCCCCTCGGCCGGCGGGCGGTCGGTCGGGCGGGCGTCGGGCCCACGGTCGTCGCGGTCCGCGGGGTGGCGGGGGCGGCTCGCGGTGCGGGCGGGGCTGGTGGCCTGGGGCGTCCTGGTCGTGGGGCTGTGGTGGTTGGGCACCCCGGCGACCAGTCTGCGGGGCGGCGCGGCGGTGATGACCTCGTTCGGCCGGGTCTGCGGGCTGCTCGCGGCCTACCTGATGCTGGTCGAGCTGCTGCTCATGGCGAGGATTCCGGTGCTCGAGCGGGCCGTCGGGCTGGGACGGCTGGCGGCCTGGCACCGGGGGCTGGGCACTAACATCGTGCTGCTGATGGTCCTGCATGTGCTGCTGACGGTCTGGGGCTATGGGCTTGCCGATCACCGGCAGCCGGTGTCCGAGCTGTTTACCGTGATCACGACCTATCCGGAGATGTGGAAGGCGACGATCGGCGTGTTGCTGTTCGTCACCGTCGGGGTGGCCAGCGCCCGTACGCTGCGCCCACGGATCTCCTACGAGGTCTGGTACCTCCTGCACCTGACCTCCTACGCGGCCGTGCTTCTGGTCTACGGGCACCAGGTGTCCACCGGTGCCGAGTTCGTCGGCCACCCGGTCAACCAGCGGCTCTGGCGGGCGATGTACGTGGCTGTGTTCGCCTGCCTGGTCATCGGGCGGCTGGTCCTCCCGCTTGTCGCGACCGCCCGGCATCGACTGCGCGTGGAGCGTGTCGTCGAGGAGGCGCCGGGGATCGTCTCGGTGTGGATCCGCGGCCGGAACGTGGACCGGCTCGGGGCACGGCCCGGACAGTTCCTGCGGTGGCGGTTCCTCGCCCCGGGGCACTGGCTCAGCGCGCATCCCTACTCGTTGTCCGCACCGCCCCGGCCGGACCGGCTGCGCATCACCGTCAAGGCCGCGGGCGATCATTCCCGGGCGATGGCCGGCCTCCGTCCCGGCACGTTCGTGGTCGCCGATGGCCCGTTCGGGCTGTTCACCGCCGAGCGGGCGACCCGAGGCAAGTCGCTGCTCGTCGCCGGTGGCGGTGGGATCGGGCCGATCCGGGCGCTCGCGGAGGAACTCGCCAATCGCGGCGACGACGTCGTCGTCATCCACCGGGTGCGCAAGGCGCACGATCTCGCGCTGTGGAGGGAGCTACGGACCATCGCGAGCAGGCATCGGCTGACGGTCCATAGCATGGTCGGGTCGCGGCGTGAGCTCGGCTACGACCCGATGACGGCCGACCTGCTCGCCGGCTCGGTGCCGGACGTGATCGAGCGCGATGTCTTCATCTGCGGCCCCACCGGGCTGACCCACGGACTTGTCCGCTCACTGCGCGCTCTCGGCCTCGCCGACGACCAGATCCACACCGAGGACTTCTCGCTGCGCGACGCCAGGGTTGGCGAGCGCAACGGCGGGCGGGAACTGAACGAAGACGCGACACGAAGGGAGGTGGCGGTGCCGCCCGCGGGCCCCCAGCGGCCGGGAGCGGATGCCGCGACCTGACATGAACCTCAACGCCGGCAAGGCCTATCGGGCGCGGCTTGGCTTCGCCGGACTACTGGGAACCGTCGTTCTCGCCGTGGGCGGCAAGGCCCTGGCCGCCCACGGCGACCAGCCCGCCGCGCTCGCCACGCCGTCCGGAATGCCCGGAGCGTCCGAGACCGATCGGCCCCTCACCGGATCCGCCGCCGACGGCGCGGCGCCGGCCACCCCGACCCCATCGACGGGCCCCGATCGAACCGGCTCCGGCGGCGCGGAATCCACCGCCGGCGCCACCGCGGGCGCCGGCCCGGGCTCGCCGAGCGCGTCTGGCCCGAGTAGCCCGAGGACCGTCATCGGCGACGCGATCGACACGAAATACGGACCGGTGCAGGTCCAGCTCGTCGTCACCGACAACAAGATCACAGATGTGATCGCCCTGGTGCTCCCGAACCGGTTGTGGCGCGACATCCAGATCAACAACGAGGCCGTGCCGATCCTGAGGCAGGAGGTCCTTGACATCCAGAGCGCCAGGATCGACCAGGTCTCCGGGGCGTCCTACACCAGCAGCGGGTATGCGTGGTCCGTCCAGTCCGCGATCGACAAGGCGGGGCTGTAGCCGATGACGGACGAGCGGCCGGTCCGCGTGCACGCGGAACAGGTGATGGGGACGGTCGTCAGCATCGCCGTCCGGCCGCCGTCGATCGTGCTCCCGCCGGATCGCCTCGCGATCCGGCGGCCGCCCCGGACCGGTTCCCACGACCCACGACCGGGCCGGGTGGCGTGGGCGGCGCCGGTCCTGGACGCGGCGGTCGCGGCCGCGACCGCGCGGCTGCACCGGGCGGACGAGGACTTCAGCACCTTCAGGGCCGGGTCCTGGGTCTCCCGGCTGCGCCGCGGCGAGATCGGCCTGGAGGACTGCCCTGGGCACGTCCGGGAGGTCTACCGGCTGGCCGACGCCTGCCGGGGGCGCAGCGGCGGCTGGTTCGACCCGGCCTGGCGCGGTGACGGCACTCTGGACCCGACCGGCCTGGTCAAGGGCTGGGCGGCGGATGTCGCCTCCGCGGCGCTGACCACGGCCGGCGTCACCGATCACTGTGTGAACGCGGCCGGCGACTTGCGCCTGCGCGGCACGCCGGGCCCGGGGCGGTCCTGGCGGGTCGGGATCGCGGACCCGTTCCACCGGGACCGGGTCGTCGCCGTCGTCGAGGGCACGGACCTGGCCGTCGCCACCTCCGGCGCCGCCGAACAAGGCAGCCACGTCCTCAACCCGCGGACCGGGGCACCCGCGACCGATCTCGCCTCCGTCACCGTCGTCGGGCCAGACCTGGCCATGGCCGACGCCTACGCCACCGCCGGCCTGGCCGCGGGCCGGAGCGCACCGGAACTCCTGAACGACCTCGTCGGCGACGGTTGGGAGTGGCTTACCGTCGACTCCGCCGGCGGGGTGGACAGTTCGGCCGGGTTCCGCGGTCAGCCGGGCCAGGCCGGCGGTCCGTCGCCGCGCGCTTCGGCCAGGCGGGAGAAGCCGCCGCCACCGCGCTCCCGTCAGTAGCTGACCGTCTACCGCCACGGCCCGACGCGACCTCGGAAGCGGCGCTTGATTGATTTCGACCGGCGGTCCGCGAGATCAGGTCCGCGGTGGGCGTACCGGTCGCCGACGAACAGGACTCGTTGGATCGTTATCCGGCTCGCGTCTTCCGAGGGCTAGAATTTAAAGGTCGATGTGGGGATGCGAGGAATGCCGCGGGGCGCATTTTACTGGCCGGGGAGTTGAATTGTCAAACGAGGAAGCGGGGCGAGAGCAGGAGTATGTCTCGATGCTCTACGAGCGTCTTGACGACTTCCGGGAACAGGCGTCCTCCCGGCTCGCCGATGCCCTGCGGGAGCGGCCGGGCGGCCGGCCGCAGGCGCACACCGAGCGGCAGGCGACGGCCGCGATGTACACCCGTCAGCTCGCCCGGTTCGACGCGGCCGAGGACGGGCTGTGCTTCGGCCGGCTCGACTTCCACGACGGCGAGACCCGCTATGTCGGCCGTCTGGGCATTTTCGAGGAGTCCGACGACTACGCCCCGCTGCTGATCGACTGGCGGGCACCGGCGGCCCGTCCCTTCTATCTCGCCACCGCCGCCTCCCCGGAGGGCGTCCGCCGCCGTCGCCACATCCGCACGTCGCGCCGGCAGGTGTCCCAGATCGACGATGAGGTGCTCGACCTTGACGCGAGTGCCGCGGAGGGCCGTTCCGGCCACGAGACGCTGACCGGCGAGGCGCGGTTGCTCGCCGCGCTGTCCGCCGGCCGGACGGGCCGGATGGGCGACATCGTCGAGACCATCCAGGCCGAGCAGGACCGGATCATCAGGGGTGAGCATTCCGGGGTGCTCGTCGTCCAGGGCGGACCTGGCACTGGCAAGACGGCCGTCGCGCTGCATCGCGCCGCCTACCTGCTCTATACCTATCGCGAACAACTGTCGAAGCGTGGCGTGCTGGTCATCGGTCCGAACACGACCTTCCTGCGATACATATCCCATGTTCTGCCCGCTCTCGGCGAGACCAGCGTGGTGCTGTCCACTGTCGGCGACCTGTTCCCGGGCGTTCGCGCCGAACGGACCGAGCCGCGTGAAGCCGCGCAGATCAAGGGCAGTGCCCGGATGGTGGCACTGATCGAAGCCGCGGTGCGCGACCGGCAGCGGGTGCCCGACGAAGCGCTGGAAATCCCGTTCGAGGATGACGTCCTGCTGCTTGACCCGGCCATCTGTGAGGCGGCCCGTGACCAGGCGCGTGCCACCCTGCGCGCGCACAACCAGGCCCGCCCGGTATTCGTCCGCGCGGTCATCGACGCGCTGGCTCAGCAGTACGCCGACCGGCTGGGCGCCGACCCGTACGCCGAGGACCCGCTCGGCGAGGACGACGCGCCGGGCGCCGGCACCAGTCTGCTCGGCGATGAGATCATCGACGACATCCGCCGCGAGCTGCGCCAGGACGACGGGGTGCTGGTCGCGCTTGACGATCTGTGGCCCGTCCTCACGCCCCAGTGGCTGCTGTCCGACCTGTTCGCCGACGAGGACCTGCTCGCATCGGCCGCGGGGGCGGCCGGTTTCACCGACGGCGAGCGGCTGCTCCTCTGCCGGCCCGACCCGCATGGCGGCCGGGCGGCTGACGGGATGTGGACCGCGGCGGACGTCCCGCTGCTCGACGAGGCCGCCGAGTTTCTGGGCGAGGACGAGACCGAGGCGCTGGCCGCCGCCGAACGGCGCCGCCGCCAGCGGATCGCCTACGCACAGGGCGTCGTCGACATCCTCACTCGGGACATGGACGACGACCCGGACATCCTCATGGTCTCCGACCTGCTCGACGCCGAGCGGCTCGCGGAACGGCACGAGGACGACGACGACCGTTCGACGGCGGAACGCGCCGCCGCCGACCGGACCTGGGCCTACGGGCACGTCATCGTGGACGAAGCTCAGGAGCTTTCGGACATGGCCTGGCGCATGGTGATGCGCCGCTGCCCGAGCCGTTCCATGACACTGGTCGGCGACGTCGCCCAGACCGGTGACCTTGCCGGCGCCTCATCGTGGCGCCGCGTCCTCGGGCCGCATCTGGGCGATCGCTGGCGGCTGGAACGACTTACGGTCAACTACCGCACGCCGGCCGAGATCATGTCGGTTGCCGCGGGCGTGCTCGGCGCGATCGACCCGGAGCTGGAACTGCCGCGTTCCGTCCGGGAGACTGGCGCCTCCCCGTGGAGCCTCGCCGTCGAGCCGGACGCGCTCGCGGTCGAGCTGGCCGCTGTCACGGCCCGCGAGGTCGCCGACCTGCGGGCGGCGCTGGGCGACGGCCCCGACGGGGGCCGTATGGCGGTCCTCGTCCCTGCGGACCTTCTCGACGACCTGAGTCGCGACCTTGAGGCTGTTCTCCCGGTCGCCACCACCGTCAGCGAGGACCCGGACCTGGAATCCCCGGTCGCGGTCCTCACGGTCCGCCAGTCCAAGGGCCTCGAGTTCGACACGGTCCTGGTCGTCGACCCGGACCGGATCATCGCCGAGTCTCCCCGCGGCCTGAACGACCTCTACGTCGCCCTGACCCGAGCCACCCGCTCCCTCGGCGTCCTGCACACCAGCGCGCTCCCACCGGCTCTCCGTCACCTGGAGTCAAGACCGGCGATCCCCGAACCCGCCCTGCCCTGAGCCGGAGGGAACCTGCCTGAGCTGGGGGAAGCGGGAAGCACCCCGGATGGCCGCGTTCCACACTCGTGCCGTGCCGCCAGTCGAGGTAGGCGTGCGGCGGTCCCTCCGGGGTGCCACCTCGATATTCACAAACGCGCGAAACGTGGCTCTGGGCGGGGCAGAACCCTGCCCAGAGCCACGCACGAACCATCGAGACGCGCTTCGCGTGCTTCAGACAATGGCCATCATCATGTGGACCTTCTGCCACCTGAGGCCGGTTATAGGGGACGTCACGTGACGACGACCGTCACGCTGTTGGACCGTGTCGACCTCCACGGGTCACCGGTGACGACGTCGACCGTGCTCTGTCCCGGCACACGGGCACGAAATAGCACAGTGTTCGGCGCGCCCAGGGGAGTGAGGACGGTCCCGTCCGTTCCCACGAGCCCTTCCGTGAAGATTCCGAGGAGCTCGACGGAAGAGCCCTCTCTGACCCGGCCACCGGACGCGGCGAGCCTGAGCACGTCGCCAACCTGGAGGGTGACCGGCAACGCCGGGTTCAACGCGGCAGGCTGCGCTTCGATCAACCGGCTCACGCTCCGGCATCTCCTTCCCGCGCGTGTGCGCGGTCAGCCCGGTCAGCCCGGTCTGGCTGGGATCGGACGGCCCGAGATCAGGTGGGGAGCAGGACGTCCTCGGACGGCGGCCATTCGTGCTCAAGAACGGCCTGCGCCTTCGGGTACACCTTCCCGGCGAAGGTGAAGTCCGACTTGTTGATGTCCACCCCGCCCCGGATCGGGAGACCATCCGAGGTGATCTCGCCGGGCAGCTGGTAGCACATGATGGAGTCCTGGTCCGCCGGCGTCCCCATGATGTCGGCGTCGTCGAGCGGCGTCAGCACCTGCTGGTTGACCGTATCCGGGTCCCAGCCCTGCGTCCGGAGGAAGTACGCGTACGCCTTCTCGCGGTCGATGCGGCTGACGAGCTCCTTCCGCATGTGCTCGTGCGCGAATCCGAGCGTGTGCCCCGCCTCGTGCCGGACCACCCGCCGGAACTCCGACTCCGGCATGCCCATGTGGAACCCCTCGAGGTTCATGGTCTGCCTGTTCGGCGGAACCAGCTTGATGTCGGTTCCCAAGTAGGAATAGTAGCCACCCTGCCCCAGCGAGATCCGCACGTCGCCGGCCTTGTCGGTCTCGAAGAAGGAAACCGACGTACTCTTGGCCCAGGCGTTCAGGTGGCTTATGATCCGGGCCCGGAGGTCTTCCGAAGGGGACTCCGTGAAGCTCACCGTGAGCCGGCGCTGGGCCGGCCCCCAGTACTTCGAGGTAACCATGGTCAGCGCCTGCGGCTCGATGCTCAGGCCGGCTGCCATCGGTATGCGCAGCGGTGCGTTGACGGGATTCACCCTGGTCGCGAAGGCGGCGGCATCCTCGTGCAGGCGATCGGGTAGAAGCTTGATTTCACAGCCCTGTGGCCCGCTGGTACCGGGGCCCGCATGACCGTTTCCTGAATGAAGGTTTCTCGACATTTCATCGCGCGGACCGGCCATCGCGCAATCCTCTCGTGGCAGAAGGGTTTTGGGCGGCGGGAAGCTGGTCGACCGTGCCGTCAGAACTGTAACAGCGGGTCTAGGGAACCGCAAAGCAAGCGCCGTTACGGGGATCATGCCCAGGTGGCGCCGGCTGGATAAAAGCATGTCGTGACACGGTTAGCGAAAATGTCACCGACTCTATTAGACCGCGGTTATCCCCGTGAAATGCGACCCGGCTTCCATGGCGACTCGGTCAGCCGCTGGCGCCGACCTTACGAGTCACCTGCCTGGAACCCTGGCCACGGCACGCCGGCGACCGGTCCTGGACTCTCCAGCACCTTCGCCGTTCGCCGGGGCGGACGCGCGACGCGGACGTCGCCGCGTCGCCGCGTCGCCGCGTCGCCGGCGGTGCCGGTGCCGGTGCCGGTGGTGGCGGTGGCGGTGGCGGTGGTGGTGGTGGCGGCGGTGGGGCCGAGTCGGCTGGCCGGACATCGGGATCGGCCAGCCGGACGTCCCAACCGCCGGCCAACCCGTCATGTGATCTCTCGTCCAGGTAAACAGTCAGAGACGATCCAAGGGTTGGGCAATCCAGAAGGGCCGCCGCGTCGAACTACTGGTGACCGCGCCACGAGAGGGCGCGGCCGGCAGTGACGCCACACTCGTGATCCGGAGGTTCCGGCCCATGCCTCGACGCGCGGACGATGACGACGGCCGAGCGCTCCATGCCGTTGCAGCGCCCGACTACGGCGCCAGTACCACCAGCGGCGGCCTGGCAGCTCCGGAGCAGTTGCTCCAGCGCTCCGGCCGGGGCGACAACGCCGCCTTCGCCGCCTTCTACGACCAGTTGTCCTCCCAGGTCTTCGGCCTGGTCAAGCGGGTCGTACGCGACCCGGCTCAGGCCGAGGAGGTGACCCAGGAGGTCTTCGTCGAAATCTGGCGGCTCGCGAGCCGCTTCGATCCGGCCAAGGGCAGCGCCGCCGGCTGGGCATGCGCGCTTGCGCACCGCCGGGCCGTCGACCGGGTGCGTTCCGCCCAGGCGGCGACCGACCGGGAACGGCGGGTCGGTGCCGTGTGGGCGACGCCGGAGGGCGACGCCGGCTACGACGAGGTCACCGAGCAGGTCGAGCTGCGGCTCGAGTACGAGCGGCTTCGCCGCTGCCTGGGCGGTCTCACCGACCTCCAGCGTGAATCGATCATGTTGGCCTACTACAGCGGCCACACCTACCGGGAAGTTGCGCACCTGCTCTCGACCCCGGTACCAACCGTGAAGACCCGTATGCGCGACGGTCTCATCCGCCTGCGCGACTGCCTGGGGGTGAGCGCATGACCTCGCCGTCGCCGGAGGCACACCTCCTGACCGGCGCCTACGCGCTGGATGCGCTGGACACGCGGGACAGGGCCGAGGTCGAGGCGCATCTCGACGACTGCGTGACCTGCGCCCGGGAGGTCGCGGAGCTGCGCACCGTCGCGACCATGCTCGGCGAGGCGGTGCGGGAGACGCCGCCGCCGTCCCTGCGGACGTCGCTGCTCCGGGAGATCGACCAGACCCGTCAGCTGCCGCCCGTCGTGCCCGGCGACGACCTGCGGCAGCGGCGCGAGCGCCGCCAGCTGAAGGTGGTCGCGGTCGCCGCCGCCGCGGCGGCGGTCGTGGCGCTGGTGGGTCTCGGCGTCGTCGGCGCCGTGTCCGTCGACCAGCGCAACCAGCTTGCCGCGGAGCGGGCGCGCGTATCGGACCTCGACGCGGTCGTGGCCGCCGCCGCGGCCGGCTCGGCGCAGCCGATGACTGGCGGCGGGACCATCGCGGTGATCCCGTTCGGTGACCGGGCGTACGTCGATGTCCGCGACCTGCCGCCGCTTCCAAACAACCGGGTGTACCAGCTGTGGATGTCGACACCTGATGGTGTCAAGTCCGCGGCCGTCGTCGATGGCAACGCCGGCAGGGCGACCCGCCTCCTCCAGCTCCAGCGCAACGTGAGGTCGGTGAAGGTGACCGTCGAGCCGGCCGGCGGCTCCAAGCAACCCACCACTCCCGCCATCGGCACCGCCGCCGTCCACGACTAGAGGGGCCACGGCGGATCTTCAGGGCAGTCGTCGGCGATGGCCCCTCGGCGGCTCCTTGATGGCGCCTTAACGTCCACGCTCGGGTGGGTTGGCCCGGTCCACAGGTCTTTCACAGGGACGGCTCAGGAAGTCCACAGACAGTGGGTCCAATCTCTGGGTATGGCATGGCGCGAACCGGTTCCGACCACCGTCCTGGGCGCTGGCAGTGGCGTCGCACCCGAGGCGGAGCCGGGCCTCCCGCCCGCCGCCGATCCAGCCGCCGCGCTCGCGGCTGGATCGGCGCCGTACGCCTCCGCCGCGGTGGTGTCGATGGAGCCCGCCGGGCCGCGCGGCGCGCGCGGGGCGTCGTTCGAGCCGCGGGCCGCCGACGGCAGAGCGCTGCGTGTGCTGGTCGTCGACGACGAGGCCGTGCTGACCGAACTGCTGACGATGGCGCTGCGCTACGAGGGCTGGGACGTCGCCGGCGCCGGCACGGGGAAGACAGCGCTGCGGATGGTCGACGAGTTCCAGCCCGACGCGGTCGTGCTCGACATCATGCTGCCCGACATGGACGGGCTCGCGGTGCTGCGCTCGATGCGGTCGGTCCGCCCCGATATCCCGGTGCTGTTCCTGACCGCCAAGGACGCGGTCGAGGACCGGGTTCTCGGGCTCACCGCCGGCGGCGACGACTATGTGACCAAGCCCTTCAGCATCGAGGAGCTCGCCGCCCGGTTGCGCGGGCTGATGCGCCGGGTGCACGGAAAGGTCGCGGCCCGTCGCAACGTCCTCGTCGTCGGCGACCTCAGCCTCGACGAGGACAGCCGAGAGGTCTACCGGGAAAGCACGGAGATCCACCTCACCGCGACCGAGTTCGAGCTGCTCCGCTACTTCATGCGCAACCCGCGCCGCGTGCTGAGCAAGGCGCAGATCCTCGACCGGGTGTGGAACTACGACTTCGGCGGCCAGGCAAACGTCGTCGAGCTCTACGTCTCATACCTGCGCAAGAAGATAGACGCCGGCCGCCAGCCGATGATCCACACGATGCGCGGCGCGGGCTACGTGCTCCGACCGGTCGCGTCGGCCGTGTCGGCCGCGTCGGCCACGCCGGCGAACCGGACGCCCGCGGCGACGTCGGAGTGAACGTCGCCGCGGCCGAACGGCAGTCGTCTCGCCCGCGGTGGTTGTCCCGCCCGCGGCGATCATCACGTTCCGCACGTGCGCCGCGTGCGCCGCGACGGATGCTCGCGCCTTGGCGATGGTCCCTGCGGGCGCGCCTGCTCGCGCTGCTGATCCTGCTGCTGACGGCCGTCTCGGCGTCGATCGTCGGAGTAACCGCCCTCGAACTACGGTCCTACCTCGTCAAGCAGGTCGACGGCCGTCTCCTGGCGGTGGACGACAGGTGGCGCAAGCCGCCGCCGGGCTCCACTGGGCCGCTGCCTTCCGGCAACGTGCTGGGGTACCCGAACCAGGCGCCGGCCGGCGGCGACGGGCTGGGTGCCAGCGATCCCGCCTCCGGCGCGACGGACCCCGGCGCCGGCACGCTGTTCGAGCGGGGGACGAACGCGCCGGCCTGGCAGGGCACGGCCGCTGACTTCCTCGGCCAGCGCGGCCAGACGTTCGGCACCGTCGCCGCCCTCGTCGTCAACGGCAAGGTCGAGACCGCCGCCGTCCTGGGGAAGGACGACGTCATCACCAAGCTCGCCGCCGACGTCGCGGACAAGCTCGCCGCCGTTCCCGCGAACAGGCTCGCCGCCGTTCCCGCGAACAGGACGGTCCAGACCGTTACGCTAGGTGACCTAGGCGACTATCGGGTGACGGCCGGGCTGGTGCCCGACGGCAGCGTCGTGGTCGTGAGCGGCCAGTCGCTCGCCGAGGTCGACGCCACCGTGAACCAGCTGCTCATCGTCGCCGGTGGTGTCGCCGTCGGTGGGGTGCTGCTCCTCGGGGTGATCGGCGCGGTGACGGTCCGGCGGACGCTGCGGCCGTTGCGCCGGGTCGCCGCGACCGCGGCCCAGGTCGCGGAGCTTCCGCTGGACCGCGGCGAGGTCACGCTGCGTGTCCGGGTTCCGGACGTCCATACCGATCCCTGGACCGAGGTCGGCCAGGTCGGCGCGGCGCTGAACCACATGCTGGGCCACGTCGGCGCGGCGCTGGCCGCCCGGCACGCCAGCGAGACGAGGGTCCGCCAGTTCGTCGCCGACGCGAGCCACGAGCTGCGTACGCCGCTTGCCGCGATCAGCGGCTACGCCGAGCTCACACGGCGGATCGGCGACCGGAACCCTGGCTCCGCCGATCCGACGAGAGCCTCGGTGCCACCGGAGATCGCGTACGCGATGAGCCGGGTGGAGTCCGAGACGAAACGGATGACCGCCCTGGTGGAGGACCTGCTCCTGCTCGCCCGGCTGGACTCGGGGCGCCCGCTGGAGCATGGCTGCGTCGACCTGTCCCTTCTGGTCGTCGACGTCGTCAGCGACGCGCACATCGCCGCGCCCGGGCATCGTTTCCGCCTGGACCTCCCGCCCGAGCCGGTGACGGTCCGCGGTGATCAGGCCCGCCTGCACCAGGTGCTCGCGAACCTGCTGGCCAACGCCCGTACCCACACCCCGCCGGGCACATCCGTCACCGTCGCCCTCGAACTGTGCCCCGCTGCCGCCGTGTCCGCGTCGTCCTCGCCCGCCTCGGCGCCCACTGGCAGCAGCCGGTCGCCGACGGCGGAGCGGTCCGGGGCATCGGCGGCGCGGTCCAGGGGGTCCGCCGCGGGTTCCGCGGTGCCCGCGGCGCGGTCGGCCACGGACGTCCCGGAGCCCGGCGAGATCCGGCTCTCGGTGACCGACGACGGGCCTGGTATCCCGGCGGAGCTACTGCCCAACGTCTTCGAACGGTTCGCGCGGGGCGACTCGTCGCGATCGCGCACCGCCGGCAGCACCGGGCTGGGACTGGCGATCGTCGCCGCCGTCGTGGAGGCCCACCGTGGACGCATCGCCGTCACCAGCGTCCCCGGCCGCACGGTCTTCACCGTCGTCCTTCCGACCACCCAGGCGCCATTGCCGCCGGCGGTCGCGGGCATAGCCGGCGCGATGTGCACGACGGTCGACGCGGTCGACGCCGCTGGTGCCTCGGCCTCGGCCTCGGACCTGGGCATCGCGCCCACCCTGGTCGCCCCGGCGGGGCGGTCGGGGGCGCCGCCGGGCTCGGCCCCGGCGCCGAGGCGCGCAGGCGGCGCCGCCGCTGACGCCGGGGGCGCGGGGGCCGAGGCCGCCGTCGCCGGGACCGCGGGCGCCGAGTGGGGCCATCCGCCGATCTCCATGCTCGGCTGACGACACGGCCCTGCCGTGAGTCCACCTGATCCGTGGGCCCCCATCACGGGTCATCGGCCCCGGACCGGCGGTCGCGGGCTGCTCGTTCTGTGTGCGGACCGGTGGTTCCTGTCATATTTTCGCCATCGCCGCCCGTATGTCCACCACACCGGGCGCCGGCCTCCTCTCCGCGTTGTTTCGTCACGTTTTCCATGCGTCTTCCGGGGGTTCAGGAAAAGGAGAACGGCCGTGCGGTGGAGCATTCACAGCCGGCGCACAGGTGGCCGCAATGGAGAACACAGGACTGGCACCGAACCTGGGGCCATGGCCACGACAGTGCATCCGCAAGGCGGCACCACCGCGATGGTCGAGCACATTCTGGCTCGACCTCCTCATCCGGAGGCGCGTCCCCTACTGGACGTGGTAATCCCGGTGTACAACGAGGAGTCCGATCTACAGCCGTGTGTCACCCGGCTGCGCCGTCACCTCGTCGAAACATTTCCATACCCCTTTCGAATCACGATCGCCGACAACGCCAGCACCGACAGGACGCTGGCCGTGGCGAACGAGCTCGAGGCGCGGATTCCCGAGGTAGCGGTTCTCCACCTCGACGCGAAGGGCCGCGGCCTGGCGCTGCGCGCGGCCTGGGGCCTGTCCCAGGCGCCGGTGCTCGCCTACATGGACGTCGACCTGTCGACGGACCTGGGCGCGCTGCTGCCGCTGGTCGCGCCGCTGATCTCCGGGCATTCCGACCTGGCGATCGGGACGAGGCTCGCGCCGGGTGCTCGCGTGGTGCGTGGCCCGAAGCGCGAGGTGATCTCCCGTTGCTACAACCTGCTGCTGCGGCGGGCGCTGTCGGCCCGGTTCTCCGACGCGCAGTGCGGTTTCAAGGCGATCCGCGGTGACGTCGCCCATGCGCTGCTGCCGCTGGTGCAGGACACCGGCTGGTTCTTCGACACCGAGCTACTGGTGCTGGCGGAACGGTCCGGGCTGCGGATCCACGAGGTGCCGGTGGACTGGGTCGACGACCCGGACAGCCGCGTCGACATCGTCGCCACCGCGCTCACCGACCTGCGTGGAATCGCGCGCCTTGGCCGGGCACTGGCGTCCGGGCGGCTGCCCATCCGGGAACTGCGTACCCAGCTCGGCCGCGCGCCGCTGACGGCGGAGTCGCCCGAGACGTCCGGCCAGCGGCAGCTGATCCAGCAGCTCGCGCGGTTCGGCACCATCGGGGTCGCGAGCACCGCCGCCTACCTGGTCCTGTTCGTCCTGCTGCGCGCCCCGCTCGGCGCGCAGGGGGCGAACCTTGTCTCGCTGCTGCTCACCGCGGTCGCCAACACGGCGGCCAACCGTCGAGTGACGTTCGGCATACGCGGTGTCGGCGCCCGCAGCCAGGTCGAAGGGCTGGTCGTCTTCGGCCTCGGCCTGGCACTGACCAGCGGCGCCCTCGGCGCCCTGAAGGTGTTCGCTCCCGACGCGGGGCGGGCGCTCGAGCTTGCCGTGCTGATCGGCGCCAACCTCACGGCCACGCTGCTGCGCTTCGTCGCCTTCCGCGCCTGGGTGTTCCACCCGCGGCGTGGCGGCCACTCCGACATCCCCCACCGTCACGTGGATCGGCCGAGCGAGTCGATGCCCGGCAGCCTTTTCCAGCCCGTCCGTCCGCGCGAGCCAGAGCAGGAATCATGACCTCCGACCAGGGCGCCTGGGGCGCTCCTCGATACTCCGCCGGCCAGAACCCGGTGGCCGACCACCCTTATCCCGTGGACCCGAGCCAGGTCGCCGTCGTGGACACCTGGCCGGGACGACACAGGCTCGCCGGCTCGCCCGTCGCCGGCCCGGCCGTCGCGGAGCCGCCCGTCGTGGACCCGCCTCCCGGCGAGACGCCTCCCGGTGCGCCGCCACGTCGTGGCGGGACGCGGCGTGCTCGCTCCGGTGGGGCCGCCGGGCGGCCGGGGCGGTTCACCCGGCTCGTGCGCGGCCGGCCGGAGGACCCGCGGTGGGCGCGGCCCGCGCTGCTCGTCCTGCTCGCCGCGACCGCGGTGCTGTACCTCTGGGACCTCGGCGCGTCCGGCTACGGCAACAGCTTCTACGCGGCCGCCGTGCAGGCCGGCACGCTGAGCTGGAAGGCACTGTTCTTCGGCTCGATCGACTCGTCGAACTACATCACCGTCGACAAGCCGCCCGCCTCGCTGTGGATGATGGCGCTTTCCGGTCGGGTGTTCGGGTTCTCGAGCTGGAGCATGCTCGTGCCGAACGCGCTGTGCGGCGTCGCGAGCGTCGGCCTGCTCTACGCGGCCGTGCGGCGGGTCGCCGGGCCGGCCGTCGGGCTCGCCGCCGGGGCGCTGCTAGCGCTCACGCCGGTGGCGGTGCTGATGTTCCGGTTCAACAACCCGGACGCGCTCCTCGTCCTGCTGCTCGTCGTCGGCGCCTACTGCGTGACGCGAGCGCTGGAGGTCGCCTCGTGGCGGTGGCTCGGGCTGGCGGGCCTAGCGGTCGGGTTCGGGTTCCTGACGAAGATGCTCCAGGCTTTCCTGGTGCTGCCGGTGTTCGCGCTGGTCTACCTGATCGCCGCGCCGACCCGGCTGCGTGCTCGGATCGGGCACGTTCTCGCGGGCGCAGCGGGCGTGATCGTCGGTGCCGGATGGTGGGTGCTCGCGACCGTGCTGTGGCCGGCGAGCTCTCGGCCGTTCATCGGCGGCTCCGGGAACAACAGCGTGCTCGGCCTCGCCTTCGGCTACAACGGGCTCGGCCGGATCTTCGGCGGTGATGGCAACGGCGGCGGTGGCGGTCCGGGCGGGATGGCCTCGGAGGCGCTGTCCGCGCTCGGATCAACCGGCCAGCAGTACACGGGTGGCCTCGGCGTCGCGGGCGGGGCGGCCGGCTACGGTTCGGCCGCGTCCGACGCGGTGGGTGGCGTTTTCGGCGGGGCACCCGGTGCCGGCGCGGGCGGAGGGGGCGGTTTCGGTGGGACGGCCGGCCTCGGCCGGCTGTTCAACGAGAACTTCGGCGCCCAGATCTCCTGGCTCATTCCTGCCGCGCTGATCCTGCTGGTCGGCGGGCTGTGGGCGACCCGGCGAGCCGCCCGCACCGACCGGGCACGTGCCGCGCTGCTTCTCTGGGGCGGCTGGCTGGTCGTGACCGGCGTTGTCTTCAGCTATATGGAAGGCACCATCCACGAGTACTACACGGTCGCGCTCGCCCCCGGCCTCGCCGGAACGATCGCCCTAGGCGCCCGTGAACTGTGGCGAACCAGGAACGAGATCGTCAGCCGGGTGCTGCTGGCCCTGAGCGTCGGTGTGACCTCGGTCTGGAGCTACGTCCTGCTCGGCCGCACCGACTGGCAGAGCTGGCTGCGGATCCCCGTCCTCGTCGTCGGCCTGGTCGGCGCCGTCGCGCTGCTGCTCTGGCCGGTTCTGCGGAGGTCACCCGTCCGCCGGTCCGCGGCTGTGCTCGCCCTGGCCGCGGTGATCTTCGGGACGCTGGGCGCGCCAACCGCCTACGCGCTCGAAACGGCCTCGGTGCCGCACACGGGCTCCATTCCGCTCGCCGGGCCCAGCTCGGGCGGTGGTCCCGGTGGCGGCGGCGCGCCGGGGCAGGGCGCCACGAACGGCCAGGAGGGTGCTTCGAGCGGTCAAAGCGGTGCCCCGAACGGTCAGGAGGGTGCGCCGCCGAGTGGCCAGGAAGGCGCCCCGAACAGCCAGGGGAGCGCGACGAGCGGCCAGGAGGGCGACCTGACCGGTCAGGAACGTGGCTTCGGTGGTGGCGCTGGCTTCGGCGGTGGCATGGAGGAGCAGGCTGACGGCGCGGTCACTCAGCTGCTCACCAGCGGGTCCGACGGGTATCGCTGGGTGGCCGCGGTGGGCTCGGCGCAGAGCGCCGCGTCGCTGGAGCTCGCCACGGGCGGCCTTCCGGTGATGGCGATGGGCGGCTTCAGCGGCAGCGACGAGGTCCTCACCCTTGACCAGTTCAAGCAGTACGTCGCCGACGGCAAGATCCACTACTACCTCGGCGGTGGTGGCGGGGGCGGCTTCGGTGGCGGCCCCGGAGGCGGCGGCGGTGCCAACGCCCAGATCGCCAGCTGGGTCCAGGAGACGTTCACTTCCGTCACCGTCGGGAGTCAGACCGTCTACGACCTGACGAAGCCGGCGAGCTAGCCGGCCCGTCCGTCGAGCCCGGCACGGGAAGCCCGACGCTGGTACCGGCCCCACGGCCGGTACCAGCGTCGTCGGCGGTGGCCACTGGTGATGATCAACCGGTCGCGTGCCGCCGGGCGGACGTCCGCGGCGGCGGCGTCAGTCCTTGGCCACGTTCAGAGACGCCCAGGTGGTGGCGGCGGTCCTGAGATGGGCGAGGAGCGCGGCGGTGGCCGGCGGGTCGGGCGGCTCGCCGTGAACGGCGGCGCTGACCGCGCGGGTCAGGCCGGGCAGGAGGGTCGCCCGGACGTCGGGGTGGCGGTGGGCCTGGAGGGCCAGGCCGGGCAGGGTGGTCACGCCGAGGCCGGCGGCGACGAGTGCCTGGACGGCCAGGTAGTCGTCGGTCGTGAAGGCGATGTCGGGGCTGAATCCCGCCGCGGCGCAGGAGCGCAGCAGCGCCGTGCGGCACCGTTCGCAGCCCGCGATCCAGCGATGGTCGCGATGGTCGGCCAACCGGTCTCCCGACAGGCCCGCCGGAGTCACCAGGTAGGTCGACTCGGTGAGCAGCATCATCCGGCGTAGGCCGTCGTCCTCGGGCTCGATCCTCGTCGGGTCGGGCGACGGCCGGTCGTTCGGCGCCAGCGACGTCAGCAGTGTTGGTTGCGTCGGCGACGTCGATCTCGCCTGCGCCGTCGGCCGGCCTGGCAGCGTCGGCCGCGCTGGCGGCGTTCCCGGTGCCCGCCCGCCGGGCGACGGTGCGTCCGGCTGTTCGTGCCGCACGGGCGGGTCCCAGTAGCTGAAGAGCAGGGCGACGTCCACCTCACCGGCTCGCAGCATGCGGACGGCGTCCGGCGGCTCGGCCTCGGTAAGACGTAGCTCCGCGTCGGGATGGTCGGCGGCGAACGCCGCGGCGGCCATGGGCACGAACGTGCCGAGCGCCGATGGGAACGCGGCCAGACGGACGCGGCCGGCCCGCAGACCGGTGTAGGAGGCGAGCTCCGCCTCGGCCGCGGCCAGCCGGCCGAGGATCTCCTCCGCCCGTTCCGCCAGCACCAGGCCGGCCTCGGTCAGTCGAATCCCGCGGCCGACGCGCTGGACGAGCTGGCTGCCGGTCTCCGCCTCCAGCCGGGCCAGGTGGTGGCTGACCGATGGCTGGGCGTAGCGGAGGGCTCGGGCCGCGGCGGTGACCGAGCCGTGGCGAGCGACCGCGACCAGCACCCGCAGCCTGGTCACGTCCAACACGAGGTCAACGTATCAACGTCATCGATAGTTTTAGACGAAATCTGGCATTGGACCAATAGGAGACGACGGCTGACCATGGCCACATGAGCGACCGTCCTGCCTCCCGGGCCCTTCCGACTTTCGCCGACATCGCCGCTGCCCGGGACCTGCTGGCCGGCCATCTGCCCGCCACCCCGATGTGGACCTATCCGGCGCTCAACGCCGCCATCGGCGTGACCATCTACATCAAGCACGAGAACGTCCAGCCAACCGGGGCGTTCAAGGTGCGCGGGGGTCTGACGCTGCTCGCCAGCATGTCGCGCGAGCGGCGCGCCCGCGGGACGATCACCTACTCGACCGGCAACCACGCCCAGTCGATGGCCTACGCCAGCGGCGCCTTCGACGCCCCGTGCACCGTCGTCATGCCGGCGAGCACCGCCGCCTCGAAGGTCCGGGCGCTGCGCGCTCTCGGGGCCGGCGTCGAGCTGCACGGCCCGGACATGGCCGCCGCTCAGACCCGCGCCGAGGAGATCGCCGCCGAGAGTGGCCAGCTGCTCGTCAGCCCCGGTGACACCCCCGAACTCATCGCCGGCGTCGGCACCGCCTATCTCGAGGTCATCGAGACGCGGCCCGACCTCGACGCGGTGATCGTCCCGATCGGCAGCGGGACCGGGGCCGCCGGCGCCAGCCTGGTCACCGCCCGGCTCGCGCCACGATGCCGGGTGATCGGCGTCCAGTCGTCGGGCGCGCCGGCCGCGCACGACTCGTGGCGGTCCGGCGGCTGCGTGTGCCGCCCGATCCGCACCAGCGCCTGCGGCCTCGCCACTGGCCGTGGCTACGAGCTGCCGCAGCGGGTCCTGCGTACCGGCCTCGCCGGCTTCCACCTCGTCGACGACGACCAGATCACCGACGCCCAGCGCCTGCTCGCCAGCGACGCGCACACGCTGGCCGAGGGGGCGGGGGCCGCGTCGCTCGCCGCGATCCTCGCCCGTCCGGGCGACTTCGCCGGCCAGCGCGTCGCGGTCATCGTCACAGGCGGCAACGCCTCGGCAGCCGAGATCGCGGCGCTGTCCGCCGCCGATGGCGGCCTCACAGCCGCCGCGTAGAAGCGCGCGGGACTGACCGATCCTGGGACGTGACTACCGGCTCACGAGATGGTGCTTACCGAACCACGAGATGATAATTATCGGATGTGGAGAGGGAGCCCGACCGGACCCGCGGCGGTACGCCTGACTTCTCCGGGGGCGCGACGGTCCGTCGGCGTGCTGTAGTGGGTCCTATGGCCCTCCGACGGCGTGACAGGGCCAGCCTGGGACGAGGCCAGTCCCGGCCGGCCCGTACAACCATGTGTGGTCTCGGGTGCTGGAACGTCCCGGCACCGGACCTGAGGAGGCGAGTGCGCTGAGCCGGAGGATGGGTTCCTGGTTCGAGGAGCTTCCGGTCGGGACGGTCGTCCACCACGCGATCACCCGGACGCTGACCGAGACCGACAACGTGCTGTTCACGACGCTGTCGATGAACCCGCAGCCGCTGCACCTCGACCACGAGTTCGCGTCCAGGACCGAGTTCGGGCGGCCGTTGCTGAACTCGATGATGACGGTCGCGACCGTCGTCGGGCTCGCCGTGCCGGAGCTGACGCTCGGGACCACGGTCGCGAACCTGGGTTTCGGCTCGATCGAGTTCCCCAAGCCGATGTTCGCGGGCGACACCCTGCACGTCATCACCGAGGTGACCAAAGCGCGGCTGTCGAGCTCGCGCCCCGGCGTCGGCATCGTGGAGTTCCGCCACGACGGTTTCAACCAGCACGACGAGCTGGTCTGCCGCGCGTTCCGGTCCGCGATGATGCACTGCCGCCCCGCGGCCGAGACGGAGTGAGGGAGTCTCCATGGAGTTCGAGGAACCGCCCGAGCACACCGCCATCCGCGAGGCCGTGCGGGACATCTGCAAGGGGTTCGACGCCGAGTACTGGCGCCAGCACGAGAAGAACCACGAGTTCCCCTGGAAGTTCCACAACGAGATGGCCGCGGCCGGCTGGATCGGCACCGCCATCCCGGAGGAGTTCGGCGGCGGCGGTGGCGGCATCACCGAGGCCTCCATCGTGATGGAGGAGGTCGCGGCCTCCGGCGGCGCGATGAACGCCGCCAGCGCGCTGCACATCTCCGTCTTCGGCATGAACCCGGTCGTGAAATACGGCTCCCAGGCGCAGAAGGAGAAGTACCTGCCCCGGGTCGCGACCGGCGAGCTGCAGGTCGCCTTCGGCGTCACCGAGCCGGACGCCGGCACCGACACGACGTCGATCACCACCCGGGCAGTCCGCGACGGCGACGGCTACCTCGTGCACGGCCAGAAGGTGTGGACGACCAAGGGCCACGTCGCCGAGAAGGTGCTGCTACTGGTCCGGACCACCCCGCTGGAGGAGGTCCGCAAGCGCACGGACGGCATGACGCTGCTGCTCGCCGACCTGCGTCGGCCCGAGGTCGACATCCACCAGATCGACAAGATCGCCCGTAACGCCGTCGGATCCTGTGAGGTGCGCTACGACGGCCTGCGCGTCGACGGGTCCGACCTGGTCGGCGAGGAGGGGAAGGGCTTCAAGTACCTGTTGGACGGCCTGAACCCGGAGCGCATTCTCATCGCCGCCGAGGCGCTCGGCATCGGCAAGGCCGCGCTGCGAGTCGCCACCCAGTACGCCAACGAGCGGGTCGTCTTCGGCCGCCCGATCGGCAAGAACCAGGGCATCGCCTTCCCGCTGGCGGAGGCACACATGCGCCTCGCCGCCGCCGAGCTTGTCATCCGGCAGGCCTCCTGGCGCTACGACCAGGGCCGCCCCTGCGGGGAACACGCGAACTCCGCGAAGTTCCTCGCCTCCGACGCGGCCTTCTTCGCCGCGGACCGGGCGATGCAGACCCACGGCGGCTTCTCCTTCGCCACGGAATACCCGGTCGGCCGCTTCTGGGCCGAGTCACGACTGATGAAGATCGCACCGGTCTCACAGGAGATGGTCATGAACTACATCTCCGAACACGTCCTCGGCCTGCCCCGGTCCTACTGACGGATCCCGCGGGCTGACGGATCCCGCGGGTCCTCTGGCCCTTCGATCCCCGGGCCGGGTCGGCGATCATCGGCCCGACCCGGGCGAAGGCTGGGAGAGGGCCGGCCGTCCGGCGCTGGCCATCTCCGGAGCTCGGCCCCTGGGCCCCTCCCGCCTGGCGCTTAGCCGCCGATGGCGAGAATGCGGCGGGCCTGCAGGACGAGCGGGACGTCGACCATGCCGCCCTCGAAGTTGATCGTGCCGCGCCCCTCGCGCTGCGCCTCCTCGTAGGCGTCGAGCAGCCGGCGTGCCCGGTCGTACTCCTCGGGCGACGGGGTGAACGCCTCGTGCGCCATCGCGACCTGGCCCGGGTGGATGCACAGCTTTCCGCCGTAGCCGAGGTCCCGGGCGAACGAAGCCTCCTCCAGGAACCGCTCCCGGTCGTTGATCGCGGTGGTCACCTGGTCGAGCGCCACGACGCCGGCGAGCCGGCAGGCGATCGCCACCTGCGAGCGGGCGTACAGCACCTCGGCGTTCGACCGGGTACGCCGCCCGCCGAGGTCGGCGATGAAGTCCTCGGCGCCGAAGTACGCCGCGTCGACGCGGGCGTTCCTGGCGGCATGGGTGAGCACCTCGGCCGCCCGGTGCACGCCGGCGACCGACTCCAGCCCGTACATCACCGCCCGGTCGGTCAACCCGCGCGTGCGCAGCGCCTCGTCGAGGCGATCGATGTCCTCGACCGTCTCGATCTTTGGCACGACGATGCCGTCAAGGTCGAGCGCCGCGTAGCAGTCCAGGTCGGCGTCGAAGTTCTCCGCGTCGGTGACGCCGTTCACCCGCAGCATGACCGCGCCACCGAACTCGGCCCGCAGCTTCGGCACCGCGGTGGCCGCGCCGTCGCGGCCCTCGGGCTTGGCGCCCAGCGGCGTCCCGTCCTCGAGGTCGACGATCACGATGTCGGCACCGAACCGGGCCTGCTTGGCGATCAGGTCGGGCCGGTTCGCCGGGGTGAACAGCGGCGACCGCCAACGCGCGACGCGGCCATCCGCCGGCCCGCTCTCTCCCAAGGTCATGACGAGGACGCTAGCGGCCCCGGCACGCCGGCTCACCTCGGATGTGACGCACTCCGATCCACTTCCGGTCGCGCACGGCCCATCGCCGAGGAGGATCAGTGGGAGAAGTGGATCAGCGGGATGAGCTGTTCGGCCGGAGTGAGGGAGCCGTGGTGGCCTCGCATGGCGGTCAGGCGGGGTTCGGCGTCGGGGCGGACGAGGACGCTGGTGCCGCGTGCCGCCGCGATGACGTCGCCCAGGCGGGGGATGGCCTGATCGGTGATCTTTGGCCCGAACCAGCCGTCCGCGACCGCCTGCTCCGCCGAAATCACCCACGCGCGCTCGCCGAGCGCCTCGCGCCACGCGGCGAGGACGTCGCCCGCGGCGCCGGGCCGGGCGTAGACGTAGCGGGCGCGCGGTTCGCCGCCGATCGCGCGCACCCCGGCCAGCATGTCGGGCCGCCCATCCAGGCTCACGTGATCGTCCTCGTTGACGGAGACCATCCCATGATCGCCCGTGACGACGAGCATCGAGCCGGCGGGAAGCTGCTCGGCGAGCGTCGCGACCAGCCTGTCGACCAGGGCCAACTGCGCCCGCCAACCCGGTGACGACGGGCCCAGGGAGTGCCCGGTGGTGTCCAGGTCGCTGACGTACGCGTAGACGAAGCCCGGCTCACGAAGTGCCTCGACGACGCGCGCGACCAGGGTGCCCCAGGTCGACGCGCCGGAGAACCGGCTGCCGCGTAGCGCCATCCGGCTCAGTCCCGAGTCGCGGTAGAGCGACGAGGAGACCACCGTGACGGCGGTCCCGGACGCGGTGGCCCGCTCGAAGGCAGTCGGCTCGGGCTGTGTCCGCTCAGGCACGACGATGTCCAGCGCCGAACTGTCTCGGCCCTGGAACTGCCAGCGCAGCGCGTTCAGCAGGCCCTCGGCGCCCGGATAGGGCTCCCAGAGATAGCCGACCACCCCGTGCTCGCCCGGCGCGAGGCCGGTGCCGATCGAGGTGATGCTGGTCGCGGTCGTCGAGGGATAGCAGGTCGTCAGGGCCGCGGCGCGGTGAGCGGCCAGCGTCGGCGCGACATCGGCGTTCGCGACCACGAGCTCGTCCCCAAGCCCGTCCACGAGGAGCAGGCAGGCCGAACGCGCCTCACCCAGACCGAGCCGAGGCGCCTCGGCGAAACCCCCGGCCCCGACCACGCGCATGAGTGCCGGCACCAGCTCCGCCAGCGAACCCTCGCCGTACCGGGGTAGCTCGGGAGATTGCACGCCCCGAGTCTCCCGCGCTTTCCGCCGCCGGTCGAACTGGTTGGACCATCCGTTATGGAGGCTACCTGCGCAGGGCGGCTGATGATCATGGGGTGAAGCTGGAGGGGGCCTCGGTGGCGGTGGGCCGGGTAGCGGCGCCCGTGCGGGGCCTGGCCGGGGACGTCGAAGGCCCCGCCGCCCAGGAGAACCTGGGCCGCGGGGCCTTCGCCCGTTGACCGGGAGGCCCGAGGGCCGTCTAAGCGGCTACCAGCTGGGCCTGGGCGTCGCGGAGGGCCTTGTTCGCGTTTTCGGGGAGGGCGCCGAGGGGCGTGGCGACCTCCTCGACCGTCGGGCCGTACTGGGCGGCCAGCGGGGCGAGGGCGTCGAGGTCGAAGTCGTAGAGCCTCGCGGCGTTGCCGGCGAGGATGTCGCGCACCTGGGCCTCGGGCAGGTGGTGCAGCACCTGGCGGATGGCCTCCAGAGTGAACGGCGACGTGCCCTCGTCATGCGGGTAGTCGCTGCCCCACATGAAGCGGTCGTGCCCGATCACGTCGCGGGCGGCGATGTCGGCGGGACGGGGGAAGCTCGCGCCCGACCAGCAGCTCTGCTGCCAGTACTCGGTCGCCGAGCGCGGGATCGCGTCCTCCTTGCGGTACTTCAGCTCACCGATCGCGCCACCGCGGATGCTTTCCAGGACGCCGTCGAGCTGCTTGAGCAGCGGCGGGATGCCGGCCGCCGACGACTCGGTGATGACGAACTTCAGCCGCGGGAACTTCTCGAACATGCCGGAGAGCAGCAGGTGGACGAACGGCCGCATGCCGTAGAAGCCCACCTCGCTGATCATGAGCGCGGGCGTGGCCGAGTAGCGGCCGTAGTTGGGCGAGCCGGTGCCGCCGTGCAGGTTGAGCGGGATCTCCAGGTCCTGGATCGTCGCCCACAGCCGGTCATACTCCGGGTCGTAGAGCGGCTTCACCCACTTCACGTCGGGCGCGACGTTCGGCAGCAGCACGCCGCCGCGCAGGCCGTGCTCCTTGATCCAGGTGATGTCCTCGATGGCGTCGTCGATGTCGTTCAGGAAGAACTGCCCGACGCCGGCGCGCTGCGCCGGCTTGCGGGCGCAGAAATCCGCGAGCCACCGGTTGTGCGCGTGGATGCCGGCGCGGCGGTGGCGGTACTCCTCGGCAGTCGGCGGGCCGGCGAACAGCACGAAACCCGGGTAGAACGGCGGCACCGTGTTCGGGAAGATCACTTCGCCGACGACGCCCTGGGAGAGCTGGTCGCGGTCGCGCCGCTCGTCATCCCAGTTACGGACCCGCAGGTCGGTGTCGCGGAGATCCTTCCATGGGTTCTTGTACTTTCCGCGCCAGGCGTCGAAGTCTTCCTTGAACGCCGAGTCGAGGTACTCGCGGTAGGTCTCATGGTTCGCGCCGGCGTGGGTGTCGGCCGAGATGATCGTGTACCGGGCGGCCACGGGCACTCCCTGGTCTGGTCGATGGGACGTAGCATAATAGAACGTCGTTTCAGTCTGACGTGTCAAGGAGACGCCAGCCGGCGGGCGCGCGACCTCGGCCACCTTGGCTGGCGCCTCTGACTGCCGCCGGATGCCACGGCCCAGCTGGGGCTCTGTCCTGCAACGGAGTTCTCTCCCCCATGGGGGGCGCTGCGTCAACGCGGATGCCCTGGGAAGCGGATGCCCTGGCAACAGGGTGCGGTGGCCGCCTGGGCAGGCTTGGATGCCGATCTTTCCGCCATCCCGACCGAGGTCGGCCGCTCCGGTGATGACCATCTCGGTGCGGCGAGCACTGACGCCGGAAGGTCGGGCGTCGGCGTTGCGGTTCCGCGCGGCAGCCAAGATCTTCCCCACCCGCGATCATTCATGATCGCCGTGGATGTGTCGTCGCGGTCGTGATTTGGCGGGATCCGCGACTGCGACGACACATGGGAGGTGATCTATCGGTCGCATGCTGCCGGGCGAACGCCGGTGGCGCGGCGGTGCACGTGACCATTAACCAAAAACTGCTACCGGGCTGTGGGGCGCGATTCCGGCCAAGGCCGCGCAGTGTCATCGCCGCGCCGTGAGCTTGATCAGCGGAACTGTATCGAGATACGAACCTGGCGAGGGCCCAGGTTCGGATCTCGATACAGTCCTGGCGATCTTCAACGGCGAGGGCCGGGTGCGCAAACGTCGCCGGAAACGTGCGGTAGTCGCGGAGCGGGATGGTGGCGCCGCGCCGCGCCGCCGCGTTCGGCGCCGCCGTTCGGGGGCGCGGACGTCAGCTGGCGCTGCCCGCCCTGTCGGTCACCACGGCGGCCACGGTGGCCTCGGCGGGGTGGGCGGTGGCGGCGGTGGCCGCCGGGACGGTGTTGTCGGCGGGCGTTGGCGCAGCGGGTGCCGCGATGGCGGCGGCCGGGGCGGCCTCGGCCGGGGCGGCGGGCGCGCCGCCCTCGTCGCCCATGGCCTTGACCTCGGACTTGAAGATGCGCATGGAACGGCCGAGCGAGCGCGCGGCCTCAGGCAGCTTCTTCGAGCCAAACAGGACCAGCACCACAACCGCGATGATGATCAATTCCGGGGCGCCCAGATCTGGCATGTGCGCTGCTCCCTTCCCGCTCGCGAGGTCGGCATAAACGCCAGACCGCGACTGATATTACGGCTTCGCCGGGCGACCCGGCGCGTGACCACGAAGACCCTCACCTATTGTGCGGTCCCCACGTCGAATCCCGACGAGGATCATCCAGCCGCGAATAGATGATCGTTGGACGGACGTCGTCGCCTGACGAAAACCGGAAGCAAGAAACTCCCGCACCGCCGGCTTCCTGTCTCATTGGGTCAACGCGCGGTGCCGGATGGGCATCTTTCCGCGGTCGCTGTGTCGATCCTTGGTCGACCCGCGGCGGAGGATTTCGATCAACCGTGGTGGCTGCCCCTCCCGCGTCCGGTCTGGCGGACCGCCACATTCGACGAGGCAAGCCCTGTGACCGCCGTCGCCACTGGTGCCGCCGCCATCTCCCATCTCCACGGCTGCCGTCTCAACCACTGCCGTGGCGGCCGTCAGCCTGCTGACTGCCGGGCCAGAGCAAGCCCTCTGGACCGCCATACCCCCGCACTTCGCCCCCGCAAGCCCGGGTCGTGGTGCTCACCACCGCCCCTGTCCTGCTCGGCCCTGTCCTGCTCGGCCTCGGTTGGAATCTGGGCCTGCTGGTCGGCACCGCCGTCATGACCACCCCTGTCGCCGGCACCACCAGAGCCGCCCCGCAGGGCAAGGTGGACGTCGCCATCGCGGCCACCATCGCGGCCGACGGCCTGATCTCCGGCCTCGTCGTCGTCCGCCGACACCGGTAGCAGCCCTGGCCGATGCCCTGCGGGCCGAGGCCTCAGCCCCGCCGTACCGGTTCGATCGTCACCCGGTCCGTGCTGTAAGCTGCTACCAGTCAGCCGCCAGGGGTGGCAGACATCGCAAGACTCGTAGGACGCGCTCGTAGCTCAACGGATAGAGCATCTGACTACGGATCAGAAGGTTGGGGGTTCGAGTCCCTCCGAGCGCACGTCTGGTCGAGACAGGTCAGAGCCCCGCAGCAGCCGCAAGGCAGCGCGGGGCTCTGCTCTTTGACAGCCAAGTTGACAGGCTAGGGGCTGTCAGCCCGCTTCCGCCCTGTCGTCCGGGTCGCTCGGCTCGTCGTCCTCCTGGTCCTCGGCGTCGTCCGCCGTGTCGAACCAGGCATCGAGCTTGGTCGCCGCGTCGCGGCTGACGTCCTCGACCATGTCACGTAGATGTCCATCGTGGTCGAGAGCATCGTGTGGCCGAGCATCGCCTGAATCTGCTTCCAGTCGACGCCCAGGGCGTAGGCCATGGTCGCGGCGGTGTGGCGGAGCGCGTGCGGGCCGAGGTGGCGTAGGCCCGCCTCCTTGCACAGCGCGGACAGGTGCGTGTTCAGCGCGCGTGGCTCCTGGTGACGGCCGATGGTGTTCGGGAAGATCAGGCCGTTCTCCTTCCAGCGCTTGCCGGCCGCCTGCCGATCGGCCGCGAGCCGGCACCGATGCGACTTCAGGACGTCGATGCACTTCTCGGGCAGCGCGATCGTGCGTTGCCCGGCGCGGCTCTTGGTCGGGCCGACGATCAGGCCCTGCACGCCGCGGACGCGGGTCACCTGGAGTTCGACGCGGAGGGTTCCCGCGCTCTCGTTGAAGTCGCGCCAGCGCAGCGCGAGCACTTCTCCGCGACGTAGCCCGACCATTGCGAGCAGGACATAGACCGCGTAGAACCGGGTCGGTTCAGCCGCCGCGAGCAGCCGTAGGCCGTCGTCACGGTTCAGCGCCGAGACCTGACGGCGTGGCTTGCGTGCCTTGGGTACGCGGACCGTCTTCGCGACGTTGCGGGACGCCTTCTCCGTGATGACCGCTTCGTCGAGCGCCTGAGAGATGATCGTTCGCAGGGTGCGCATGGTCGAGGTGCTGTAGCCGGCCGCCGCCTTGCCGTTCAGGAAGCGCTGAACGTCTTCGTGCTTGAGATCGACGACGCGGATCTTCCCGAGGCCGGGCCGGACGTGGTTCTCGACGTTGTCCCGGTAGCTGGACTTCGTCGACAACGCCCGCTCGGACGGCATGACCACCTCGTCGAGCCAGTATGTCAGGAAGTCACCGAACCGGGCGCGACGATCGAGACTCGCGATCCCGTCGGCCTGAGCCTGCCGCGCCTCCCGCTGGGCTTCGATCGCTTCCTCTTGGGTCTTGAAGTAGCGCGGCACCTTCTTGCGCCTGCCGTTCACGATGCCGTAGTCGATCTCGACCACCCAGCGCTTCCGGTCCTCGCGCCAGAACACCGAACCCTCGCCATGCGCACGGCGGTTGCGTCGCGTTCGTTCGGTTGAGGTCTGGCCGTCGTCAACGCTGGCTACCGAGTCCTGGTTGGTCGTCTCGTCGCCATCGCCGCGGCGTGCCTTGCGCGCGGCCATCAGGCCATCTCCTGTCGGTCGCTGGGAGATTCCCGCGCCACCTCGGCGAGGGCGAGTGCGTAGCGGGCGGCCACGATGGTGAATTCGTCCGCGCGTCCGGCGACGACTTCCTCCGCGACGAACCGCAGGGCGCCGCAGGCATAGGAGTACTGGGCGTCGAGCGGGTAGCGGGCCACTTCGGCACGCGCCTTGGTCAACTCGGCCGCAGTGGGGCGGTAGTCCGCCGAGTCCTTGGCAGACGGGTCGGGCCTGTTTTCGGGCATGACGATTCGAAGCTCCTTGCCGGAAAGAACGGAATTGAGCGCCGGGTGCGGGTGTCGTTGCCGGGCGTCGGTGGGGGTTCCGTTCTCTGGGCGGAGGGATGGTCTGTCGGGGTGCCGGCCGCGTCCAGGGCGCTGCGCGTCGCTACGCGATCGGCCTTCGGCCGACCCTGGACCCGTCCGACACCCCGACAGCTGGAAATGCCGCCAGAGAACGGAAGAAAATGGGGGGTGGGGCAGGCAGGGGTGCCGCTACGGGCGGGAGACGCCTGCCGCCGTCGGGTCCGTCGAGGGCATCGCACCCGCGGGGACGAGCGCCGAGGCGCCGGGCAGGTGCCGGAAGACGAGGACCACGTCGATGTCGCCGAAGTGCTCGGTGAAGAAGGCGTCGGGCGGGAGGTCCGCGAGGATCGCCACCAGGTCGCCGATGTCGGCGCCGGGGCGGATCGTCAGCTCGTGGCCGGTGTCGGTCGTCTGCGTCGAGACGAGCGGCGAGTCGTCACCGGGGGTGCGCCACGCGCCGAAGCCGCCGGAAGAGAAAATGGGCATAGGGCTTCGCTCCTTGTGCAGCAAGGGGTGGGGTCTCAGGTCCCGGTTGGGTGTTGGCGCACCCGCCGGGACCGCCTTTCCGTTCGGCACTTGACGGTTGCCTAGTGCCTTGTCATCGAGTGTGGATGCCGGGTAGGCAACCGTCAAGTACGGTTCTGGTGTGCATCACCTCATGGGGGCCGCCGAGGTCGGGAAGCGGCTGGGTGTGAGCCGGCAGCGCGTGAGCCAGATCGCCGGCAGTGACCCGACGTTCCCGAAGCCGGTCGCCGATCTTGCCGCCGGCCGGATCTGGCGCGCGGAGGACGTCGAGCGCTGGATTGCCGAGCACCGCCCCGACCTGGCGCCGCCTGCTGACGAGTGACGGTCGCCGTTTTGTCGGTGGTGGCCCGTATCGTTGCCGGCGCTGGAGTCAGACGGAGTGCCGGTACGGGCCCGCGGCTCATGGGGGGTGGGTCAAAGGTAGGGGTCCCCGGGCTTCGGCTCCGGGACTTCGAAGAAGGAATTCCATACCCCACCCCCCATTGCCCGGCCTGGGAGGTCCGCGCGGACGCCCGCATGGTGCGGGTCTCATGCGGCACCGGCCCGGCCGCCGCGGAGCCGACCGACGTAGGCCACGAGCGCGTCATGTGGGATGCGCCGGGCGCGGCCGATGCAGATCGATTCCAGCTCGCCGGTGGCGAGGAGTTCGTAGACGGTGGAGCGGCCGAGGCCGAGTTGTTCGGCTGCCTCTGCGGGGGTCAGTAGGAGCTTGGTCACGGCGGTCTCTCCCGGGCGCGAGGGTCGGAGCGGATGGCGGGTCAGGCCGCGGATGGCCGGTCTCGGCCCGGGGGTCCGGTCGCGTCCGGGGGTGTCAACTGCGCGCGCCAGCGTTGTCGGTTCGCGATCGCATGCAAGATCAGATGTTCGCGTCGGGGCGCATCCTGGTCGCCGGGCCTGACCAGTTCCCAGGCCAGCCGTGGCGCGTTCGCCGAGTTGGCGACCGGCTGCTCTGCCGGACTGCCGCCGTCGGGCCGGTGGCCGAGGGCTTCGAGTTGGGCGCGGACGAAGTCGATCCGGTCGGCTTTGTGATCGCCGAGGGTCTTGCCGGACCACTTTCGAGAGACCAGGACCCGCCGGCCACCGAAGCCGAGCGTTTCCCGCCGGTGGGTCTTGCCCTTGCACCGTCCGGGAGCGAGGCCGGGCCGGGCGTTCTTCGGTGCGATCCCATGCAGGAGCCAGTTCGCGCAGATCGGGGAGCACGGCTCATAGCGCAGCGCCGCCGCCAGCCGCTCGACGTGTGCCCGCTGGCGGTCCGTCTCGCTCGCATGGCAGCCGTCCAACGACTTGGTCAGATACTTGGTCAGGTAGCCGATCAGCTTGCCGGTCGTGGCCGAGTGGGCGGTGATGCCGTCCGCGCGGATCTGAGGTCCGAAGTGGACGACGTGGGCCGGTTCGTCGTCTGGGCCGATCGCGTCGAGCGCCTCGTCCCACGGGACCAGCTCCGCCCCAGTGACCGGATCGACGTAGCTGCCGGTCTGCTCGTCCCACGTAGGCAGATCGGGACCGTCCGGCGCGTATACGGGCGCGTCGGTGGGTGGCCACCAGACCTGGTGGTAGGTCGCGGCCGCGACCTGGCGCAGCACGATCCGGGGAACGGTTCCGCGGAACGCGGCGTGAACGTGCGGCGCGAGCCGTCGCTGTGGTTCCAGGACCGCGAAGTACTGGACGTCCCAGCCCACAGCGCGGCGGAGGTTCTGCCAG
Organism: Pseudofrankia coriaricola; assembly: GCF_032027725.1. Taxonomy (NCBI): domain Bacteria; kingdom Bacillati; phylum Actinomycetota; class Actinomycetes; order Frankiales; family Frankiaceae; genus Pseudofrankia; species Pseudofrankia coriaricola. The sequence continues at coordinate 4,906 of NZ_JASNFO010000073.1, read as the reverse complement.
AACCGGTCGATCAGCTTCGGGAAGTGGATCGCGTCCCGCGCCGCCCGCTGGTAGTCATACGAGTCCGGATCGACGGGTGTGCCGTCGGTCAGGACGCGGCCGTAGGTGTCGCAGGTGAGGGTGAGGAACATCGACGGCCGCCAGGCCGTGCCGTCCGGCGCGGTGTACGTCCGGCCGACGGTCCGCTTGTCGACGGGTAGCCGGGGCAGGTCCGCGGCGTCCTGGCGCCGTCGGGTCGAGCGGGTCCGCCGTGGTCGTTCCCGGTTGTCCGGAGCGGCCTTCCCGCGTACGCCGAGCTCGGCGAGGGCTTCGTCGACATGGCCGATCACCCCGTCGATGTCAGCGACGTTGGCCGTGTCGCCGGCCTGCTCGGACTCTTTGCGGAGGGCTTCGAGGTCGGCGCGGAACCGGCCGAGGTCCTTGGCTTCGTCCGACGGTGGGTCGGGTGGGGGTAGCGGTTCGTCGTCGAGGTGCCATCCGCTCTTGCATTGCGCCATCCGTAGCCGTCGTGCCCGCTCGGCACACGGTGGGCACTTGGACGCCAGGGTGGCGCCGCAGGGTGCCGGGATGATCGTGGTTTCGCCGGTGTCGAGGTCGACGCGGCGCAGCGCTATCGGCCGCACGCAGACGCCTTCTTCGACGGCGACCGCTTCGACGACGTGGCGGGCGAGTGGCTGGCGCATCCGGGCCAGTCGTGACCCAGGCCGCGGTTCCCCGGCGGCCGGATCGGCCGGGCCGAGGTCGGCGTCGTCCTGGTCCACGGCGGTCACTTGTCGGTCCACGGGTCGCCGTACTCGGTCAGGTCGGGAACCCAGCCGTCCGCCCGACCACGGGCGGCGGGGTGCCGGCCGCGTGTCTTGGGTCGTGGCCATGAGAGCCGTCGCCGGCGGACGGGCGGGTCGAGGCCGAGGACATCCCCGAAGCCACGCGCCCGGAGGATCTCCACCACGTCGGGCCAGACGGCGGGCGCTGGTAGCTGCGGACGCGCCGGCATCGCCGTGAGTTCTGGTATCCAGCCGGTGGCAGGGACGCGGTAGCGGTCGACGGTCCGGCGGATCTCGCCGTCATCGGGAAAGGACGCCCGGACCCGGATCGGTTCGGCGCCGCCATCCTCGGCGACGTAGCCCGTGCCCTGGAGGTCGATGGGGATGTCCTCGCAGCGGGCGCCCTTCTCGTGCGCACCGGCGCCGAGGACGAGGTCGACCTGGTCGGCTTCGACCAGGCGCAGCGCGACGCGGACTGGGAACAGGTCGCGGAATGGCAGGGTCTCCTTGCGCGGGTCCTGGACCGCGGCCACCACGACCACGCCCGGCGCCCGTCCCTGCGACAGGAGCAGTGGCAGCGAGGCCGAGAGCCGCTTCTTGAGATCGCGGTCGGTCACGTAGGCGGTGAGCGCGGCGATCTCGTCGACGACGACCACGATCAGCGGGTCGCCCACGGTCGGGACGTGCAGCCGGGACACGCCCCGCAGCCCGTCCGCGCGGGTCTGCATGCGGGCTACCGCGTCGTCGAGGAGATCGGCGATGGAGGGCAGGTCGTAGGCGAACCGGGTGAACATCGGAGCGCCCGCCGCCATCTCCATGCCGCCCTTCGGGTCACACACCCACAGCTCGGCGAGCCCCGCCGAGACCGCTGGGCCGAGGGCGCGGATCAGCGACCAGAGCACCGAGCCCTTGCCCGAGCCGGTGGCACCGGCGACCAGGACGTGCGAGCCGCGCAGCGGCAGCAGCCACGGGGCACCGTCCTCCCGCCGGCCGAGAGGCAGGTTCCCCAGATCGCCCGTGCCGTCCGACCCGTCGACCGGCGCAGGAGGTATGACGGTGTCCAGCGGGTCGCGGCGGTAGAAGTCGACCCAGACGAACCCGACCCGCTCCGCACGGACCCGGCACGCCCGCGCCCGGTAGATGTGCCGCAGCGCTTCCGCCTGCTCCGCCCAGACGTCGGGCGTCTGGCCAGGCAGCAGCTCCACCCGCAGCGACTCCACCGCGGCCGAAGCGCGGAAGGCGCGGATGCGGGGGAAGTACTCGTCAAAGGTCACCCGCTCCGCGTTCGACGCCGGAATCTGGATCGCCAGACCGCAATGCACCGTCGCCGCCCGCCACTTACGGCGGTAGACGGCCACGAGCCGGACCCGACCCCAGGTCCACCGGGCCGCCCGGTCAAACGAGCACCGATGCACCAGCCGCCACACGACGGCAACGAGCAGCACGGCGCCGGCCAGCGCGCCCAGGCCGAGCAGACCCGTGCTCCGGTAGAACGCGGTCAGGAGGACCAGCAGGGCGACGGTGAACGGGTGCCGCACGAGCAGCATCACCAGCCGGCCGCACAGCCGGGCCGCCAGGCCGACGAGCACCATCCACAGCGGCACGCGGATCGTGTCGTGTCGCGCGGGTAGAGACGGGATACGGCGGTCCCCGTTGATTCTGGGCATGACGAATACCACCCGTTTCACGGCAGGGCAAAGCCAGGGCAAGGAAACGTGAAAGAAAGACAGGGCAGGCCCCGAGCCGCCGGCACCGATTCAGGCCGGCGCCCCGGGAAACCCGTGAGAAAGCGCGGCTATCAGGCCGCGCGGGAGACCGACGGAACCGCCGCCGACACCGGGCCGGACGTTTCGCCGGCCTCGGTGGTGCCAGGGGTTGCGGTGAAAAGCTGGCAGTTCTCGACGAACCGCACCGCCGCGTCCGCCAGGTCCCGCGCGAACCGCATCGCGGTCGAGTCGAGATCGGTCGTCGACAACGCGATCGTGACCGTGACATCCCCGGTCGACAGCGTCAGGATCGGCGACCGGTCGTCATAGGTGTAGACGTGTACCGATGCCCCGGCGCAGACCGCGAGGTGCGCCGACAGCCGGGTGGGCGAGGGGCGCTTGCTGCTCACGCCGCCGCTCCCTGGGTGCGCCGAGCCGGCAACGGCGTGACCGGCCGCAGGCCCGAGGCCCGCAGCGCGAACATCTGCCGCGGACGCGACCCGTTCGTGTCCACCCACGGAATCACCAGCACCCCGACCAGCTCCACCGGCCGAAACGGCGTACCCGGGATCGGGTCCGGCGGCACCGGCGCCACCTCCGCCGCGATCTTCACCTTCAGCTCCGCCGACCGCGCCGTCGGATCCGCATCCATGACCCGCACCACCCACAGCCGCACGCCGGTCTCCTTGTCGAGCTCCTGCGGATCCGGCGCCTTGGCGCGCATCTTCTCGAAGTCGTTCGACGGCTCCACACCCAGCACGTAGGCACCGTTCGGGAACACATCCGCGAACGCCACCGGAATCCTGCGAGGAATCGCCACCGCGCCACACCTCCAAGGGAAAGGCCCTCGCCCGGACGATCCGGGCGTATTGAGTATGTGACTACGATGCGCCGCTCGCCGAGCGCTCGTCGAGCGGGTATCCAATGGTTGGATAGCGCCTTTGGATGAAATGCAGGTAGTAGGGTCGCGATGTTCTCGCCTGAGCCCGGAAACGATAATGTTTGCTTTGTGGCAAAGAACGGGGAGCGGCCGGTACGCACGCCGCGCGAGGACTGGCGGGCCGTCGCCCAGGCGCTCAACGCCCGGATGACCGCCCGCAGAGTCGGTCAACAGGAGCTTGCCGACCAGGCCGGAGTATCGGTCGCGACGCTGCGCGTGTTGCAGCACGGAGCTGGTCGCCGCCGCGTCCAAGACGCCACACTGGCGGCAGTCTGCCGCGCGCTGGACTGGCCAGCCGACCATCTATTGTCGATCTTGCTCGGTCAACCCGCGCCGGGAGCCGCCTCTGCGGCGAGCGCATCCGCTGAGGACTCGTTCGCTGCCCTGGTCGAGGGCCAGGCCGAGATCCTCGCCGTCCTGCTCCGCATCGAGCGGCAGATCGACGGCATTGCTCGTCACCTCACGTCGGCATATTGATCTTTAATGTGTGGGGTCATGTTGATCGCAGGCCTTCCCAGGTCAGCCCGGTCGCGGTGAGGAATCCGAGGATCAGCTCGGGCCGGTACTGGATCTGTTTGAGGCCGTGTTTGACGGTCCGCAGGACCTGGTCGAGGTTGCGGGCGGCGAGATTCGGCAGGGTGGTGCGTTTGAGCTGGGACCAGACGCCCTCAGTCGGCTTGCCGCGGTGCAGGGAGAGTTGGACAGGGTGGCGCTGACGCGCCGATTATCGGTGGGGAGGGGTTGCTGCGGCTGGTCGAAGTGGTCGATCAGCTACGGGCCCGTGAGCGGTGTGAAGGCGGTGCGTTGTGGACGGCACCGGATCAGACGGCCTCCCCAGATCCCGGCGGGCATGCCGTGGGCGCTGCTGCCGGAGCCGAGCCGGCGGGAGGCAGTCGCAGTCCTGATCGTGCTGGTGGAGCGGCTGGCGGGTCGGGCGGTCGGCAGCGGCGGGCGGGACGGCGGTGACGTCGATGCTGCTGTGTGAGCGTGAGATCGGGAAAGTCCAGGGCCGGCATCGGGATCGCCTGGCGGTGGTGTATGTGCGCCAGTCCTCCCGTCAGCAGGTGCTCGATCACGGCGAGTCGACCCGGTTGCAGTACGGGCTGGTCGAGCGGGCGGTGGCGCTGGGGTGGTCGTCGTCGCGGGTGCTGGTGATCGACGAGGATCTGGGGCGTTCGGCGGCCGGGGTGGTCGAGCGGCCGGGGTTCGCCCGCCTGGTTACCGAGATCAGCATGGGGCATGTGGGCCTGGTGGTGGGGCTGGAGATGTCGCGGCTGGCCCGCGCTGGACGTGACTGGCATCAGCTGGTCGAGCTGTGCTCGCTGGCGGGAGTCCTGCTGGCCGACACCGACGGGGTCTACGATCCGGATGAGTACAACGACCGGCTGCTGCTCGGGTTGAAGGGCACCATGAGCGAGGTCGAGCTGCACCTGCTTAGGCAGCGGATGACAGCGGGGCGGCTGGCCAGGGCGGGCCGCGGGGAGCTGGCGGTGCCG
>NZ_JASNFO010000072.1:0-103657 GCF_032027725.1 Pseudofrankia coriaricola | reverse complement strand
CCAGGGCTGCGCGAAGATCGCCGAGGGTGGCGGTCGGTCACTCTAGGTGGCTAGGAATTGGAGTGCCCGGTTGCGGTCTGCGGCGATGTGTTCGAGTGCTTCCTTGACTTTTTTGACGCCGTGGAGCCGAAGGAGGCCGAGAGCGAGATTGCGGAGGATGGCGAGGTTTCGTGGGCCGTTGCCGAGGTGAGCGCGGCAGGCGTCCTCTTGCCAGGCGGTGTCGCGGATGTAATGCACGCGGTTCTCTATTCCCCAGTGCAGGCGAACGTGGGTGTGGATTGCGGCTGGGGCGGCGCGGCCCCCGCGCAGGTTGGTGATGATGAAGGCGTACTCCCTGGTGAGACGGTTACCTTCGAGGTCGAATTCGTCACGGCGGATGACGGCGATCGTCCGAGCAAACGGGAAGCGGATGTCCTCGGCGGTGGTCGTCCAGGTGGTCCACCGCTTGATGCGCCCGTGTGAGCGTTCCTCTTCGTCGTGGCCCGGTGTTTGCTGGAGAAGAGGCAGGCAGCGCTCGAAGACCTGCCGGTAGAGGGTGGGCTGGTTCCTTTTGACGGTTAGGACGTAGTCGATACCGCGTTTGTGGAGCAGGATGGCGGTCCTGAACTGGGTGTGGGCGGCATCGGCGGTGGCGATGGTTCGTCCGCGCTTGTGTTTGAGGATCTTCACCAGGTTCTCGACCTGGGTGGTCTCGTTCGTGTCGTCGGGGACCTGGGTCTGGGCGACGACGACACCTTCTCCGTGGATCATGGCGGCGAACAGCTTGACCTGCTTGTTCCCGGTGGTCCAGGCGCCGCGCAGGACCTTGCCGTCCAGCGAGATCACCAGGTCTCCGTCGTGGTCACGTGTCGCGCATTCGTGCAGCCAGACGCCGACGAGGAGGTCCAGCAGGTCCGCGTCGACATTCGTGAGGACCTCCCGGATAGTGGACTCGCCCGGCGCCACGTATGCCGCGCGGAAGTAGTCGTAGGGTGCACCGATCTGTGCGAGCAGACGTTGTGGAAGGTCGCCTGACCGTCTGCCGATCTGGCGGTAGTTCGCGGCGCCAGCCAGTGTGGCGACGACCGCGACAGCGAGTACGAAATGGAGGTCGTACATCTTTCCGCGGGCCGCACGGAAATCTTTCACCTGACGCAGCATCTCGAGAAGTCGACTGGCTTTGTTCTCGCCGGCCTGGTCATGGCCGCTCGACAGAGCGGCGCCGGTCTGGCATGATGGCATGCGGTGGCCTTCTGGTCAGGGGTTCTGTTTGGTGGAACTTTCATTATCCCGAACAGGAGGCCACTTCTGTAACAACGACAGGCCAGGTTTCAGATAATTCGGCGGCCAAGGCTCGCCAATCGCGGTCCAGCAGATTTCCCGGGTCGGCACACGGCATGCCCGGCTCGATCTACTGAGGCGAATCTCGATCGAAGTGCGCGGGGATAGGACTGACGCGCGCTATCCCGTCTACCGCATCCGGATGCTTCCGCGAGGCAGCTACGTGACGTAGCCAATCATAACTCTGGGCGACCTTCGCGCAGCCCTGACCTGGGGCCGGGGGGCGGCGTTTGGCCTACCTGGGCTGGTATGACGATTCAAGGTCCTCGGTCATCCAGGCCAGATCGCTGGGCCGGACGTGGAGATGGTCCGCTATCTCCTGGTGCGTTCGACCCGCCTCGATGGCCTGGAGGATCGCCTGACCGCGCGTCGTCCGGAGATCCTTCGATCCGGGGGCACCGTTCCAGAGCAGGTCATTCGCGGTGACGGCCCGCAGCACCGGGTCGTCGATAGCGGTCAAACTGGGAATGGGAGCCACGGCCGTATGGTCGCGGTGGGATGAACAGACGGCAAGCGGAATGTGGCAATTTGCTGTCCGCTGGCAGTCGCGGCCGTGTGGTGTGCGCGGCCGTGGCGGGGCGAGGCGTCCCAGCGAGAGGCGGTACGCGGCGCTGCCGCGCAAGGGCACGCTGGCCCGCGGTCTGCCGGGTTCCCGGGCGCCGGGAAGGTCAAGGATGAACCCAAACGACCGACCCGGCTCGAACCCGCGGAGAAAATCCGCGATAGACGATCTTCATGGCCTCACTGCGCCCGGGAGCCAGATGACGGTGACGCGGAGATTGACAGAGCACCCCTGGACCGGACCATTCACCGCCACCCACCGGCCACCACCAGCTCGGACCGCCTAGAGGATGTCTGACACCCCACAGGTTGCGACACCCCAGAGCGGCCGAGGGATGTCGCTGCGTCGGCCTCACTCTCGGCCGTGTTTCGTCGGGGTTCCGTTCCGACGTCTGACTGCTCGCAGGCTTTCCGACCCCCGGGGGGTCGGAAAGCCTGCGTGTCTGTCGTGATCCGGTGCGGCCACCAGCCACTGGGCACGACGCTTGGGTGGGCACGGCAGGCTGGCCAGCACGATCACCTCTGCCGGGAACCGGAACCCGGCGAACTCGGAAGCCAGAACCACGGGACGGACAGGACGACCCACCAGTCGATCATTCCTGAGCGGCTGGCCCGACCGCTGCGCCCCACCAACGCAACAGAGCCCTCGGTGGGCGTCGTATCGGGCCGGCAAAAAGTCTTGCTCTCCGCGCCCGCGGCGGTGTCCACCGGCGTGCAGCCGATCATGGAGCGGCCGCACGCCCCCGAGTCCCTCGACCTCGACCGCGGCGACACCCGCCCCCCTCCGCGTCTAGGCCGTTTCGCCGAGCAGCGCCCGGGCGAGCAGCGTGGCCGTGGTGCTCCGCCAGCGTTCCGGCGACCAGCCGAGGGTGCCCGTGGCGACGATGTAGTTCTCGGCGCTGGTGATCAGGAAGGCGAGATCGGCGGCGTCCTCGACGGTGAGCCCCGGGCGGAGCGCCGCGCGGTCGGCGAGCAGGCCGGCGAGAGCGCGGAACGCGGCGCGGCGCTGGCCCTCGTTCACGTCCCACTGCGCCGCGAGGTCGGGATCGGCGCCGACGGTGCCGCGGACGACGGCGAGCAGCGGCGCCACCCGCCCCATGATCTCGCGGCCGCCGTTCGTCCAGAGCTCGATCACCCGGACCGGGTCGGGCTCGGCGGCCAGCTCCTCGAGCCACGGCCGGTCGAGGAGCGCGACCGGCTCGTCGTCGCCGACGGCGGCCACATCGAGCGCTTCCTTGAGCAGCGTCGCCTTGTTCCCGAAGTGGAAGTAGACGGTCTGCACGGCGACGCCCGCGCGCGCCCCGACCTGGTCGAGCGTCGTCGTGCCGTAGCCCTGGTCGAGGAACAGGTCCGCCGCCGCGGCGACGATCCGCCGCCTGGTCAGCCTGGTCTTCTCGGCCCGACTCGGCCTGTCGTTGACGGGACCACTCACTCGCTAGAGATTACTCTAGTGAATTGCTAGAGTCGACTCTAGTCAAAGGAGGGGCCATGCCCGACCTAGCACCGATCCACCACGTGAAGATCCCGGTCAGCGACGTCCGCGCCAGCAGCGAGTGGTACCTGCGGGTGCTCGGACTGGAGGTGGCGATCGAGTTCACCGAGGACGGCGAGCTCCGTGGCGTCGCCCTGGGGGCTCCAGACGGCACCACCCAGATCGCGCTCCGGCACGACCCCGAGCGCGCCGCCGCCCTCGCCGGCTTCGACCTCGTCGCGCTCGGCGTCCCGACCCGGGACGGCGTCCAGGCCTGGGCCGACCACCTGGCCGCCATCGACCAGGAGCACGGCGGCCTCGTCACCGGCCACCACGGCGGCACCGTCCTCGTCGGCCTCCACGACCCCGACGGCATAGAAATCCGTCTCTACGCCAACTGACCGATCACAGACCGAGAAGGAGAATCTCCATGCGACACACCGACTCCGGCGGCGACGGCGAGCCGCTCGTCCTGATCCACGCAGCAGTCTTCGCCGACTGGTTCGTCCCGTTCGAGCGCGAGCCGGCCGTCGCCGGCCTGCGCCGGATCCGCGTCACCCGCACCGGGTACTCGGACCCCGCACCCGCCGAGCCGCTGTCGGTGGCCGACCACGCCGCCGAGTGCGCGGATCTGTTGCGCCGCCTCGGGACCCGGCGGGCCCGGGTGCTCGCGCACTCCTCCGGCTGCGTGGTCGCGCTGCAGCTGGCGCTCGACCACCCGGAGCTGGTCAGCGAGCTCGTCCTGGTCGAGCCGCCGCTGATCGACCCGCTCCTGCCGCCGCGGGACCGGGCGACGGTCGCCGCCGCGATCGGCCCTGCCCTGGGCGCGGCGATGGGCGCCGCCGCCCAGGGCGACCTGCGCACCGCCTTCGACACCTTCCTGGCGGCGGTGTGCGGACCGGAGCACCGGTCCGTGATCGAGTCCGCCCTCGGCCGAGCCGGCCTGGAACGCGCCGAACGCGACTGCGGCTACTGCTTCGCCGGCGAGGTGCCCGCGCTCGCCGCGTGGCACTTCGACGAGGAGCTGGCGCGCCGGATCGAGCAGCCGGTCCATCTCGTCGCCGGCGGCGAGAGCCCACCCTTCACCCATCGCCTCATCGACCACCTCGCCACGATGTTGCCCGACACCCGCACCACCGTCGTCCCCGGCGAGAACCACCTGCTCCCCCTTCGCGCCCCTGCCGCCCTCGCCACCCTCCTCCCCACCCCGACCCCTGCCCCCTAACCGCTCCGACCGTGCGGCGCGCGTTCCCTCGACTCAGATCTGGTGCGCCGTCCCTCCCGTGCTGCTCTCGCCGCGGGAGGGACAGCGCACCACCCGACGCGTCGACCAGAACCAGGACCGTGAACACGCGATGCCCGCGCGGCCGTGACCAGCACCACCGCACCCACCACCGCACCCACCGCCGCGCCGCCCGGCCGCCGCTGTCGCCCTGCCTGAGGAGAACCCGCCATGGCCCGATTCCTGTTCGCCACGGTTCCCGCCGTCGGCCACACCCTGCCCGCACTACCCATCGCCCGCGCCCTGATCGAACGCGGCCACACCGTGCGCTGGTACACCGGCGTCGCCTTCGCCGACAAGATCACCGCTGTCGGTGCGAGTTTCCACCCGATCACCGATCCCGGCTTCGACTACAGCCTGGACGGGCTCGACCAGCGCTACCCGCGGCGCCGGGAGCTGTCCGGGCTGAAGAAGCTGCAGTTCGACATGGTGCAGGGGTTCTCGAGACCGGTGCCGAGCCAGGTTCGGGACCTGCGGGCACTGTTGCGGGAGGAGCCGGCTGATGCCGTGATCGCCGACACCGGGTTCATCGGCGGGGTGTTCCTGCGGGAGCTGGGCGGACCGCCGCTGGCCGGGTTCGGCGTGAGCGTGCTGCCCTTCACCAACAGGGACCTCGCGCCCCTCGGCATGGGTCTGGCGCCGGCCCGCGGCCCGCTCGGCCGGCTGCGCAACCGGGCGCTGGCCAGCTCCATCCGACGGCTGCTGCTTCGCCCGGTAACCGCCGAGCTCAACCGGACCCGGCGGATGCTCGGCCTGCCCGCGTCGTCCGCCGCGATCTTCGACTATCCGCTGGCCACCCAGCTCTACCTGCAGTTCAGCGCGCCAAGCTTCGAGTACGCCGTCCCCGACGTGCCCAGCCAGGTCGCCTTCGTCGGACCACCGCGGCAGCCGGTCGACCCCGGCTGGCAGCCGCCGGCCTGGTGGCCCGAGCTGTCAGGGCGGCGGGTCGTGCTCGTCAACCAGGGGACGGTCGCGACCGACGCCGACCAGCTGATCCGGCCCGCGCTGGCCGGGCTCGCGGGCGAGGACGTGCTCGTCGTCGCGGCCACCGGAGGCGGCGACCCGGCGGGGCTAGCGCCGCTGCCGGCGAATGCACGGGTGGAGCGGTTCATACCGTTCGACAGGCTGCTGCCGCACGTCGACGTGTTCGTCACCAACGGCGGCTACGGCGGTGTGCAGCTCGCGCTCTCGCACGGCGTCCCGATCGTCGGCGCAGGCAAGACCGAGGACAAGATCGAGGTCAACGCGCGGGTGGCCGCGGCCGGTGTCGGGGTGAACCTGCGCACACAGACCCCGGAGCTGGGCCAGATCCGCGCGGCCGTCGCGGCGGTACTCGCCGACTCCCGGTACGCCACCGCCGCGCGCCGGATGCAGGCCGAGATCACGAAGGCGGGACGCGAGATCCGCGCGGCCGAGCTGCTCGAACAGCTCGCCGGAGGGCCGGCGCTGGAGCGGCCCTGGACGGCCCAGGCCGGTGCCGAGGGCGAAGGCGGCCTGCACCACCGAGTAGGTGCCGCCGGCTGAGCGTCGCTCGGCAGGCATCCCCCTCCTCCGGCAGCGGTTCCTCGACCGGCCTTGGGCCCGGGGCTACCCGGCGGGTCGAGGCGCGATGCCTGAGGCTCGGCGGTCATGCCGCCTTCGCGGCCCTGCGGGCGCGGCGGGTGGCCCGGGCAGAGCGGACCAGGTAGGCCGGCGTCGGCGGTACCCAACCCAGCTGGGCGGCGGTGCCCAGGTCATCGGCCGGCCAGGGGCCGCGCTATGTCGTCTCTGGGCGGAACGGTCGTGACCACTCGGCGAATCGCGGCGTCGCGGTCAAGCGACGCGATGATCTCGGTGTACTGCTTCTGGAGCGCGGCCAGCAAGTCGAGGTTCGCTGAGGGCGGATGCGTCTTTCCGTTGCTGAGCACGCCCGACCTCCGTCCGGTTCCGAGCACCTCCGAGTTCGGACGCCCAGCAAGGCCGACCTACCGCAGGACAGCCCCGAGTGAGCTGCACCGCGGCCGGGAAGGCGGCCGTCGGTAGCACCCGAAAAGTAGAGCGCCAACGCATTCCACGAAGAACGAGTCCCGGCTGGCCGACTCGGGGTGGTGCCAGGTGGGTAGGCAGCGGATGTGGTGGTGCTGGAGGTCGCCGAGGAACTGCGGCCGCTGCTGTACGGGTCCTGGCGACGGGCGCGGAAAGGCGGTCTGGTCGGCGGGCTGTCTCCGGATCCGGACGCCACGCTGGGGCACGTCGTGCAGTCGATCGGGGTACCGCTGACCGAGGTCGGAGCGCTGCGGCGGGCCGATGGTGCGGTCCTCGGCCAGTCCAGCCGGCCCGGGCCGGACGAGATCGTGCGGGTCGAGCCGCCGACGCGTCCCCAGCCGCTGGCCGAGCCACGGTTCGTCCTCGACGTACACCTGGGCGCGTTGGCCCGTCGGCTGCGGCTACTCGGCCTGGACGTGGCCTACCGTAACGACGCCGCCGATGACGAACTCGTCGCCCAGGCGATCCGAGAACGCCGGGTGCTGCTGACGCGGGACCGGGGCCTGCTGTTCCGGCGAAGCCTGCCGCGCGGCGCGTATGTCCGCGGCGACCGGCCCGACGACCAGGTACACGATGTCCTTGACCGATTCGCGCCGCCACTGGCGCCACTCACCCGCTGCGTCTCCTGCGGAGACGAACTGCGGTCAGTGCCGAGGGAAGCCGTCCTCGACAAGGTCGAGCCCGGCACCCGCCGCACCGCGGCCCACTTCACCCGCTGCGTCGCCTGCGGCCAGATCTACTGGCGCGGCGCCCACGCCCACCGCCTCGACGCGCTCATCGCCACGGCCAGCACGGGTCGACACCGGTAGCCGATACCGGGCGCTCGCGCGCGTCGCGCCCCCGGAAACCCCAGCCCACCGCTGGATGACCAGCTTGGTCAGGCTGCCGCGCCCAAGGCGCCGGTCTGGCACCGTGGGCTTACCGGGCTGCGGCGAGGGTGGGCAGCGGCCCGCGAGCCAGGTACGTCACGCTGTCAGGCACACCGCGTCGCGCCGTAGCGCCGTGCCTGTGTCAGAGGTTCCACACCCGGGCGGCCTTGCCCGCCACCATCAGTTCTCGCTCGTGCGCGGGGACGCCGGCCATTTGCTCCTCGACAATCTCGCGGGACCGCGGCCAGCTCGTGACCGGGTGGGGGTAGTCCGTCGACCATAGGATGTTCTCAACCCCGAGGCGGTGGCGCAGCAGGTGGACCGCGTCCGCCTCCTCGATGAACGTCAGGCTGACCTGTCGGTGGAAGTACTCGCTCGGCAGCCCGTTGATGGCGGGGAAGTCGTAACCCTGCCGCTTGACCATGTTGTCCACGGCCGACAGCCACCAGGCGACCCAGCCGAGGCCGGGCTCGACGAACACCACGCGCAGGCCGGGGTGTCGCTCGAGGACACCACCCATGATCCACATCCCGAGCGCCTCGGAGGCGGACAGGGCGGCGAGCGGCACCATCACGCCCTTCTGCGGCGTCGGGTCGCGCCGGACCAGGTCGTCCAGGTTCGTGTTGAGGCCGGTGTGGCAGCACACGGGCAGGCCGGTGTCCTCGATCGCGCGGAACAGCGGCGCGTACCGGTCGTCGGGGTATTCCGGCAGACCGAACTCGTTGGGGAACACCGGCAGCTGCAGCGACTTCGCGCCGAGCACGGCGACGCGACGCACCTCGGCGACGGCGGCCTCGATGTCGTGGATGGGGATCTGGTAGGAGATCACCAGCCGTTTCGGGTCCGCGCTGGCGTAGTCGCGCAGCACCTCGTTGAACGCGTAGGTCGCCTCGGCCGCGCCCTCCTTCAGGTCCCCGATGTAGCGGAAGGCGCTGACCTCGGAGTAGACGACCTCCGCGTCGACACCGTCGGTGTCCATGTCGGCCAGGCGGGCGGCGCCGTCGCCGTAGCCGGGACGGGTGAACACCGCGTTCTTTCCGCCGACCGCGCCGTCCGTGTAATGGCGGGCCGGCTCTACGCTCTTGTCGATGTTGAAATATTTCGGGCCTGTCGGAGCAGTTACTCGGCGAGCGATGAAAGGGAGAACCGAAAGCTTCGGGACGGCGAACATCATGCCTTACCCCGGTGAGGCAATGATCGTTCCAAGGACGATCAATCAGGTTGGGAAGTGCACGCTGGGGGTGTGAGCGAGGCGTCTTGGGTCGGGGAAGCCGAGGCTGGTGTAGCCGGGGGCGCGTTTGGTGAGTGATGCGGCGAGTACAGCGGTCAGTTCGTCGTGGTAGTCGTGGACTTCGGCGGTGGTCTTGCCGTCGTGGGGGCGCAGGATGCGGCCGGTGTACTGGACGAGGCGTCCCTTGTAGGAGACGGGCGCGGCGAGGAACAGGGTGTCCAGGGCGGGGCAGTCGAATCCTTCGCCGGCGTAGGGGCCGGTGGCGACGGCGAGCAGGGGCGGACCGCCGGGTTGTGGCGTCAGGCGAGCGAGCGCGGCCGTCCTGTCTTTGGCACCCATGCCGCCGCGGAGCACGACAGGGTCGTGGCCCATGTCGCGCAGCGCGTCGGCGATTTTCTGTAGATGTGCGGTCCAGGTGGTGAGGACCAGGCAGTTTCTGCCTTGAGCCAGGGCGGCGGCGACATCCGCGGTGACTTGGCGGATGCGCTGGCTGTTCGCGATCAGGTCTTTGTAGATCTCGGCCATCCCGCCCGGGGCGGTCGGGTCGGCGTCGCCCGCGTAGCGGTAGCCGGTGGGGTGGACATGCAGCACAGGTGTTGGCCGTCCGTCGGGGGCGCTGCCGGGCAGCATGGGGATGCCATCGGCGGGCTCGTGGGGGCCGGTGATGGTGTGGCGGACCGGGCCGACGTGCAGGGTGATGAGGTCGTCGAGCTTGTCACGCCGGTATGGGGTGGCAGTCAGGCCGAGCCAGCGTCGGGCCGGGATTTGCTTGACCGCGTGGGTGAAGGCTGCGGCCGGAACGTGGTGGCACTCGTCAGCGACGACGAGGCCGTAGCCAGCGGTCAGTTCGGCGATGTCCTCGCGGCGGGCGAGGGTTTGCAGAGTAAGGATGTCGACGGTCCCGCGCAGTTTGGCGCGGCCGCCACCGAGCTGTCCTGCCTTGATCCCCAGGAACTCGGCGATCCGGGTCCGCCATTGGTCCGCGAGTGCCTTGCGGTCCACCAGGACCAGGGTCGGTGTCTGGTGAGCGGCGATGACCGCGCAGGCCATCACGGTCTTGCCGGAGCCCGGCGGCGCGACCAGGACGCCGAGGTCGTGTTCGGTCAGCTTCGTGAGGGCTTCGTGTTGTACGGCGGTGAGTGTGGCGGTGCAGGTAAATGCGTGTGCGATGCCAGTGACCCGTTCGTCGGTGACGTCCAGCCGGCTGCCGGCCTGCTCGGTGAGCGAAGCGACGGTGGGGAGCATGCCGCGCGGCAGGATCAGGCCGCCGTCGAGGGTCTCGTCGTAGCTGTGCAGGAACCGGGGGATGCCGTAGGTGGAAGCGCGCATTCGCTGCCGTTCCTGGAACAACGGATTGTGCATGGAGGCAGCGTGCCGCAGCGTCGCGGCCAGGCCCGGGGTCAGCTCCGACTGCTCGACCCGGATGCCAGCTCCGAGCCGGGCGTGGAGGACAGCGGCGACGGCGGGCCGGGTCACGGTTGAGGTGGGGGAAGCGAGCGTGGTGGCCTCGGCGGCCACGGCGACCCGTCCGACGCGGTCGACGGCACGTCTGAGTTCCTGCGGGGTCATCCGGCCGAGCGTGGACAGGTAGGCCCACTGGTCGGCATGCGGCTCCAGGATGGCCAGGTCCAGGAAGACGGTTGCGCCGTTCTGTCGGGCAGGTTTGAACAGCGGCGCAGCGATCAGGTTTCCCATGCCCCCTGTCGGGAGCATGTCCTGTGACGGGAACAGCCGGTCGTAGCTGGCCAGGCTCAGCCGGCCGCGTAGCGCCATCGCCTCCCGCAACAGTCCGCTACCCAGGCGGCGGGCCGTCTCGGCGGGGACCGGCGAGGTGAAGAACACCCACGCGTGCGCGCCCGTACCCGACCGGGACACCTCCAAGGCGACAGGGACCTGGAGGGCGCGGCCGGCCTTGATGTACATCAGCGCGTCGAACATCGCCTCGGGCCCGTCGAAGTCGGCGGCCAGCCACCAGCAGCGGTCACCGTCCAGCAGCGGGTACACGCCGACGTGCATCTCGCCTTTCAGATGGGCGGCCAGAACGTCGGCGGTAAGCGGAAGGTAGTCGCGGTCCTCGTGTCGGACGCCCTTGCGCCATCCTCCGCGCACCGCCGGGACCCAGCCCGACTTGCCAGTGCGGCGGTTGTCGAACCGGACCGCGTACACGTCCGTGCGGGCGGCGAACAGTGCCCCGAAAAACGCCACCTTCGCCGCGGGCGGGGAGCCGTTGTTCACCAGCCCTGGAGGTGCTTCGAAGAAGGCCGCCTGCGTGGGGCCGGGCGGGGCCGCCTGCTGCGGGGTGAGCTTCAGCAAGCGCAGTAGGCGAGTATTCTCGGCCCGCAACCGCGCCAGCTCAGCCTCGACCTCCGGTGGAAGCTCCGCCACAGTCACAAACTAGTCGTCCCCGCACGCGCGGGGATCTTCCAACGTGAGTACGCCGGTCCGCGATGGGTGCTCGCGGTCGTCCCCGCACGCGCGGGGATCTTCCCAGGGGTGAGGCAGACTCAGACAT
Source organism: Pseudofrankia coriaricola (assembly GCF_032027725.1). Classification (NCBI taxonomy): domain Bacteria; kingdom Bacillati; phylum Actinomycetota; class Actinomycetes; order Frankiales; family Frankiaceae; genus Pseudofrankia; species Pseudofrankia coriaricola. The sequence continues at coordinate 92,386 of NZ_JASNFO010000072.1, read as the reverse complement.
GGGTCTCCCGTCGTCCCCGCACGCGCGGGGATCTTCCGGGGCTCATGATCTGCGATCCGCTCAGGTCCCGGAACACCCGGTACAACTTCCCGTCGTATTCGCTCTACCCAGAGACCTGAGCTATCGCGGGACCCGTGCCTGCGGCGGGTGGCCGGGCAGGCCGTGCTCGGCGAGCGGGCCGAGGCGCAGGGCCGCGTCCGCGCACCGGCAGGCGAGCTCAGGCAGGGCGCCCAGCGCGCTGCGCCACGCGCCAGGTACGCCACCGCGGTCGCTGTCGTGCAGCAGGATCGTGGCGCCGCCGCGCAGGTCGGGCCCGACGGCGGCCAGGACGGACAGCGGCGTGGCGCCCGCCTCCCAGTCACGTCCACGCGCCGTCCAGAGCACCGGGGTCAGCTCGAGGCGGCGGGCGGCGGCGAGCACCGCGGCCGACAGGATGCCGTGGGGCGGCCGGACGAACCGGGGCGGGCGGCCGGTCGCCGCGGCGACCAGCTCGTGGGTGCGGGCAAGCTGGTCGTAGGTGGACAGCGGGCCACGCAGCAGCATCGGCTTGCGGTCCCAGCCGTGGATGGCCAGCTCGTGCCCGGCGGCGGCCATGTCGACGACGAGCCCCGGCGCGCGGCTGACCGCGTCGCCGAGGACGAAGAAGGTCGCGCGGATCTCGAGCTCCTCGAGGACCTCGAGGAAATGGGGCGTGGAACGCGGGTCCGGCCCGTCGTCGAAGGTCAGCGCCACATGGTCGGCGGCGCCGAACCCGGCAAGGGCGGGGGTGAGCCGGCCACGGACCCCGCGCAGCGCCGTCACCGCGGGCAGCCCGTAGCCCAGTCCCGCCACCACGGCGGCGCCCGCCACGGCCGGCCAGGAAACCACCGCGCCGACCGGCAGCCCCAGGACGCCGACGAGCGCCCGCCGCGCCGGGCCGCGCGGCCCGCCCGCGATGGTCACCGCCTCGCGAGACGCAGTCATCGGGTCGGTCACCGAATCGGCCACCATGTATCGCACTGTGCCATGGCTATCGCGAATAGCCCCTCATCTCACCACCCGGCGCGCCCAAAGCGACACGGCAGTCGCCCTTGCCGCACGGGGCGGCGACGAGCGCGGCGAGGATCAACCGCCCAGGCCGGCGGACGGCGATGGCTGCCGGCGGCGCGGCGAGGTCAGACAGCGCTGGGCGCGTCGGCGACCTCGGCCTCGGTGGGCATGGACGGGCCGGCCCCGAACCGGCCGACCGCGAGGCCGGCGGCCGCGTTCGCCCGTTCGAGGGCCTCCGCCGGGGCCACTCCCGCGGCCAGCGACGCGCCGAGCGCCCCGCAGAAGCAGTCGCCCGCGCCGGTGGTGTCGACCACCGGCACCCGCCGGCCGGGCACGGCAAGCACCTCGCCGCCGATCCGCGCCAGCGCGCCGTCCGCTCCCAGGGTCACCACCACGTCGCCGAGCGGCGTGCCGTCCGGAGCGGCCAGCCGGTCGCCGGAGCGCAGCAGTTCCTCGACCCCCCGCGCGGCGCCGCCCACGCCCGTTCCGATGCCCACCAACTGGGCGAACTCGGTCTCGTTGACGACCAGAACGTCCACGGCGGCGAGCAGCTCCCGGCTCGGCACGCGAAACGGCGCCAGATTGAGAATCGTCGTCGCGCCGGCGGCGCGGGCGGCGCGCGCCGCCGACTCGTTGGTCTCGGCCGGGATCTCGCCCTGCAGCAGCACGACGTCACTCGGGCGGATCGCCGCGTCGGTCACTCTCGTCGGGCTCACAGCCGCGTTGGCGCCGGCGACCACGATGACGGTGTTCTCGCCATCGTCGGCGACCGTGATCAGCGCGGTGCCCGATGGGCCGCGCTCGGTCCGGACCCACGCGGTGTCGATGCGTTCGGCGTCGAGGAAGCCGGATAGCACGGTCCCGAAGCCGTCGGCGCCGACCGCGCCGACGAGCACCGTCGGGGCGCCGAGCCGGCGGGCGGCCACGGCCTGGTTGGCGCCTTTGCCGCCGGGCACCTGGTGCACCGAGCCGCCGGCGAGTGTCTCGCCGGGCGCCGGCAGCCGAGGCACCGTCACCACCACGTCCATGTTGATGGAACCAATGACGACGACCCGCCCGCGCTCAGCCACGCCTCATCCTCGCCCGCCTGCCTGGCCGGGCACATGCGGTGGCCTTCACATGAGCCCAGCCCGTCCGGCCCACGCGGCCGGGGTCGGGCACGGCGTGATCAGGCCGCGGTGGCGAGGTCGTGCAGCGCCGTGACCGTGCGCCAGTTGCGGGTGGTGGCCGTGACCGCGAGCCGGCGCTCGATCGCGGTGTTGTTGAGCTTGGTGCGCCCGTAGCCGTGCGGGCAGTGCAGGTAGACCTCCCGCCCGACGACGGCGACGTCCTCGCCCTCGGCCGTGAGCGCGGCGAGCCCGGCGACGCGGGCCTTGTCAGGCTGGTCCGCCAGGAACGTGACGTGCAGTTTGGTGGGGTCCGGCTCACGGTCAAGGAACGGGTTGCCGGCGGCCAACGCGGCAAGTTCGTCCCGGTTGCGCAGCAGGACCGTGGTGCGCACGCCGATCTCCCGGTCGATGCGGGCCTCGATGTCCGCCGCTAGCGCCGACCGGGGTGCCTCGGTGCCGAACAGCACGTTGCCGGTCCGCAGATAGGTCGAGATCCCCGCATACCCGAGTCCGGAGAAGATGGCGTGCAGGTCAGCCATGCCGACCTTGACGCCGCCAACATTGATCCCGCGCAGCAGCGCCGCGTAGGTGGTCACCAGCCTCCTTCCGGCCCCCCACGCGGCACTCTACGAGCACGAGGCACCCGCTCTCGGCTAGTTCACCGATCCGACAGAATCCGCGCGGACCCCCTAGCGCCGAGGCGCAGCCGCCGAAGCCGCCCCGGCGGCCCGGCCGGTGGGCTCGCCCGCGCTGGCCGGGCCGGCAGGGCTTCCCGGGCCCGCGGACCGCCTCGAGCCGGTGCCAGCCGACGCCGAACCCGCCTCGCCCACCGCGGCACCGCCCGGCGCCGGGGTGACGCCCCGCGCCGCGCCCGAACTGTTCCGCGCAGCCCCCGGGGCCGCACCGGTCGCGCTCGCCGCCTTGGTCACTCCGGCCGCCTTGGTCGCTGTGGTCGCCTTCGTTGCCTTGGTCACGCCGGCCGCCCTGGTCACTTTGGCGGCGCCAGCAACCCCAGTCCCCTTGACGGCGCCAGTCACACCGTTCCCCTTGGTGGCACTGGTCCCCTTGGCGGCGCTGGCCGCGCGACTCCCCTTGACGGCACTCGCCGCGCCGGTTGCCCCACTCCCCTTGACGGTGTCAGTAGCACCGCTTCCCTTGGCGGCACTCGCCGCGTCACTCGCCTTGACGGCGGCGGCTCGTTCGGTGTCCTGGCGCGCGGCGGCCGCCGGGGCCGAACTTGCCGTGGTTACGGCGGCGGTCGCGGGAACCGCCGCGGCCGCGGCGGCCCTGGCGGCCACCGGCGTCCGGAGTGCCGGCGGCTGGCGCGCCTTCCCGCGCGCCGCGGCCGCCGGCGTCGCATCCGACCTGGGCGACGGAATCTCGGCCGACGTCGCATTTCCGGACCGGCCGGCTCCAGCCGCCGACGTGCCGGCCGTGGCGCCTCGTGCCCTGGCCGCGCCGGTCCTAGCCGCGCTGGTCTGGGTTGTGCTCGCTCCCGTGGCCCTCGTCGCGGCCGAGCCAGTCCCCGCGGCGCTCTTCGTCCTGGCCGTTCCCGTCCCGGTCGCACTCTTCCCAGCCGCGCTCTTCCGGGCGGCGCTCGCCGCGGCGGCGCCATGGGTGAGCGTGCCTCGGGCCGCGGCGTCGCCGCTCGCCGCCACGCGAGGACGGGGCACCCCGCCGGCCCGGCCGCGGCTCCCGTCCAGCATGCGCTGGACCGCGAGATCGGCGAACGCCGCGATCGTCAACGCTGGGCCCACGCCAAGCGGCCCGGGCAGCGCGGCGCCGTCCAGGACGTACAGGCCGGGGTGATCGAAGACCTGGCCAAGCCCGTCGACGACGCCGTCGCGCGGGTTGTCTCCCATCGGGGCACCGCCGAGCGGGTGCGCGGTGACCCGACGGCGCGGCGTGGCCAGCGGGTGCGACTCGAGCCGGCCGCCGAGGCCGTCGGCCAGCCGCGCCATCGCCGCGCGCATCCGCTCGGCGTCCACATCCCGGTCCGCGCCCGCGCGTTCGAGGCCGAGCCGGTCGCCGTCCAGCCGCAGCACTCCGTCGGCCGCGGGCCGGCCCATGGCGAGCAGGGGCAGGACGGCTTCCCCGTCCGCGCCGGCCTCGGCGAGCCGGGACAGCTGTCCGCGCAGGTCGTCCGGTCCACCGCGCAGCCGCTCGGCGGCCCAGTCTCGGGCGAGCCGCAGTGGATGGACCAGGCTGCCCCGCAGGCCACCGCCACCGCCACCTCGGCCGGCGGCGGCCCGGTGGCCCGCCAGTAGCCAGGATACGAACGTGGGTACGCCGGCGTCCTGGATGTGGAAGCCGGGCTCGCCGTCGGGCCCGTCCGGCACCGCCACGGCCGAGGTGACCGTCGGGGCGGCGCCCAGCGGCCAGAGAGAGCCATCCTCGCGGCGGGCGCCAGCCACCAGCCCGAGCGCGTCGCCGTTGCCGCTGAAGCCGTGCCCGAGCATCGGGCTGAGCCCCGGCAGCGCGGCCCGGCTGCGTAGCAACAGGTAGGTGGAACCGAGCGCGCCCGCGGCCAACACGACCCGCGCGCAGCGCACCGTGCGCGCCGGCAGCATGGCCAGGTCACGCGACGTGCCGTCGACGGCGCCGTGGTGCTCGGCGTAGGTGACGACCCAGCCGCCGCCGTCGTCCGGCGCGATCGCCAACACCTCACAACGCGTGCGGATCTCCGCGCCGTGGTAGGCCGCCGCCGACAGGTAGGTGTGGTCCAGGCTGTTCTTGGCACCGTGGTTGCAGCCGAGGACGCAGTCGCCGGCGAGCTGGCAGGTCGCGCGGGCGCGGCCGTGCACGTTGCCGTAAGGGGCTTCGGGGAGCGCGAGCCCAGGCGCGGTGACGCCGAGGGCGGCGAAGCTGACCGCGAGCGCCGGCTGCCGCCATTCCAGCCCCATCCGCTCGGCCGCGGCGCGCAGCGCGGTGGTCCGCTCGGTGGCCTCGTAACCGGGGCGCCCGGCCGGGAATGGCGCCGCGCCGAGCATCTTCTCCACCGCGTCGTAGTGCGGTTCGAGGTCAGCGCGGCTGATCGGCCACGGCCGACCGGCGGCCGCCCGGCGGCGCGAGCCTGCGCCCGCCGACCCGCCGGCGCCGCGGGTCCGGCTCGCGGCTTCGGCGCCAGCGCGACCGCCGGTCGCGGCCCCCCCGCGGCTCGCCCGCGCGTCGGGTTGCACGAACCAGCGTTCGTCGGCGCGCATCAGCGCGTTCGCGAAGACCAGCGAGCCGCCGCCGAGCCCCGACGACACCACCGCGTCGAACCCGCCCAGCGACCAGATGTCGAACAGGCCGTGCCTGCCCTCGCCGGGGTTCCAGTACTCGCGGGCCACCTCGCGCGGCGTACGCGGGAAGGCGCCCGGCGGGTAGGCCCGGCCTCGTTCGAGCACCAGCACATCACGGCCGGCCTCGGCGAGCCGGAACGCGGTGACCGATCCACCGAAGCCCGACCCGACGACGACCGTCTCGACCTGCTCTGGCGCGGACTTGCGGACCATACGCCCTCGGACCCTTCGCTGCGACAATCGGTCACCATCAATTCGGCACGCACGGTAGTCGCCCGATTGCCATCTGTCGAAGAAGGGGAGGTACTGACTGGTCGCGTCCGCTTCCGGGCCACGCTGACATCGGCGGGTTCGAGGAGCGGGCGCCCACGACGGCGCTCCGGCGCCGCCCGTCCCAGGATGGTCAAGCTGGCGACAGAGCGTGACGCTGGGACGCATGGATACGCGCACGGCCAGCCGCGCACGGCCAGCATGGCGTGCCGGCGGCGCGGGACCGCCATGAGCCCGCGAGTCGCAGGAAGGCCCGTATCGTGCGCGCCAGACTTTCATCGATGTCGGCGGGGCTGGCCGCTACGGCCCAGAAACACCCGGAGCCGGCCGGGAAGTCCCGGTCGGCTCCGAAAGGTACTGGCCGCTCGTGACGGCCGTCATGCATTTCTCGCGCAACGCCCGTGGACGGGCGGCGTCGCGGATGTGTCGCGGGTAACTCGGGGTCTGTCTCTTTGGTGCCCGGTTGCCCGGCACCTGGTTGGCCGGTCTCGCGCGCCCGCCCGTGTCGTGGGTCACTCGGCCCGGTATCCGGCGGGCCTCGTTGCCAGCCGCCCGAAAGTGGATACCGCCGGTATTCGGGAAGGCGCCGAATACGAGCCGGCTGAAACGCCCGGCCCCGCGCCCCCGGCCACCGCGCCCCCCTGCCGCCGCCATATGCGGCGGCCCGGCAGCGCGGATGACGCCGAGGTCCTACAGGGACGAGCCCTGGCGGACGAGGATGACCTCGAGCTCGTGGCGAGCGTTCGGCGAGAGGGCGTCCTGGGCGAGGTAGGTCTCGAGGGCCCGGCGCTGGCGGCGGGCGACCCGGCGGGCGGCGGCCTGCGACCGCAGACGCGTGATGGTGGAGGTGTCGTTGCTCATGTCGTTCTCCTGGGGCAGGTGTGACCGCGACCGCATTTCCCCGGCGGCCGCAAATCCATTGTGAACCATATTTCTGGGCTTTTCGAGGACGGCCGGGAGTGACCTCTGACGCATACCAGACAAGCCAATTGGCACCGGCGGCCGGCGAGTGGTCCGGGCCACATTCACTTCTTTCTTACCGACGCCAAGGAATGAGTGGCACCGGTCACAGGAGACAAAGCGGCTGACTGGCATCGATTCTCTGGCCGGCTGCCGCCCGGCCATGCCAATAGGTTGTTCGCGCAGGTGGCAGGCCTATAAAGCGCCCGGCGGCGCCGCGATCCTCTCGCCGCTCCGCGCCGGCAGGCCGCCGCCGAGCCTCACCGGAGATTCTGACCCGCCCCGCCAATGACCCTCGACCGTGGGATCCGCCAGCTATGACCAGTCACTCGCCGAGCTGGCGCGGGAGCCTGAACCGGCCGCCGCCGCGGCCAGCCCCGTGCCGTGACCTCGGACACGGCGGGCGCACCGCCGGCCGCCCCTCGTCCGGCTCCCGGCCAGGTGCCGCGCGGCGCGCCGATGACCACAGCGGGCAGCCTGGAGCCACCGAGGGCCCATGGGAGGACAACAAAACGTAACCAGCTCGACACGGAGGTGAGATTTACAGTGTCGTAGATGTTCGTAGACAGGATTGAACCAGGAGCCGGAGCCGGTGGTCCGCGGCGACGCGGCGTCGATCCGACAGGAGGCCAGGTGCGCGACCAGCTGCGGTGGGCGGCCGAGGTGATCGCCGCCGCCAACGACAAGGATCTGCTGAGCATCAGTGCCGCCGACGACGCCCCTGAGCTGTCCCGGCACGGCGCGCATCGGCTCGCCGCCGGCTGGCTGCCCGCGCCCCGCGGACCCGCGGACCGGGCGAGTCGCTGGCACCGCCCGACCCGGCGCGTTTCCGACGGGGTGTGAGCTCGGACCAACAGCGGCCGAAGCCGACCACCCCGGGGTCGGCGCCGATCCGGCCGGACCGGTCCGGCTGGCACCGGTCCGGCCGGCGCCGGTCCGGTCCGGCCGACCTCGCCCAGCCCCCTGCACGCTGGGCCGCCCAGGCGCCGGCGATCGCGGCGGCGCCACCAGGCGCATCCACGCTGAGCGAGGGGCCTGTCAGATGTCTCGGGCTGCCTCGCCGCCTGGCACGAGGGGCAGGCCCATTCCTGTGCGGGCCTGGACCACGCCGTCTGGTTCCACCGCCCGGCGCGCCTCGACGACCGGGTGCTCATGGTGGATGTCACCCCGCACGCGGCCGCCAACGGTCGCGGCGTCCGCACCGGGACGATCCACAGCCACGACGGCCGGCTCTTGGCGAGCCTCACCCGGGCGTGCCTGTTCCGGGACCTGCGCCCGGACGCCGCCGCGTGGCGAGCTGCTCGTGCCCGCACGGGGCTCCGGCACCACCGGACGCACGTCGGCTCGGGCCGGCTGTCCGGTGACCGCTTCGGGCGCCGTCTCGGCCGGGGAGAGAAAGCGCAGGTCGGGGCCGGTGACCCGGCCGAACCGGAGCGCGCGGACGTCCGCCAGGTAGCTCATCCGGGTTCGCCATGGTGGGCGGTCGCCCTGGCGAGGCAGCTCTCCCGCGTCGCGGAGCACGTAGCCGGCGGTCAGGCCGAGCAGTGACGACCCGCTGGCCGCCCCGTCGACGGAGCCGGCCGGGATCGCGCCGTTCGCCGCGCGCGCGGCGCCGTCGGCCAGGCTCGCGCCGTCCGGCCCGGCACCGGCTCCGGCCGGCGCGGCGGGGCGGCCTGGGACGAAGATGCGGTAGCCGCGCCGGTCGAGGTGGCGCAGCAGCCGGCCGAGGTGCTCGGCCACCAGGTCGACCTTCAACGTCCAGGACGCGTTGATATAGCCGAAGGCGAAGACGAAGTTGGGGACGCCCTCGAGCATCATGCCCTTGTAGACCCGCTGCCGCGGCACGCGCACCGTCTCGCCGTCGACGGTCAGCGCGATCCCGTCGAACATCCGCAGCCGCAGGCCCGTCGCGGTGACGATGACATCGGCGGCGAGCTCCCGGCCGGACCTCAGCTGGATGCCCCGCTCGGTGAAGGTGTCGACATGGTCGGTGACGACCTCGACGTTCCCGGCCGAGATCGCCCGGAACAGGTCGCCGTCCGGCGCGACGCAGAGCCGCTGGTCCCACGGGCCGTAGCTCGGGGTGAAGTGAGTGGCTACGTCGTAGCCGTCCGGCAGCGCCCTGGCGACCCCGGCCAGCAGCTCCCGCCGCACCATCTCGGGGCGGCTCCGGCTGAGCCGGTATATGAGCTGGTTGCGCAGGATGTTGCGCCAGCGGACCAGCCAGGCGGCCCACCGGCCCGGCAGCACGCGCCGCAGGCCGCTCATCAGCGGGTCGACGGCGGGCAATGAGGCGACATACGTCGGCGAGCGCTGCAGCATCGTGACGTGCGCGGCCCGCTCGGCGAGCGCGGGTGCGAGCGTCATCGCCGTGGCGCCGCTGCCGATCACCACCACCCGCTGACCGGTGTGGTCCAGGTCGTCCGGCCAGTGCTGGGGGTGCACCACCCGGCCGGGGAACGCCGCGCGGCCGGGAAAGTCCGGCTCATGGCCCCGGTCGTAGCGGTAGTAGCCGGTGGCGCCGACGAGGACGTCACAGGTCAGCCGAACGTGCCGTGGCCCGGCGTCGCCCGAATCGTCAGGGCTGCCCAGGCCGTCCGGCCCGTCCGGGTGCCGCGCGCCGGCCGCGCCGGCCGCGGCGGGGGCGGCTGGGGCGGCCGGTACGCCCGGCGAGGCGTCCGCGGTGAGCTCGACATCGACGGTCCAGCTGGCCCGCGCGCTCGACCAGCTGGCCGCGACCGCCCGATGGCCGTACCTGACCAGTTCGTCGACCCGGTGGGCCCGCGCGGTCTCGACCAGGTAGCGCAGGATCGAAGGCCCGTCCACGATCGACTTCTCGCCCGTCCAAGGCCGGAAACCGTAGCTGAGGGAGTTCATGTCCGAGTCGGACCGGATGCCGGGGTAGCGGAAGAGGTCCCACGTCCCGCCGAGCGTGCCGCGAGCCTCCAGCAGGGCGACACGGCGGCCGGGCTGGCTGGACAGCAGGTGGGCGGCGATGCCGATGCCGGACAGCCCGGCGCCGATGATCAGAACGTCGATGTGCTCGCCTGGCAGCCTGGCCGCCATGATCACTCCCATCGCCAGCCCATCCCCAAGATACGGGCCACCCCGGTGGGCGAAGCCGCCGGCCCCGAGGACAACGGCGTCGCCACCGATCCCCCGGCCGCGGGCAACACCGCCAGGTCGGGCGGCGAGCCCGCTGACCAGGCCTTCGAGGCTTGGACCGGCGCCCGTCGCCCCGATTCTGCCCGCTTCAACCGGGCAGCCTCGTTGTCGGCGGCATGTTCAGCGATTGTTTTTCATACGCTCGCGCGTCGTCGCGAGGACGCTCGCTCGCTGTCGCGGCAGGCTCGCTCGCCGACGCCACACGCTCGCGCACCGGCGCCGTCGTACCCGGCGTCATCGATCAGGCCCGCCGGCCGACAGACATCCCATGGGCTCGGATGTCCAGCCCAGCCACAGCTGGTGACGGCGCATCGGCGCAATACCAACCCAGCCACCTCGCCAGCCCGGTCCCAGCTCTACCACCGCCATATGCCAGGACCCGGAACCACGCGGGGAGGGCGCCCAGCGCCCGACACGGGGCGAGCGCGCCCAGCGCCTCGCCCCGACATACGGGACCGGTCAGCCGATCTCGTCAACCGATCTCGTCAGCCGGGCTGGTCAGCCGGGCTGGTCAGCCGGGCTGGTCAGCCGGGCCCGTTGGCTGGGCTGGTCAGCCGGGCTCGCCGGCGGGCGCCCCCGGCAGCTCTCGCTCCTGCCGCTGGCGCAGGTACTCCTCGAAGCTCAGCGGCGGCGGTACCGGCTCGCCGCGGCCCGCGGCGCGCAGCTGGGTGACCAGGCTGGAGACGTACCAGCGCCGGAAGTCTCGATGCGCCGGCGGCGAGGCCAGCGTGAGCAGCCGCGCCTCCCGCGCGTACCCGTCCGCCTTGTCGAGGGCCGCCAGGTACTCCTCGCCCGCGTCGGCGATGCTCGCCGGCAGCCACAGCTCCAGCTGGGTGCGCCGCTGCCCGGCGGCCGCCGCGGCCAGTGCCTGCCGGCGGATCGCCTGCCTCGCCTCGCTGAACCGTTCGGTGACCGTCCGGATCAGCTCCGCCAGCTCCGGCGGGACGGGGGCACTCTCGCCGTTGATCTCGCCCACCGCGGCCAGGGTGAACTCGCGGACGAGGTTGTCGACATGGCTCTTCGCGGCGAGCAGCAGGTCGGTCGAGACGTCACCGAGGCTGACGCGGTAGCGCGGCGGCGAGCCCAGGCCGTGCCCCGTCGAGGCGGCGTCCGCCGACGCCGTCGCCACGGCCGGATCGGCGCTTCGGCCGCCGCCGGGCCCGGGCTGTACGGCGGGGACGGCGGCTCCGTCCAGGCCTGCCCCCTCCAGGCCGGTCTCGACCGGGCCGGAGGGGTGCGGGCTGGCCCGGCCGTCCGGTTCGCCGGCGCCGGCCAGGTCGACCTCGGCCCAGACGACCTTGCCGTGCCGGTTCACGTCCGTCCCCCACCTCGCCGCGATCGCGGCGACGAGCGCCAGCCCGCGGCCGGTCATCGTGTCCGCGCTGCTGCGGGCGCGCAGGGGGGCCACCTGGCTGGTGTCGGCCACCTCCACACGCAGCGACGAGCCACGGGCGACGAGCCGCAGGTGGACGGGAGGCTCGCCGTGGAGCACGGCGTTGGTCAGCAACTCGCCGGCGAGCAGCTTGATGTCACCGGCGAGGTCACGCATGGGCAGGGTCGCGCGGGCCAGCCGGCTGGAGATCTCCCGACGAGCTCGCGGCACGGCTTCCGGCGCGCCGTCGACCCGCAGCGCCATCAGCACCTCACTGCCAGAGGCCTCGGCGCCGTCAGACGCCCCGTCGGCACCCGAATCCGACCCGCTCGCGGTGCCATCGGCGTTTCCACTGCTGTCGATCACATACGTCCCCAGCTCGGCAGATCGGCCGAAGGAGCTGCGATCATGTCCATCCAGTGCGCCTCCGGAAGCCATTGGCGGCAATGTCGGCCGTGCGGTGCCTTGCGTACCCCAACCGCACGACGACAAATCACCATGCCCAAAACATGACAGGCAGTCCGATCCCAGGACAGGAAGCTAGCTACCCCTTTTTGGCGCGCCCACGGCTGGCCAGTCGCACCGCCGGGTGGTCCGCCCGCTGACCCCGGCCGGCGGCCCGGCGACGGTCAGGACGGCGTGGCGACGGTCAGGACGGCGTCACGACGGCGACGGCGCCGCGCAGGGTGAGCGTGGCGCTGGACGGGCCGACCCGCAGCGTGAACGTGCCAGGCTCGGTCGACCAGCCGCCCGGACCGTCGCCGTCGGTGGCGGGTCGCCAGTACTGGAAGGCGCGCGGCGCGATCTCGACCGAGATGGTGGCCTTCTCACCGGGAGCCACGTCAGCCGTCGCGAAGCCGGCCAGCCACAGCGCGGGACGCTCGACGGCCGAGTCCTCGCGGCTCAGGTATGCCTGGACGACCGTGCGACCGGGACGGTCACCGCTGTTGCGCACGGTGACCCGCACGCGCACGGCCTCGCCCGGGGCGACGGCCGCCGGGACCGCGAGCGACTCATACACCCAGGTGGTGTAGCCGATGCCGTGGCCGAACGGATAAGCCGGCCCGCCCTGCGGCGGCGCGGCCGGCAGGGAGCCCTCCGCCGCCGCCGGCTCATCAGGCGACGCCGCCGCGGTGCGCCGGGACCAGCCCCGGTAGCCGACGTGAAGGCCCTCGTCATAGTCCAAGGCGCCGTCGACCGGTGTGACCGACCAGGCCGGGCAGTCCTCGGCCCTGGCCGGCCAGCTCGTCGGCAGCCGCCCGCCGGGCTCCACGCGGCCGAGCAGCACGTCGGCGAGCGCCGCGCCGAACTCCTGTCCCGGGAACCAGGACAGGAGCACGGCCGGCACCTCCTCGCGCCAGGGCAGGAGCACCGGCGCGCCCGCGTTGACGACCACGACTGTGCGGGGGTTGGCGGCGGCCACCCTGCGCACCAGCTCGTTCTGCCCGGTCGGGAGGTCCAGGCCCGCGCGGTCGACGCCCTCGCTCTCGACCCGGTCACTCGTGCCGACGACGACCACCGCCACATCCGCCGAGGCGGCGAGCTCGACGGCGGTCTCGAGCTCCTCCGCGCCAGGCGGTGACGGGTCCTCGCCCAGCAGCGCGAACGACGCGACCGGCATCCCGGCCGGCGGGTCGTGGCGCAACGTGACCAGCACGTCCTCGCCCGCCGTCAGGTCCATGCCGGCCCACCAGACCGGCGGGCGCAGGATCGCCGCGACGATGTCCCCGTCGGGCGGCTCGAGTGTGTCGTCGTAGAGCACGGTCTCCGTGCCGGTGCCCGTGCCCGTCGCCGTGGCCGTACCGGTGCCGCCGGCGGCCGCGGCGCCGACGCGGGCGCGTAGCGAGAACCGGCCCATTCCCGCGAAGCCGAGCGGGTGATGGCCACTCGCGCGCGCGGTCAACAGCGCCGTCACCTCCACCCTGGCGGAGCTGGCCAGCACCGGGTCGTCCATGAACATCAGCCGGCCGGACAGCCGCCGTTCGCTGCGCAGCAGCTTCCCGGCCGCGTCGAAGAAACGGACCCGCAGACCCGGCTCACCCGACTCCGGGTCGCGCGCGCCCGCGGTCGACAGCGGCGCGGGCCAGGGCTCCGCGCGCACGCCAGTGGCGGTGACGACCTCGCCGCCCTCGCCAAGCGCGGCGCGCAGCCCGTCGGCCGGGCCGACCAGGTACGGCGGGAAGACGGTGGCACTGCCACCGCCCTGCCCGCGGGGCAGCGTGGCGTTCGGCCCGATCACGGCGACCCGGCGTGTCCCGCCGGACGCGCCGGGTGCGCCGGCGCCCGTCAGCGGAAGCAGCCCGCCCTCGTTGCGCAGCAGCACCATTCCGCCCGCGGCCGCCCGCCGCAGCAGGTCGCGCGCGTACGGTCCGGCGGGGTCGGCCCCCGCGTCGTCGGCCCCCGCGTCGTCGGCCCCCGTGCCGTCAGCCCCCGTGCCGTCAGCCCCCGTGCCGTCGGCCGCGCCGGCTCGGTCGCCACCGCCCGCGATCTCCTCCGCGCCGGCGGCCTGATCGGGCCTGGCTGGGTCGGCGAGGGCGCCGACGCGGGCGGCGAGGCGCAGCAGGCGGCGGGCCTTGTCCTCGACGAGCTCGGCGGGGACGCTCCCGTCCCGCACCGCGGCGACCAGAACGGGGCCCCACGGGCCCCACGGGCCCGGCATCACCAGGTCCAGGCCGGCCAGCGCGGACGGGACGGTGGAGCGGGTGGCGATCCAGTCCGAGACGACCAGGCCGTCGAAACCCCACTCGTCCTTCAGCGGGCCGCGCAGCAACGGGTTCTCGGTCATCGTCGCGCCGCCTACGCTGTTGTAGGCGGCCATGACCGCCCACACGCCGGCCTCACACACCAGCGCCTCGAACGGCGCGAGGTAGACCTCGCGCAGCGCGCGCTCGTCCACGCGGACGTCGACGGTGAACCGGTCGGTCTCGGACTCGTTCGCGACGTAGTGCTTCACGGTCGCCGCGACGCCGCCCGCCTGGATTCCGCGTACCAGCGCGGCGCCCAGCCGCGCTGTCAGCAGCGGGTCCTCGGAGAGGCACTCGAAGTGGCGGCCGCCCAGCGGGCTGCGGTGCAGGTTGACGGTCGGGCCGAGCACGACGTCGACGCCCTTCGCCCTGGCCTGCGCGGCGAGCAGCCGCCCGACGCGGCGCAGCAGCGGCTCGTCCCAGGTCGCCGCGAGCGCGGACGGGCAGGGCAGGTTGGCGGACGGCTCCCGCTCGTCGGCACGCTCGCCGCGCACGCCGGCCGGGCCGTCGGAGAGCACCATCGCCCGCAGGCCGGCCTCGGGCGATGGCCACGTCCGCCAGAACGACGCGCCGGTGAGCAGCCGGACCCGCGCTTCCAGATCCAGCCGGGCGAGCGCCTCCGCGACCCGCTTCTCCAGCACGTCCGCGGTGCCCGTGACGCCCGCGCCGGCAACGTCCGCCCTGGCGGCGCCCCCGTTCACGACGTCCCTGGCCACTGTGTCCTCCACACCCACACCCCGCGCGATCCGACCTCACCGCCACCGGGCCGACGGGTGGTGGGCTGGTCCCGGCGGAGTCGGCCCGCCAGCGGCGGGCGGGGTGTGCGGATGTTCCGATACCACCTTCTACACTTCAGTAGCTGGAGAGTATTGTCAGGCCCCAAACCGTCACCGGACATGCCTGTCTCCACCAAACCGTCCGCACAGCTACGCAAGGCCCCGCAATGGTCGCATGGTCACCGGCGAAGACGCCCACCGGGCCGCCGACGGCCATGCCAGGCCTGACAGCGGTCGTGTGACCGGCGGTGGCGACCGCCAACGCCTGACATCGTGTACGCCCGAGTTCCAGCCGCCGATCCGGGGGTCCGCCCGCAGTGCCTACGTCTCTGGGCCTGGTGTTAGTTGACCTGCTGCCAATTGACGGAGTGCCGCTGGGCACGGCCGTTCGCCAGCGGCATGGGCGACGCGGGCTGGCTCGGCACGCGGGTCCCGGCGCTGGCGGGGGGCGTCAGGACCGACTGCAACGTCCAGCGCCAAGCCCGCAGCGCGAGGCTCTCAGGCACGTCCACGTGCTCGAAGCGCACCGTCTCGCCGGCGGCGACGGGACGCTCGACCGTCGCCCCGCCAAGCAGCCCGATGGGCACGTGGTCGGGCTCGTCGGCGATCAGCACCGCCTCGCCGCGCACCTGGAAACCGCCGATGGCCTGCCCGATCGACTCCCCCGCCGCCAGGTCGCGCTTGGCCACCGCCGCGACGCTGGCCCGCGGGTTCGGGCCGTTGTTGAAGGCGACGAGGTCACCGCGCAGCAGCCGGTCGATCGTCAGCGGGATCTCCAGGTTGCACAGGTGGAACGGGCGTTCCAGCAGGACGTATGGCGAGTCGCCGAGCCTGACCTTGTAATAACGGAGGAACTCGCCGAGTTCCTCGGTGAAGGTGGCCACGACGAACACGCCCGGGTTCCCGTGCTCGGGCAGCACGTAGTCGCTGAGGGGGTCCCCGCCGCGTGCCGCGGCGGCCTCAGCGAGCTGGAGGGCGCCCGTCCGCACGGTGTCGGTGCGCGGGCCGAGCAGGCCGCGGCGCGCGATCGTCGCGCCGAGCCCGTTGGCGACGAGCGCCTGCTCTATCTGCAGCTTGGTGCCGTCGGTGAACGAGGTGACCTGGGTCAGCGAGATGCCCTGCCGCCGCGCCCAGTAGTCCATTTCCGCCGGCGTCGGGTTGTGGTTCAGGAAGCCCTTGATGTTCCCGTAGACCAGCGGGGTCACGCCCATCTGCCTGGCCTCGTGCGCGAGCAGCGCGAGGGTGCCTGGCTGATCGCCCTGGGCCTCGATGATGGGGCCGAGGCTCGCCAGGTACGAGCCCGAGGTCACCTGCAGCTCGGCGTCCATGGTGATCACCGGCAGCCGGGCCTCCAGGACCGCGGCCGCCACCTCGGTCCCGTGGACCGCGTCCCCTGTCGTGATCACGACCACGTCGGAGTGCGCGATCAGGCGCTCCACCGAATGGGTGACCCGGCCGTCCCAGGGGCCGACGGCGTCGTCGAGCGGGCGCCGGGTGAGCACCCGCGACAGCCGCAGCCGGGACGACCGGCCCAGCATGTGCGCGAGGCCGCGCGCGATGTACCCCGTCCCCACGACGCCGACCCGCACCTCCGCCGACGGCGTCGGGGACGCCACACCGGGCGCCGGCCACACGATGGACGAGGCGGACCGCATCGTTCTCATAGTCATGTCAGCACTCGCAGTCATCAGAATGTCGCCGTGGGCATCGATGCCGTCGGGCTGGGGAGCGCTGGCTGCCTCACCCGGACACGTGAGCCGTTGGGCACTGGTGACGTTCCTTCCATGACGGTGACGCCGCCCGGGGGCGTTTCCCGGCCGTCACGTGAGCAGGACAATCGAGCCCTCGCCGGGCGGCTGGGCGACGAGTTCCCCCTGGTCGGGGGCGAAGTACCGGCCCATGGCGTCCCTGCCGGCAAGTCGCGCCGGCAGGTCGGCGAGCGTCACGTCGGGGTAGAACGTGACGGCTCCCGAGCCGTCTGCGCGGGCCCGGGTGATCGAGCGGAGCGTGCCACCGGAGGCATCGACGGTCGTCACGCCCCCGGGGTCCGGGAGTCCGTGACGCCGCAGCACCCGGTGGCTCGCGCCGAGCAGCCTCGGGGTGGGCAGCGCGGCCGCGGTGTCCAGGCTCTGCCTCCCCCAGTGCGCCAGGAACGCCCCGTCGCCGACGTTCCACATCCCGTGCGCGCCGTAGCAGTAGGCCGCCGCGCCGGCGAGCATCGACACCCAGTAGGCGAACAGCTGGTCGGCGGGGCCGAAGTCGTCGCGGATCCCCTCGTACCAGGGCTCCAGGTTGATGAACGGCCGACCGGGGAAGCGCCGGGCGACCCGCGCCGGCCACTCCCACAGCAGCGGCCGGCTGGCCTGGTCGTGGCCGGTCTGCACGGTGACGGCGGCGAGCAGGCTGGCGCGGTCCAGCGCATCCGCGCTGGTCTCGCCCGGGATGACATGCGCGAGCACCGCCCGGTCGGTCGAGGCGACGAGCGTGCCGAGCACCTCGTCCCAGCCCTCGCGGCGGGCCCGCGCCGCGGCGGCGTGCCGGCGGCGGACGTAGCGGGCGCGCAGTGGCCGCAGCGCCCCCTTGAGCCGGCCCGGCAGGCGGGCGCGGGCGGCACTGCGCCGCAGGTCGTCGGTGGACCGGTCGGGCAGCAGCGCGTCCTCCCTGCCGATCCACAGGTTGGTCTCGCCGGACAGGCAGTACAGGACATCCAGGTCGTCGAGCCGGTCCACCAGTCGCGCCCACCACGCGGTGGCGCCGGAAACGCCGAGCCAGGCCAGCTGGTGGCCCCAGCAGCCGTAGACGACGGCCGTGAGCCCGACGGCGTTGAGGCGCTCGATACGCCGTCTCGCGTGGTCGAGGTAGTGCGTGTTCGGCCGGCCGTCCGCGAACCAGGGCGGGCCGTGGCTGCTCCAGGCACTGGCATTGTCCGGGCCCACCTCGGGCGGAATCCCGACGACGAGCTGGACGGCGCTGAACCCCTGCGCGGCCCGTAGCCCGGCCAGCTCGGCGAACCTGTCATCGGACAGCCTGCTGGTGAGAGCGAACCACCAGGTGTCGGCCAGGAAGCAGGGCACGCCCTCCGGGGCGGACACCGTTCCTGGCAACGACATGTTTGCAGTCAACTCCCGTCACACAGGTCGCGAGACGGCGGGGTCGGGCATAACGGGCCCTCGCGACAATGTATGACGGTCGTGGGCAGCCGCACTGTACCCGCGTGACCTGGCCCGACGCCGAGGCGCGCCTCTTGACCGGGTTCGTCCTACCGTGGTACAGATTCGGACCTGTCAGTCGGCTGACAGTGCCGACGACCGGAAGTCAGCCGGCCGATCCGGCCAGCGGCAGCGGACCACCCTGCCCGGCCATCGCCCGCGCATCGCCGTTCCGCGGCCCGCCGCCGTTGGACGGCCCGCCGCCGTTGGGCACGTCGCGCGCCCCGCCGGCGTCCGCGCCCTCGCGATCGGTGTCGGGCGAGACGCCGCCGGGTTCGAGGATGTCGCGGACGACGGAGCGCAGCTCCGCCCGTAGCTCCTCGGTCGGCGTCTCCGCAAGGACGTCGCCGGTCATCACGAGCCCAAATATCACGGCACCCAGTGCGAACGACAGCCGTAGACGCCGCGCCTGCGGTATCCCCGGGTCGGTCAGCAGGCGCCGGGCGCGTTCCTCCATGTCCTGGTTCGCGCCGTCGTGCTCATGGTCTTGCAGTCCCTCCAGAGCCGCGTGGTTGCGCAGGTGGAACATGAAGAGCTGGCGGTTCTCCAGGATCAGGTCGACGAACTCGTCGATCATGGGCACCCAGTCGGCCGGACGGACCCGATCCGCCTCGATCCGCTCCAGCCCCGCCTTGCCGATGTCGTGCAGCCGCAGGTGTAGCGCCAGCAGGATGTCGTCCTTGCTGGCGAAGTGGTAGTACAGGGCCGCCTTGGAGAAGTTCATCCGCTCGGCGATCTCACGCAGCGAGGTCTTCTCGTAGCCGTTCGCGGTGAACAGCTGAAGAGCGACGTCGAGGATCTGCTCCCGAGTGCTCTTCTCGCCCGCGGGGCGCGCCGGCGGCCTGGCCATCAGCCAATCTTACCTGTCGGCAGGCCGACAGTGCCTCCCCAGCGATCCATCAGAGCCTCCCCACCGATCCGTCAGACCCGGATGCACGCGAGTCCGTACCCCACCGCCGATTCCGATCGGCCGACGGATCGGCGGGACCCCCGCCGAGCAGGCCAGAAGCGCGCCGGTCAATCGTAACGCAGAACTTACTTGACGACCGGCAGGTTATACACTGTCCTTACCGTGCGGCAAGTAACCACTCTAGGGAAAGAGCACCGGATGGTCCAGACCATGATCGAGGCCGAGGGCCTCACCAAGCGCTACGGCGACACGCAGGCGCTCGCCGGGATCGACCTGAGCGTCCCGGCGGGGACGATCCTCGGCGTCCTCGGCCCCAACGGGGCCGGCAAGAGCACCGCCGTCCGGATCCTCACCACGCTGGCGAGGCCGACCAGCGGCTGGGCCAAGGTCGCCGGCCACGACGTGGTCGCCCAGGCCGGCGAGGTCCGCCGCCGGATCGGCGTGACCGCGCAGGACGCGACGCTGGACGAGGCGCTGACCGGCCGGCAGAACCTGCGGATGGTCGCCGAGCTCGCCGGCCTGCGCCGCGCCCAGGGCGCCACCCGGGCGACCGAACTGCTCGAGCGGTTCGAGCTGACCCACGCGGCCGACCGGCCGGTGCGCGGCTACTCGGGCGGCATGCGCCGCCGGCTCGACCTGGCCGCGAGCCTGGTCGCCAGGCCGCCGGTGCTCTTCCTCGACGAGCCGACCACCGGCCTCGACCCGACCAGCCGCGTCCGGATGTGGGACGTCATCCGTGAGCTGGTCGCGCAGGGCACCACCCTGCTGCTCACCACCCAGTACCTCGACGAGGCGGACGCTCTGGCCGACCGGATCGTCGTCATCGACCACGGCCAGATCATCGCGAACGGCACCCCCAGCGAGCTGAAGTCCGCCGTCGGCGGGACCCGGCTCGAGGTAACCCTCACCGGCGCCCACCACGGCGCGGTCGGGGCGCTCGCGCCGCTGGTCGCGGGGCGGGTCGACGTCAGCGCCGACGGCCGGAGGCTGCGGGCCGCGGTCAACGCCGGCGCGGGCGTGGCGACGGCGGTGATCCGCGCGCTCGACGCCGTCGGCGCCGTCGTCGACGACGTGGCGGTGCACCCGCCGTCGCTCGACGACGTCTTCTTCGCGCTCACCGCCACCGGCGCCACCGCCGCCGCCACCGGCCAGCCATCCACCGACAGCGCCGACCCCACGGACAGCGGTGGCGCGGCCGACGCCGGCGAGCCGGCGGCGCCTCTGCCGCGTACGCCGGCCATGGCCACGGGGCTGCCGGTCGCCACCTACCCCGACAAGATCAAGGGAGCCTTGTGATGACCCAGCTCGCGCCGGCGCTCGACGCCGCCCCGGGTCTCCCGGCACGGTCCGGGACGTTCTCCCGTCCCTTCCGGGACGTCGCCGTCCTCACCCGGCGCAACCTCATCCACATCGCCCGCGAGCCGCTGCAGCTCTCGGACGTCCTGATCCAGCCGGTGCTGTTCACGCTGCTGTTCATCTACGTGCTGGGCTCCGGCGTCTCGCTCGCTGGTGGCTCGTACAAGGACTTCGCGGTCGCCGGGCTCGTCGTGCTGAACCTCACCACCTCGGTGATGGGAACCGCGGTCGGGCTCACCACCGACCTGAACACGGGCACGATCGACCGGTTCCGCGCGCTGCCGATCTGGCGGGCGGCGGTGCTGGTGAGCCGCTCGGTGGCGGACATCCTCTCGGCGGTCCTGTGCACGACGATGGTGCTGCTGACCGGGCTCGTCATCGGCTGGCGCCCGCACACCTCGGTGCCCGAGTTCATCGCCGGCTTCGCGATCCCGCTGCTGTTCTCCTACGCGCTGATCTGGGCGACGGCCTGCCTCGGCATGGTCACGGAGGGGCCGGAAAGCGCGCAGGGCATCGGCCTGGTGATCCTCTTCCCGCTCGCGATCGTGTCGAACGCGATGGTCCCGACCTCGGGGATGCCGACGTTCGTCCGCACGATCGCCGACTGGAACCCGGTCAGCGCCGTAGCCGCCGCGATGCGCCAACTCTTCGGCAACCCCAACCCATCAGCCGCGGCGCACGCCTGGCCGATGCAGCACCCGATCGCCGCGGCGATCCTGTGGTCGGTCGCGATCCTGGCCGTGACCGCCCCGCTCGCCGTCCACCTCTACCGCCGCCGCACCACCGACTAGTGGGAGCTACCGGTCACGGGTCTGACCGCGCTTCTTCAGCACCAGCCCCTCCGCGGGGTCCCCGCCGATTGGCTGCCAGTCTCGACAGGTCGGGCGTGCCGACAGGCACCGAGTCCCTACCTAGCCAATCGGTGGGGAAGGTCGGGCGCCCGGCGCCTTGCGGCGCATCGACCACATTTGCGGGGAGCGCTCGACCTCGACGCCGACGTCCCAGGAGACGCCGGGGCTGCCGGTCGAGCGGCGGAAGGAGGCGACCGTGCGCCGGGAAAGCTCCGGGTCCGCCGCCGCGGCCGCGGCGAGGTCGAAGGCCGTCTGGTCGACGGCCGCGTCGTCGACGGCGGCCCAGGCCATGCCGAGCTCGACCGCGCGCGTCCCGGTGATCGCCGCGCCGAACAGACCCAGCGCGGCGGCCGCCTCCCGGCCGGCCGTCCGCGCGAGCAGCGCGAAGTGCCCGCCACCCGGGTGCAGGCCGATCCGCAGGAAGCCGGACAGCAGCCGGGCGTCGCGGCCGACGACCCGCAGGTCGGTGGCGAGCGCGAGGTTCATCCCCGCGCCGACCGCCGCCCCGCGGATCGCGGCGATCGTGGGCGAGCGCAGCTCGCCGACCCGCAGAAACGCTCGGTAGATCGCCTCGATGCTCTTGAAGTGCGCGTCCTCGGCCGGGTCCGCGCCGGCGGCGGCGAGCACCGCGCGGTCGGCGCCGGCGCAGAACGACGCGCCGCCGCCGATGACGACCGCGCCGACCCTGCCGTCCGCGTCCGCCTCGTCGAGGGCCGCGACCAGCTCGGCCGCCATCTCGACGGTGAGGGCGTTGCGCCGGGCCGGTGCGTCCAGGGTCACGACGGCGACACCGTCGCTGGCCTCGTAGCGGATCTCGCTCATGGTCCGTCCTGTCGACGTCGGGAACGGGCTGGGCTGCGACGACGGGTAAGCGGGTAAGCGGTGCCGGCCACCGACCCAATCCGCCTAGGCACGCTACCGACGCCGATCGCGACATGTCAGCGGGACGCGGCCACCTCGTCCACGAGGCCCCAGCGCAGGGCGGTGGGGGCGTCGAGGAATGCGCTGGTCAGGACCGTCCAGGCGGTTCGGCGCCGCCCGATCCGCCGCGTGACGCTGACCGTGCCGCCGGCGCCCGGCACCAGGCCGAGGCGCAGCTCGGGGAGCTGGATCGCGACGTCCGGGGCGGCGACGACGCGGTCGGCGAAGGCCGGGATCTCGATGCCTGCGCCGACGCAGGCGCCATGGATGTGCGCGACGGTCCGGTGGGGGCAGCGGACGATCTCCGCGCCGGCGCTGGCGCCCGTCCTGACCAGGTGTGCCCTGGCCAGGTCGGGGGCGGTGCCGAACTGGGTGAGATCGCCGCCCGCGCCGAACGCCGGCCCGGCGGCTGTGAGCGCCACCTCGGTGAGGGTGTCGTCGGCCGCCGCGGCGCGCAGGGCCGCGACGAGCGCGTCGCGGGTCACCGTGTCGAAGGCGTTGCGGGCCTCCGGCCGGTTGAAGGTCAGCACCAGCCGGTCGCCGTCGCGGCGGGCGAGCAGCGGCTGGGCGCTGGGCCGGTGCTCGCGCGGCGGGCGCGCGGCGAGCCAGCGGGCGAAGTCCGCGCCGGCCAGCAGCGTCGAGTACGCCAGCGACTCGGCGACCAGCCCGTCCAACGGCTCGAGCCGCCCGGACATCCGCAGCAGCCCGACGAGCGCCACCGCGGCCTCCGGGTGCTCGCCGACCGCCCGAACCAGCGTGGCCACGGCCGCGTCCACGTCATCGCCCGGCGCCAGCACCTCGGGCAGCAGCACGTCGAGCCCCGCCTCGGCGGGACTCGACGGGGAGCCCGAGCCGGCACCAGGACGGTCGGCCCCGGGGCCGACGCCGACGAGCACGAGCGGTGGGCGACGGGCAGTCAGTGCCGCCACCTCGTCAGGGCGCGCGTCGGCCAGGTCGACAAGGAGGATCGGCACGGGGAAGACGTCGGCGAGGTCGGCCGGCGACAGTGACCGGACGAGGTCGAGCGCCGACGCGGCCGGCAGCGCCTGCGCCTGCGCCCCCAATGCCGTGCTCACGGCCATACCGTATGCCCGGTGGGGTGAAGAAACGGCGCGAGGGCGGTGACGGTGGCGGCGACCGGAGCACGGGCGGCTCTCCCAGACGTGCTGTCCGACTGGGCCGCCGACCTGCGCGCGGGCCGGACAGGGACCACCAGCTGGGAGTACGGCGTCGAACCGGGCTGGGCGGCGAGCGGGGCGATGGCCCTGACCGGGCATCCCGACGCGGCCCCGCTCGGGCTGACCGTGCCGTTCGTGGCCCGGCTCGACGCGGCGCTCGCCGTCATCCGGGCACTGGCCGCCGAGCTGGGGCATCCCTTTCGCGCCCCCGCCGGCGCCACTCCCCTGCCGGCTGATGGGCCTCCGTCCGCGCGAGGCTCCGCCACGGTCGCGCGAACTTCGGCCGTGCACCCGGCTGATGGGCCTCCGTCCGCGCGAGGCTCCGCCACGGTCGCGCGAACTTCGGCCGTGCATCCGCCCGCGAGCGCCGGTCAGCTCCTCGGCGAGCGGGCCGCGGCCCTCGGGCTGACCCGCGGCGGGCTCTTCTCCGCCGGCCGGGCCGCCCGGCTGATCCGCGCCGCCGACGGCTGGCTTGCCGTGAACCTCGCCCGGCCGGACGACGTCGACCTGCTGCCCGCCTGGCTGGAGGGTGACGACCTCGAGGCCACCGACGCGGACCGCGCCGACAGTGCCCGCCCGGCTTCCGAGCGCGGCCAGGACGGCGCGCCGCCGCCGCGGGCACGGCCGTGGAGCGCGCTGGCCGCCGCCGTCGCCGACCGGCCGGTGACGGTGCTCACGGAGCGGGCCGAGCTGCTGGGGCTGCCGGTCGCGCTGGTCGTCGACCCGGCGACGGCGGCGGCCGATGCCCAGGCGCGGGCCAGGGGCCAGCGGTTCCCGTTCGCGCCCTTCCTCGTCGATGGCTGCCCGCCGGACACGCCCGCCGGCGGCGCCACCCGTCCCACGGCCGGCCGCCAGGCCGGCGCGCGCGGCGGCACGGGCGGCGTGGGCGGCGGCGTGCATGACGACGGCGGGTTCACCGTCATCGACCTGTCCTCGCTCTGGGCCGGGCCGCTGTGCGCGCACCTGCTGGGGCTCGCCGGCGGCCGGGTCGTCAAGGTCGAGGGCGCCAGCCGGCTCGACGGCGCCCGCGAGGGACCCGCCGCGTTCTACGACCTGCTGCACGCCGGGCACGCCAGCGTCACCGTCGACCTGCGCCGCGCCGAGGGCCGGGCCGCGCTGGTCCGGCTGATCGAGGGCGCGGACGTCGTGCTCGAGGCGTCCCGCCCGCGTGCCCTCGACCAGCTCGGCATCGGCCCCGCCGCCATGATCACCCGGAACCCGTGCCTGACCTGGGTGAGCATCACCGGCTACGGCAGGACCGGGCCATGGCGGCAGCGCCCGGCCTTCGGGGACGACGCGGCGGCCGCGGCGGGCGCCGTCGCCGTCGACGCGGCCGGCGGCCCCGTCTTCCTCGCGGACGCGGTGGCCGACCCGGTCGCCGGCGTCCTCGCGGCCGCCGCCGCGCTCGCGAGCCTCGCCGCCGGCGGCGGCCGCCATGTCGACGTCGCCCTGCGTGAGGCTGTCGGCTCGCTGCTGGCCGGCCGTCCCGCCCTGCCCGACCACGACCCAGGCCTGCCGGTGCCTCCCGGTGGCGGGACGCCCTTCGTCGCCGCCGCGCCATGCCTGCGAGCCCCCGCCGGTCGCGCCGCCCCACCCGGCCACGACAACCACCGCCTGCTGGGCGCCCCGGTCCCCGGCGAGCACACATGCTGATCGTCAACGCGGAGATCGACGGCCGGGGCGGCCGGGCGGTACGGATCGACGGCGGGCTCGTCGCCGCGGTGGGCGACGGCGACGGCCGGGAGGGACCGCGCGCGCGGCGCGGGGAGGAGGTGGTCGACGCGCGCGGCGGAATGCTGCTGCCCGGGCTGCATGACCACCACATCCACCTGCTGGCGCTCGCCGCGCTGGCCTCGTCGGTGCCCGTCGGCCCGCCGGCGGTACGTGACGCGGCGGAGCTGGCTGGCGCGCTGCGGGCCGCGGCCGCGGGCGCGCCGCCCGGCAGCTGGGTGCGCGCCGTCGGCTATCACGAGTCGGTCGCCGGCGACCTCGACCGCCACGCGCTCGACCGGATCGTCGCCGACGTCCCGGTGCGGGTGCAGCACCGTTCCGGCGCGCTGTGGGTCCTCAACTCGGCCGCCCTCGCGGCGCTGCGCGTGCCTGCCGGACGGACGGCTGGCGCACGCACGGCTCGCGGGCACACGGCTCGCGGGCACACGACCACCGGGCACCCGACCGCTCGGCCCGCGGCTGGCGGGCAGACGGCCGCTGGGCCCGGGGCCGCCGGTGACGCCGCGGCCGGCCTGCCGGCGGACGGCCGCTTCTTCCGCGCCGACGACCGGCTCGGCCGGTGGCTGGCCGCGGCGGGGGCCGGCGGCGCGGTGGAACGGGCAGACCTCGCCGCCGTCGGCGCCCGTCTGGCCAGCCATGGCGTCACCGGCGTCACCGACGCGACCGTCACGACCGGCCCGGCCCAGGTCGCGACGCTGCGCGCCGCCGTCAAGGACGGGTCGATCCCGCAGCGCCTGGTGCTGATGGGGCCGCCCGACCTGGCCGCGACGGGGCCTCCTTCCGGGGCCACACATGACCGCCCCACGATCTGGTGGGATCTTCCGGGCAATCGCACGGAGGATGTCACCAGATCATGGCGCGGCACCGGAGGCCGGATCGGGTTCGGGCCGGTGAAGATCGTGCTGGATGACGAGCATGCGGTCGACCTGGACGAGCTGGCGGCGACGGTGCGGGCGGCGCGGGCCCGTGGCCGGCGGGTCGCGGTCCACTGCGTCACCCGGCTTCAGCTCGCTCTCGCGCTCGCGGCGCTGGACGCGGGTGGCGGCGCGCTGCCCGGCGACCGGATCGAGCACGGGGCGGTGCTGCCGCCCGATCTCGCCGAGCCGGTCGCCGCGGCCGGCCTTACCGTGGTCACCCAGCCGCATTTCCTCGCCGAGCGCGGCGACGCCTACCTGCGCGACGTCGATCCGGATGACGTGCCCTGGCTGTACCGGTGCGCCGGCCTGCTCGCCGCCGGCATCCCGCTGGCCGCCGGCACGGACGCCCCGTTCGGCGGCGCCGACCCGTGGGCCTCGATGCGGGCCGCCGTGCGCCGCCGGGCCCCGTCCGGCCAGGTCATGGGCCCCGGCGAGGCGCTGCCCGCGGCCAGGGCGCTCGCCCTCTACCTCGGCGACCCGGCTGACCCGGGCGGCCCGCCGCGCCGGGTCGTCCCCGGCGCGCCCGCCGACCTGTGTCTGTTCGCCCAGCCCGCCGGGGCGATGCTCGCCGACCTCGACCCCGGCCCGGCCGTCCTCACCCTGGTCGCCGGCGCCGTCGTCCACCGCGCCGGCTGAGGCGCCGGCTGATCACCGAGCCGCTCGGTACCCACACGCCACCCCGACGTGGCATACCGGTTGTTCTGCGGCGTTCCCGCCAGGTCGGCTGCCGGACACTGGCAAGACACGTAAAGTCCACGTCATGGTCAACGGCTTTCTGCTGCACGGCCCAAGATCGGTCGCGCGGCGGCTGGGCCCCGCCGGTACCGTCCTCTCCGAGGCGGCCAGACGCGCGCCCGGGCCGGACGCCGCCAGCGCGGCGCGGGCGCGGACCGCCCTCCACGCGCGCTACCGCCGGTTCGTGCGGCTCCTCGACCCGCCGGGACCGCATGGCCGCGCGACCGAGGTCAGCACGCTGCCCGGCGCCCTGCGCCGCTTCCTGGAGCACCCCCGCCCGCCGGTGCTGATCGGCGTCGTCGCGACGCTTGGAGCGGCGCGCGCCACGCGCGGGGACTTCCGCCGGTCCGACGCGGCGGTCGCCGTCGGCGC
This sequence comes from Pseudofrankia coriaricola, assembly GCF_032027725.1. NCBI lineage: Bacteria > Bacillati > Actinomycetota > Actinomycetes > Frankiales > Frankiaceae > Pseudofrankia > Pseudofrankia coriaricola. The sequence goes on along the minus strand of NZ_JASNFO010000072.1, from coordinate 65,497 downwards.
CGCGGCGGCGCAGCCCTTCGTGGAGTGGGCGATCCACCGCTTCATGCTGCACGCGGCGCCAGAAGGCCGATACGGCCGCGCCGCCTACCAGGCGGCCGGCTGGGGCCACGCCCAGCATCACCGGGACCCGGCGAACCTGAACTCGATGTTCATGCGGGGCCAGGACGTGCTCGGCGCCGGAGCGGTCGCGCTCGCGGCCGGTGCCGTCGGCTCACCGCGGCTGGCCACCGGGATGTTCTGCGTCGGAGCGGCGGTGCTCGCCTACGACTGGACGCACTTCCTGATCCACACCCGCTACCAGCCACGCTCGGCGTTCTACCGGCAGGCCTGGCGCAACCACCGGCTGCACCACTTCCGCAACGAGCGGTACTGGCTCGGCGTCACGTCCTCCGTCGCCGACGTGGTGCTCCGCACCAGCCCGGCGCGCGACGCCGTCGCCGTCTCCCCCGCCGCAGCCCGCCCGGACGTCCATCCCCCGCGCGGTGGCGGTGCGGACGTCGACGGGGCGGACGCCGGTCCTTCGCCGGCGACGACCGCCCCTGCCGGCCCGGAGTAGCTACATCCCGGTCTTGCGGAAGTCCCAGCTGACGATCTTCTCCGGGACGAGCTTGAGCCAGGCGTGCCGGCCGTCGTAGTGGAACTTCCCGTTGCCGTACTTGTCGCCGAACAGCTGCTCGGGCTCGGCGAGCAGGTCGGCGGCGGCCGCGTCGCCGGTGCGCGGCACCTCGCCGACCACGGCGACATGCCCGATCAGCTCGACGCCGCGCAGTTCGCCGAAGCCGTGGCCGGTGTCGATGATGACCGAGACGCGCGGGTCACGGTTGAGGTCCGTCCAGCGCTGGCTCTTGACGATGCTGTTCAGCCAGAACGCCGTGCCGTCCCAGACGAACCACAGCGCCGAGGTGTGCGGGGCGCCGTCGGCGCCAACGGTGGAGACGCGGCAGGTGCGCTCCTCGGCGAGAAACGCGTCGATCTCGGCGGGCGCCATCGCTATCCGCCGCCCGCGTCGCTGCTGACGCGGGGTCGCAGGCGCCGAGCCTTCCGCCGCGGTGTCGACACTCATCGTCGTCCCATCCCTTCGTCAACCCGCCCGGCCGGTGCCACCGGCGTGCGGGAGGTTCGCTCCCGTTCGCGAGAATAGTGCTCTCACCAGCTCCGGCGCTCGTCCCAGCGCCTCGGACATCCCACGGTCCGGCTGTCAGACGACGTCGGCCGCGACCCGGTTCGGTGAGACGTTCGCGCAACCCAGCCGCCGCTGGTCGCCGATGATGACGGCGCGGACCTCGGCGCCCGGTGCGGCCGCCGCCTGGATCTGCTTCACCGCGTCGTCGAGCCTGCTCGCCGTCCGCCCGCAGATCAGCACGTTCGCTCCGTCGGCCGCGAGCCGAAGGGCGACCGAGAGACCGATCCCGCCGCCACCTCCCGTGACCAGGGCCGTCGTGCCTTCCAAGGATCGCGTGCCTTCCAAGGGCCCTGGCGCAGCCATCGGCGTCCTCAGTCTCCCGTCATCACAGGTGGTTGATCGGCGGTGGCGAGTGGCGACGCCCGCAGACCGGTGGGTGAGGCCCCGACCACCGGCGATCGATGAAGCGTGAGCGGACGGCGCCCGCGGGCTGGAACGGCCTGGACTGGGACGGCCTAGAAGACGAGCGCGCCGCGCAGGATGCGGCCGGCCTCCAGGTCGGCGTAGCCCTCGTTGACCTGGTCGAGGGTGTAGGTCTTCGTGACCAGCTCGTCGAGCTTCAGGATCCCGGCCCGGTACAGGTCGAGCAGCTTCGGGATCTGCACCCGCGGGCTGACCGAGCCGTACATACAGCCGCGGATCTGCTTGTTCATCATCGCCACCATGAACAGGTTGATGTCGGCCTGCCCCTGCGCCATCGGCGCCACCGAGGTGATCACGCAGGTGCCGCCCTTGGCGGTGAGCGTCAGCGCCGGCTCGAGCAGGCTGCCGAGCATGACGCCGAAGGTGCAGATCACCACGTCGCACATCGCGCCGCCGGTGAGTTTCCCGACCTCGCCGATCGCCTCGTCCAGCGACGAGTAGACATGGGTCGCGCCGAAGCGCAGCGCCTGCTCACGCTTGAACTCCACCGGGTCGACCGCGATGATCTTACCCGCGCCGGCGATCTTCGCGCCCTGGACGGCGTTGACGCCGATGCCGCCGACACCCAGGACGGCGACGCTGTCGCCGGGCCGGACCTCGCCGCGGTTGACGGCGGAGCCGAATCCGGTCGCCACCCCGCACGAGACCAGCGCGACGGCGGTCCATGGGATGTCCGGGTCGACCTTGACGACGGACGACTCGGCGAGCAGCTGGTACTCGGCGAACGCGCCGAGCTGCGAGTAACGGGCGACCGCCGTGTCCCCGAACCGGTGCGCCACCCGGCCGTCCGTGATCATTCCGAGGTCGAACAGCTTCGCCCCCACGTCACACAGGTAGGCCCGCCCGGACCGACAGGGCTGGCAGCGCCCGCACGACGGGACGAACGACATCGCGACATGGTCGCCGGGCTCGACCGACGTGACGCCCTCGCCGACGGCGACGACCTCGCCGGCGCCCTCGTGGCCGCAGACGACCGGGTAATGCGGCATCGGCATGTCGCCGGTGCGGGCGTGCTCGTCGGAATGGCACAGGCCGGTCGCGCGCAGCTGGATGAGGACCTCGCCGGCCCGGGGCTCGTCCAGCTCGATGGTCTCGATCTTGTAGTCCTGGCCGGGGCCGAACAGCAGCGCCGCTCGTGTGCTGACCATGGCAGCCGTCCTCTCATGAGCCGTCCGACCGCGCGTGTCACCGACGCGGCTGCCCGCCACTCCCGCGTGGCCCGTTCCGGGACCCGGGCCGGTCTCCGTCGGGGCGGGTTGCCTCATGCCCCGGAAGACGTTCTCGCGTGGACCATCGCGCGATCCGAAAGACCCCGGCTCGGTGGGAGTCCTGACGGTTAGTCAGAATGGCGCACCCCGCTACCGGATGCGACCAATCTCCTCGGATGGGCCGCCGACCGCGCACCGCGGGCCGGAGCGCCTGTCCCGCACACAGAGGGTGCCCAGCGGGCTCAGCCGCACCCAGCGAGCGGGCTCGTCCCGCACGATGACGTCATGGACGCGGCGCTCGAGGGCCTGCGGGCCTGCTGCCGCGGCGCCCCGGACGCCCGCGCCGACGTCAAGCGGGTCATCGGCGCCCACTACGGCACCTACGACCACATGACCATGGACAAGAGCGCGTTCGGCGACGAGGCCCGCGAGGGCTGGCTCGCGTTCTCCGAGCGCCCCGACCCATCCTGGGTCTGCGAAGACCTCCGCACCGGCGGCCGTCTGTAGCCCGACCGGCCGTCGGCGACGTCCTCGGACGGTCGTCAAGCGGTTATCGAGCGGGCGAGCCCGGCGCCGCAGTCCTAAGGCCAGCCGGTCCTAAAGCCTCGCGGTCCCGAGGCACCAACGCTACGTGTCGTCGCCGTCCCCGGCGGCGTCGCCCTCGGGGACGGCGTCGGGGCGGTGAACGGCCAGCCAGGCGTCCACGTCGGCCTTCCGCCAGATGCGCATGTGATCAGCCGTACCGGCCGGTATGGGGAATGACGGGCGCCGGGTGAGCTGATACGCGCGCGTTCGGCCCACCTTTAGGCGCTTCATCAGGTAGCCGATGGTCACGAAGCTCTCCACTGCGCGGACAGTAGATCTGATGGGTGCGACACTGTCGGGTGCGACAGAGCCGGGAGCGTCAGGAGGAGCCGTGCCCAAGCAGGACTCGACGTCCAACCAAGACCAGGCAGCCGAAGGCGAGCCAGGCGGGAGACTCCCGTCAGCGAGCATCGACGAGCCGGCGGCGCAGGCGGAAACGCCGAGCGACAGCGGTGGCGCCGGTGATGCGCCGACGGCGCCCAGCAGGGCGGCGCACCCCGCCCTGGAAGGCACGGGCGAGCCCGCTCAGCCGCCGACCGCGCCGCACGACACGAGGGGCCCGCGGTCACGCCGCGCCGGGCTGGCAATCCGCCTCGGCCCGCACGGCGCTCGGCCGGCCGGCCCGCCGCGGGCGGGCGCGGCGCCCGAGGCCGACGAGATTCCCTGGGCGGACGAGGTGGCGGCGGCGGTAGCCGCGGTCGGCCTCGCGCCGCCGCCCACCGACGAGCGGACGGACGCCGACGAGCAGCAAGAGACCGTGGCACCCGAGGACGACCCCGCGACCGAAGGCGTCACCGCGTCAGCTGGCGCCGACGAGCCCGCGGCTGTCGTGGACCGGGCCGGCGTCTCCGGGCCGGAAGCCCTCGCCGACGCGGAAGACGACGCGGCGGTGGGAGCCGACGCGGCGGCCGGAGGCGACGCGGCCACCGAAGACGACATGACCACCGCGGACGACCCGGCTACGGAGGACGAGACGGCCACGGAGGATGACACCGAGCCGGAGGACTTCGCCGCGTCGTTCTTCTGGCGCTCGGCGGTCCACGACGGGCCGGCGACCCCGTGGCGCTCCCTGTTCAGCTGACGGGACGGGCCACCAGGGTGGGGACGGACAGCGCTCACGTGTTCATCACCGGGAACGACGCCCGGAACGACACCAGTAAGGACGGGGAGAGGGCCATGGGTAGCGCGGCGCGGGTCGTCGTGCCGGACGCCGGGGGTGCCGCCGAGGCGGGGCGGTCCCAGCTGGTCAGCCTGGCGCTGCCGGACCGGGCCGGGCTGCTGCTGCGGCGTGCCCCCGGGACCGCGGCGCCGGAGCACGCCGGCCGTCTGGTGGAACGGCGGTCCCGGGCGGTCGTCGGGGACGTGCGGGCCGACCTGCACTTCGTCGAGCTGCAGCGGGGGGAGCTCGTCCGGGTGGCGCTCAGCATGGCGAGGCTCGCGCACGTCCGGACCGTCGTCGTGTGCCCGGCGGGGGTCTCGCCAGGGCGGACGGCGCTGGCGCTCGCGGTCGCGGGCATGCTGCGGCAGCGGCGGATGAGCCCGGCGCCAGTCGTGACATGTGCCGTGTGCCCGCCCCTCGGGGACGGCAAGACGGCCATCCCGCACGAGGTCCGCGTCGCGGCCGCCGGCCAGGTGCAGGAGCGCCTCGTCTGGGAGATCGTCACCTGGGACGACGTCCCGGCCTGGCTCGCGGGCCTGGGCACGAGCCAGCGCGCGCCAGGCCAGCCAGCCGGGAGCGGCCGTGACGGCCGTCCCTGAGCTCGGCCGGCCCGGCTCGCCTCCGCCGAGCTGCTCACGGCGGCGCCGAGCTGTTCGCGGCGGAGTTTCGCGCCTGTCCCGTTTTGCGGGCCCCCACGACGTTCGTGAAAGAATCAGCAGGTCAATGGGTCGAGGGCCTGCGCCCTGACCGGTTGGCGCGACAGGAACGCCGAGGGAGACACCATCGGCGACGGGGCGGCGCGGCCAGGCGGGCGGCCCGCGGCGAAAGGCGGGCGAGCTCGTGGACACCGCACTCGACGCCGCGGACCAGCCGCGCACGCAGGCGGCTCTCGCCGGAGTCCAGCTGCTCGCCGCCGGGTACCTCGGGCTCAGCGTGGTGGCGCTGCTCGGGGCCCTCGCGCTGCGCGGCCACGCACCGATGGTCTACGCCGCGGCCGGCGGCCGCGTGCTGTCCGGCGTCGTCGTGGTCATCCTCTCCCAACGCGCCGCCCACGGGATCCGCCGGGCGTTCCAGCGGCTGCGGATCGTGTCCGCCATCGTCACGGTCACGGTCGTACCCGTTCTCGTGATGCCCGGCCTGCCGGGCTGGCTGAAGCTCGAGCACGCCGCCTGCGGCCTGCTCATGCTGACGGTCGTCCGCATCGTCAACGGCCGCCGGTCGGGGTCGGCCTTCGCCACCGCCGTGCCCGACCGGGCCGACAGCGCGCGCCAGCCCGGCCGGCACCGCCAGCCCCGCCAGCTCCGCGTTCACCACGAGTCGCGGCGGCCCTGACCGGGCGGAACGGCCGCGGCGAGGACCCATCGGACGATCCTCAGCTCCCGCTGGCCGCCAGAAGGCGGAACGTCCAGCCGTCCGGTCGGCCGAGGCGCCTCCACCGATCAGTGGAGGCGCCTCGGCCCAGCCTGCCTCAGGAACCGACCGACTCGTCCGCGAGATCGGCGACGAGCTGGGCCACCTGGTTGCGCAGGAGCTTGCCCGTAGGGGTGTACGGGAGCTCGTCGACGAAGACCACCTCGTCGGGGGTGCGGGAGCCGCGCAGGCGGGCGCGGACGTAGTCACGCAGCTCGTCGGCGGTCGCCGTCTCGTCGGGCAGGGCGACGACAGCGGCGACGATCCGCTGCCCCCACGTGTCGTCGGGCGCGCCGAACACGGCGACGTCGCGCAGCTTCGGGTGGCGGCCGAGGACGTCCTCGATCTCGGCCGGGGCGATGTTCTCGCCGCCGCGGATGATCGTGTCATCGCTGCGGCCCGTGATGAAGACGTAGCCGTCAGCGTCGAGGTAGGCGCCGTCCTTGGTCGGGAACCAGCCCTCCTCGTCCAGCACCGAGCCCAGGCCCTCGTACTCGCCGGAGACCTGCTCCCCGCGCACCCACAGCAGACCGGGCTGGCCGACGCCGGCCGGGTTGCCGGCCTCGTCACGGATCTGGAACTCGACGCCCGGCACCGGCCGGCCGGCCGAGCCGAGGCGGGCACGCACCGCGGCGTCGTCTGCGGCGAAGGCGTCGCGGTGGTCGTCGGGGCCGAGCACGGCGATCGTCGAGCTGGTCTCGGTCAGGCCGTAGGCATTGACGAAGCCGGTGTCCGGGAAGGCGGCCAGCGCGGCCTCGAGCACCTGGCCGGGCATGCGGGCGCCGCCGTAGGCGAGCGAGCGCAGGTGCGGGGCCTCCGCGGGCTTGCCGCCGAGCACCTCGACGACGCGCACCAGCATCGTCGGCACCAGCATGACGTTGGTGATCCGCTCGGCGCGGACCGTGTCGAGCCAGGCCTGGGCCTCGAAGTTCGGCAGGTAGCAGATCCGCCGGCCGGAGTAGAAGTTCGTCAGCACCGTGCCGACGCCGGCGACGTGGTACGGCGGGACGCTCACCAGGATCGCGTCGTCCTCGTCGGCCGAGGCGAACTCGACCGTCTGCAGGACGTAGGAGATCAGGTTCGAGTGCCGCAGGATGACCCGCTTGGGCGCGGACGTGGTGCCGCTGGTGAAGAGCAGGACGCCGGTGGCGTCCGGGTCGACGTCCGGCGGGTCGAGGTCGGCGAACGGGTCCGCGCCGGGCGCCGGGGTGGCGGAGGCGGCGAACCACTCCTCGGTGGTGACGATGCCCGCGACGCCCTGGACGCCGTCGACGGCGCCGCGGTAGGCCTCGTCCGCGATGACCAGGACGGCGCCGAGCTGGGCGATCTGGCCACGCAGCTGCTCGGCGGACAGGCGGTAGTTCAGCGGCGCGATCGGCACCCCGGCGGACGCGGCGGCGAACAGGACGACGGGGAAGGCCGGCCCGTTGACACCGATGAACGCGACCCGCTCGGCCCCGGACGCCTTGATCGCGGCGGCGCCGGCGGCGACCCGGGCGCCGACCTCCTCATATGACAACCCGCCGCCGGAGCGCGAGCCCAGGGCGATTCGCTCGCCATAGGCGCCGCGGGCCATGTCCAGCAGCATCGCGATCGTCATCCGCACTCCCGCTCGTCAAGGGCCACAGACAGGCCGAGCGGCTCCCCGGCGGCGCGCCCGCGGCGCGACGCGGAAAGCCTGCTCAGCCCCGGGTATCGGTGCCTAGACGCTTGCACCCCGTGGTCAGGGCGCGCAACCGTTCGCAGCGATCGTCACAGGCATTCCAGCGCGATCGTCACAAGTCTTCCAGCAGGTGCCGCGGGCCGCCGGACGGAACAGATCGCCATTCTACGATATGCGCCACCCGACGCCCCCAGAGACGCATGGGCAGCGGCCACCCGGAGACCAACAACCGCGGGACCGATCCGCTCGACTGGCCAGCCGGACGCAAGGAGAGATGGCGCCACCCGGGACCCGCGGAACGGACCGGCCGCGGCCGGCACGCGCGCCAGCGGCCAACCCCCTGATAAGAATCAAGTTCTAGGCGGGCGAAACCCTGACCACCGCGGCCTGTCGGGACGTGGATGGTCGGGCGACGTCCGGTTGATTGCCGTTCTCTTAAGTGAGAATGTGGTTCTGGCTTCGGTCTGGTGGCCTCCCTGGTGCCCAGGCCGCCGGCCGTGCCGCGGCCAGTCATAGCCTTGGCCGCTGTCGCCGCCACCGTCGCCGTCCGCGGCAACGGCAACGGCAACGAGGCCAGGACGCCACGAACCAGCGACGCCCACGAACCAGCGACGCCACACCAGCGCGTCAGCGCCCGCGAAGGAGCAGCACATGTCCGTCGACGTCGAACGGCGTGGCCCGGTCACCATCGTCACGATCAACCGGCCGAGCGCCGGCAACTCGCTCGACGGCGCCACCATGACCGGGATCGGCTACGCCTTCGAGGAGGCGGCGAAGGACAACGAGGTCCGCGCCGTCGTCCTCACGGCCGCCGGCGAGAAGATCTTCTGTGCCGGCATGGACCTCAAGGCCTTCGTCACCCCGGGCGCGATGGAGGTGCAGGGCCCCGGCCTGGGCATCTTCATGCGGCAGGCGTACCCCAAGCCGATCATCGCGGCGGTCAACGGCGCCGCCGTCGGCGGCGGCTTCGAGCTGGCGCTGTTCTGCGACCTCATCGTCGCCGCCCAGACCGCCAAGTTCGGCCTGCCCGAGGTCTCCCGCGGCCTGGTCGCGGCCGGCGGCGGCACCCGCCTGCCGACCCGGATCCCGCTCGCCTTCGCGCTTGAGCTCGGCCTCACCGGCAAGCCCGTCATGGCCGCACGGCTCTACGAGGTGGGCCTGGTCAACCGGGTCGTCCCGGCCGCCGACGTGCTGACGACCGCGCTCGAGCTCGCGGACGCGATCGCGGACAACGGCCCGCTGGCCGTCCAGTGCACCAAGGCCCTGATGCACGGCGAGGTGCCGGCGGCCGACTGGGACGGCATCGGCAAGGCCGTCGCCCCGGTCTTCGCCAGCGAGGACGCCAAGGAGGGCGCGACCGCGTTCGCCCAGAAGCGCAAGCCGAACTGGGTCGGCCGCTGACCAGGCACTGATGGTGGCGAGCCGGGCCCGTGTACCGGGCCCGGCTCGCGCCAGCGCCCGCCGGCACCCCGCCATACTGGCCCGGTGGAACCCATCGCGCCGTCCGGGCGGCAGCTGGAGCTCAGCCATGCCGACAGCACCGTCACGATCGTCGAGGTCGGCGGCGGGCTGCGCGACTACCAGGTCGGCGGCGTCCGGGTGCTCGACGGCTACCCCGTCGACGCCATGGCGCCGCACAGCAGCGGCCAGCTGCTCGCGCCCTGGCCGAACCGGATCGCCGGCGGCCGCTACCCGTGGGGCGGGAAGACCCAGCAGCTGCCGATCAGCGAGGTCAAGACCGGCAACGCGAGCCACGGCCTCGCCCGCTGGTCGGCCTGGGATCTGGAGCGGACCGGCCCCGCCGCGGCCACCGCGTCGTTCGTGGTCCGCGCCCAGTCCGGCTACCCGTTCACCGTCGCCGTCACCGCCGCCTACGCGCTCGGCGACGACGGTCTGACGGTCACCATGACGGCGACCAACCTGTCGGCGGCCCCCGCCCCGGTCGGCATGGGCGCCCATCCGTATCTGCTGGTTCCCGGGCCGGGCGGCGCGCCGGTGCGCGCCGACGACGTCACGCTCACCCTGCCGACGGAGCGGGTGCTGCTCGTCGACGACCGGATGATCCCGGCCGGGACCCAGGACGTCGCGGGCGGGCCGTTCGACTTCCGCGCCGCGCGCGCGGTCGGGCCGCTGGCCATCGATCACTGCTTCGCCGGGCCACGCCGCGACCCTGACGGCCGCGCTCGCGTCGTCCTCGCCGCGCCGGCCGGCGGCGGGTCCGTCACCGTCTGGATGGACGAGGCCTGGGACTACATCCAGGTGTTCACGGGCGACACGCTCAGCGTGGACGAGCGGCGCCGCAGCATCGCCGTCGAGCCGCAGACCTGCCCCGCCGACGCCTTCAACTCCGGCGAGGGGCTGCGCGTCCTGGAACCCGGGGAGAGCTTCGGCGGCTCCTGGGGCATCTCCCCCGTCCTGTGACACCGCCGGGGCAATAGCCGCGGTATCCCACGCCAGCCCCGGTTCGCTCCGTGCTACGCCGACTGGCCACGCGGGACTCGTCCAGGTCGCGCCGGGTCGAGGCGGATGTGGGTCAGAAGTCGCTGCCGCCGTCGACGTTGATGTCGGCGCCGGTCATGTAGGAGTTGGTCCGGGAACTGACGAAGGCGATGACCGGGCCGATCTCCGCCGGGTCGCCCGCACGCGGCAGGAACGCCGGATGCGCGAAGTCCTCCTTGATGACGCGCATCGCGTCGGCGAGGCTGTCCGGATCGATCCCGCGGCTGGCGGGCAGCGCCCGCAGGTAGCCCTTCATGCCCTCGGACAGGAACGAGCCGGGCGAGACCGTGTTGACGAGGATGCCGTCGGGCGCGAGCGACTGTGCCAGGTTCTTGCTGACGCTGGTCAGCGCCGCCTTGGCCGCGGTGTAGGCCACCAGGCCGGGCGACTGCCGGCGGGTCGAGTGCGCCGACACGTTGACGATCCGAGCCCAGGCGGCGGCGCGCAGCAGCGGCAGCGCGGCACGCACCGTCCGCACGGCCGACAGCGTGCCGATGTCGAACGTCGCGACCCACTCCGCGTCGTCGGAACCCTCGAACCCCTTGACCCCCACCTCGACCGGCCCGGCCGCGTTGACGAGCACGTTCAGCTCACCCCAGCGGCCGCCGACCTCCTCGAAGGCCGCGGCCACCGACGCGGCGGCGGTCAGGTCGGTGACTGTCCCGAACGCCTCGGCCGCGCCGAGCGCGAGCGCGCGCTCGACGGTCTCGTCGAGCGCCGCCTTGCCGCGGGCGAGGACGGCGACGCGCGCGCCCTCGCGGGCGAAGCTCTCGACGGCGGCCCGGCCCATCCCCTTCGAGCCTCCGCTGACGACGACGGCCGCGCCGCCTAATCCAAGGTCCACCGGATCTCCTTCCCGCGCGCCGCCGCGCGGCGCGGTCGAGTCTCGCGACAGGTTCCTCGGCCGAGCCCCAGCCTGCTGTGAGGCGGCCGCGCCGAGCTCCGGGACGGGGCCCCGCTCAGTTGATTTTCTCGAAGATGGCGGCGATGCCCTGGCCGCCGCCGATGCACAGGGTCTCCAGGCCGTAGCGGGCGTCGCGGCGGTGCATCTCGTGCAACAGGGTGGCGAGGATCCGCCCGCCGGTCGCGGCCACCGGGTGGCCGAGCGAGATACCGGAGCCGTTGACGTTGATCCGCTCCCAGTCGGCCTCGGTCACGCCCCACTCCCGGGTGCAGGCCAGCACCTGCGCGGCGAACGCCTCGTTGACCTCGATGAGGTCCAGGTCCGAGAACTTCAGCCCGGCGCGGTCCAGTGCCTTCGCGGTCGCCGGCACCGGGCCGATGCCCATCGTGCGCGGCGGCACCCCGGCGACCGCCCAGGACACCAGCCGCGCGAGCGGACGCAGCCCGAGGCGCTCGGCCTGTTCGGGATGGGTGACGATGCACGCCGACGCGCCGTCGTTCTGACCGCTGGCGTTGCCGGCGGTGACAGTGGCCTCCGGGTCGGCCTTGCCCATGATCGGCCGCAGCTTGGCCAGGGTTTCCAGCGAGCTGTCCGGCCGCGGGTGCTCGTCGGTGGTGACGACGACGCTTTCCCGCTTGCGCGGGACGGTGAGCGGGATGATCTCGTCGTCGAACCTGCCGGACCGCTGGGCGGCGACGGCGCGCTGGTGCGAGCGCAGTGCCAGCTCGTCCTGTTCCGCCCGGGGGATCGAGTACTCCTTGCGCAGGTTCTCCGCCGTCTCGATCATCCCGCCCGGGACGGGGAAGTTCCGGCCGCCCGCGGTGACCCGCCCGCGCGCGAGCGCGTCGTGGAAGGTCAGCCCGCCGCCGCGCACGCCCCAGCGGCTCTCATGGGAGAAGAACGGCGCGTTGCTCATGCTCTCCGCGCCGCCGGCGATGATCAGGTCACTGACGCCGGTCTGCACCTGCATCGCCGCGGTGACCAGGGTCTGCACCCCGGAGCCGCAGCGGCGGTCGACCTGCAGGCCGGGAACCTCGACCCCAAGCCCCGCGTCCAGCGCCACGACCCGGCCCAGCGCCGGCGCGTCCATGCTCGGATAGCAGCACCCGAACAGCACGTCGTCGACGTCCGCCGCCGCAAGCCCCGTCCGCTCCACCAGACCACGCACGACGGCGGCGCCGAGCTCGTGGACGGCCAACGGCCGGAGCGAACCCCCGTAGCCACCCACCGGGGTCCGCACCGGGCTGCAGATCACCGCGTCACGCATTCATCCTCCACCGACAGTCCCGCGGTCGGCGGTCAGCCGACTCCTGGTCGGTCACACCGTGACGCGCCGGCGCACCGCGCCGCAACAGGTCTCCCATCCCGACGACACCGGAAGACAGATCATCGGGGTCGCCCCCGACCGGCGTTCGGCGGCGACCCCGACGGGCCCACCATACGCAGGTTATATACATTATTCAACTAACACGCTTGGCGCGGAGGCCTCCGGGACGGTCCTGGCACCGTGGCGAAGGCCGTCAGGATCGCCGCGCGGATAGCGGATGGCTGTTCGGCCCAGGGGGCGTGCCCGGCGGCGCTGAACACGATCCGGTTTCCGGCGGGCAGGGCCACGAACAGGGAGTCGGTCGCCTGCCAGGGGCGCGGGTCGTCCGAGCCGAGCAGCATGGTCACCGGTCGGCGCAGGTCGGCGGCAAGGGTGAGGAGATCCACCGTGTCGCGATCCGCCCAGAGCTGCCGATAGGCCGCGGTGTTCACCCCGACGTGCGGGGGGCGGGTAGCCCACAGCGCGGCGGCGTGCTCGATCGCCGCGGGACCAGGCGAGAAATCAGGCCGCCACTGCAGCAGGCACCACTCCCGCTCCTCGGCTGGGTTGCGTTGGCGACTGCCAAGCTCCATCCACCGAGGCAGGTCCGCGCCCAGGCGGCGCTCCCGCTCGGAGACGTATCCATCCCGAAATCCATCGCCCGCACCGACCCCGGCGACGTAGACGACGCCGGTGACCCGATCGGGAAAATGCGCGGCGTAGCGCAGGGCGAGCTCGGCGCCCCAGGAGTGCCCGACCACGCCCCAATGGTCCACTCCTAGCGCGGCCCGCAGCTGCTCCAGATCGTTCACAGCCTGCTCGATGGTGAACCGCCCACCGCCGCGGTCGGTGGACCGTCCGCAGCCGCGCTGATCGAACCGGATCACCGTGAACACGTCATCCAGCAGCGCGGCAAGGGGCGCGAGGTAATCCCACAGTCCTGGCCCACCATGGCACAGCAGAAGAGGTGGTCCATCACCACTGACCGCGGTCCACAACAGCGTGCCGTCCGACAGCTCGACCACAACAAGATCCTAGTGTCTGTGTCCGAGCCGGCGGGGCGTGGAAGGCGTTCGCGAAGATGAACGCCGCCTCTCGGAACAGGATGGCGCCGCGCCCGCGCGAGGCGGCCGCAAGCCGGCCTGACGTCGACACGACGGCGCGCCAGGGGCCGGATCTCGGCCGTCTGACGCACGGCGCCGGACCTGCGACCAGCGCGGCCTGCCGGAGCGGGTCAGCCGGGTGGTTCTGGCTGGCCGGGTGCTGATCCGCTGGCGGGCGGGCCGGTGCCGCCGGCTGCCGGGGCGCTGTGATCGTACTCGTCGTCTCCGTGGTCCTCTCGAAGGAGGGCGTCATCGAAGAGGGCGTCGGAGCGATCGCCGGGCCAGGCCGCCTCGGGGCAGACGGACACCTCGGCGGCGAGGCAGTCATCGACGGGCAGCCGGATCGGCTCGCCGTCGTGTCGAGCGTCGTCCACGTGGACCGGAGGTTCCCAGATTCCGCGGTAAAGATGGTCGAAACTGCGGTGTAGCGGATTTCGGCGGGGCTTGCGCTGAGGATCAACGGAGTAGGGCGGGACGAAGTAGGGATGGCCGTCCGGGCCCATCATGACGGCCCATTCTCCTCGATGCACAACCCGGTGGTGAAAACCGCACAGTAGGACGGTGTTGGAAAGATCCGTCCTTCCGCCGCACATCCACGGAATGATGTGATGGGCGTCGGCGAACGCGGTTGTGCGCGTGCAGTTGGGAAAGGCACAGCCGCCGTCCCGGACGGCCAGGGCACGGCGTAGCCAGGGCGGGACGATCCGGCGGGTCCGGCCGAGTTCCAGCGGCATTCCCTCCTGGGACAGGAGGATATGGGTGACGTCGGCGTCGCAGCAGATCCTTTCCAGGACGGCGCGGGAAAGCGGCAGGCCGTGGCCGGTGGTGGCCGGGAGGGCGCCGTCCTGGCCGAGCAGCCCGTTCAGGGTGGTGGTGACGGCGACGTGTGGCCGGGTGCCCCGAGCAAGCGGCAGGGCGCCACTGGCCAGGACCCGTTCGGTGATCTCGATCAGAGCATCGGCACGTCGCTGGGCGACCGTGCGGTGGTCCTCGGGGTTCTCGCCGAGCGGCTTGGGCTTGGACAGTGGCTCCAGCGCGGCGCGCAACGCCGCGGCACCCTCAGCATCCAGTGTCCCGTGCAGACGGGTCGTGCCGTCGGGCTGGTCGGTCAGGTGCAGCTCACGGCGCCGCGCCTGGTCACCGGTGTCGCCAGGGTCCGAGCCGGGCGGGTGCAGCTGGTCACGCAGCCGATCGCGGATCGTACGACCGAGCGCCGCCAGATCACCGGCATCCAGGACCTCCGCCTGGGCGAGCAGGAACTCCTCCGCCCAGTCCCGCTGCTCCCCCGGCGTGTCCGACGGCAGCGCCCGCAGCGCGCCGACGATGACGGCGGCCTGGTCCTGACTGATCGCGGCCCGGGTGAGAGCCTGGCCGGTGCGGAGGTAGGCCGCGTCGAGGTCGCGGGCCAGGTCCACGGTTCGGCGGGCGTCAGCGGGGCGCGCCTTCAGCTGCGAGCGCACAAGCTCGACGGTCGAGGGCAGGTCCTCCTCCCCGAACACTCCCCGTAGGTCCCGCCCACCCAGGTCCCGCACAACCGCGAACAGCACCCCGGCCAGCAGCCTCCGCCCCTGTTCCACCCCGTCGAGGAACTCCAGCACCTCCAGCTCCGACAGCGCCCACAGGTTCACCCCGGCCAGCGCCTTCAAACCACCGACCACCGCGTCCAGCTGAGCCAGCGCGTGATGCCGCCCGCCAGAACCAATCCCATTCCCGCCAACGAAAAAGCCGCCGCCGAAATCCGGCGTCGCACCGTTTTCGCACCCGTTTCCTGCCACACCGCCGCCGACGGTCGGCGAGTCGGGATGGATTCCAGAATTTAGGCCGGCCGGTACCTGCGCCGACCGGTCTTCCGGTTCCTCGGAGACGGGCAGCTCGAGCATGCCTCCACGGAACCACATATTCGAACACCTGTCCAGCTCTCGCCATTTCGGCGAGCGCCACTGGCGGCATTTAGAAACCCGAAGGTAGATTCCTGGAGATCTAAGCCGGGAATGCCAAAGAATCAGCGGTCGATGCCATCGCCAAAGGTATCCCGAGGTCAAAGGCGCGCATCTGCCATCTGCGTGGCGATCGATGGCCTACTGCCCCGCGCCGAGGTCTCGGGCTCGGAAGCCGGACTACAGCATCGGCAACAAGCCCTCCGCGCAGCGTCGCCGCTAGGCAGATGACGACGTGGCGGTGGCCAGCGCGGTCACGACCGCGCCATGGAACTTCTCGACGGCCGTGACGACCGACGTGATGAAGGTGTCCTTGCCGCGGCCCCGTTTCGACCCGAGCGGCCAGCTCGCCGAGACCACGAATCGACGGATCTCATCCGGCGGGGCCATGAGCAGCACCGTAGGCCGGCGGCGGATCGTGGACAGCGTCTCGGCGCGGGTGCTGGTCTCGGCCCCGCTCGGGGCAGCGGCGTACACGGCCTCGGCCCGTAGGCGGCCGGAGGCACCGTCGAGCCGGCCCAGCAACCAGTCGACGGCCGCACCCGGAGGCCGCCTTGGCGTCGGTTCGACCGGGAAGGAGCAGGTCACTTTGCTGGTGCGCAGGTTCGCTGTCAGGGTCAACGGCCCGGTGACCCCGGTCAGGGACAGCGACGCCGTGAGGCTACCCAGTCGGCACAGCTCATCGCCGAGGTACTCACGGCGCCGGAGGCGGTCCGTGCCGGCATGCACCAGCGGGACCACCGCCCGTCCCGCCAGACCGCCGAGGTGCAGGCACAGGTAGCTGGTCAGCTGGTCGAAACGCTCGAGGACGTTGGGCAGATCCTTGTCCGTCGCGCGCAGCGTGCCCTGCAGGACGCCGTCACGTATCCGCACCCAATGACGCCCCATGTCCTCGAAGATCTGCGCGCCGGAACGGGGATGCTCGAGGTACCGCAGCAGTTCCCGCAGGATGTAGGCCTGGGAGTTATCTGCGACGCCGTGCTGGGCGAGCAGCTGGCAGTGGTAGCGGATCTCTGCCCAGGAGAGATGGGAGAGGCCAACGTCGTCCGGTGCCGCGAGACTCTGCTCGAGCGGGTGGCCTTCGCCGACCGAAGTGATCTGGTTGGAGATCGTCAGCAGTCCGTCGAACCCCTCGTCGCGGGCGATCCGCAGGTAGGCCGTGAGCTGGCGGTCATTGAGGAGGTTCTTGCCGGTCTTGACTTCGACCAGGCCGGTCCATGGTCGCTGGCCCGGCCGGTCAACCTGGATGACTCCGTCAGGACGGTACGCACTGCCGTTGAGAGCGAAGGACACCTCGGTGAAGGTCGTCAGGCGGCCGCCGCGTGGCGCTCGCATCCGGTCGCGGAAGATGTCGCCCAGTTCATCGACGCCCGCCAGCACAGCCAACAGCGCGGAGGTCGCCCGGCGCTCCTGCTCCTGGGCACCGCCGATGCCAGCCACCGGGAACAGCCGGGCCTGCTGCCACCCGCGCGCCACGCCGGCCAGTGGGGCGGGCGTGGACGGCGTGGCGAGGATGGAATCCGCACCAGGGATCTTGCGGATGTCGATCTGCTCGGTGGGCGGGTCGATGACGAGGTCGTCACCGTCACCCTCAGAGTCGCCGGCCTCGCCGGACATGAAACCGGGAGTCGCGACGTCGGCGCCGGTGGCGGCGTCGAGGCCATAGTCGGCGATGAGCGCATCGATCCCGCCGTCATAGCCCTGCCCCACGGCCCGGAACTTCCACTTTCCGTCCCGCCGGTAGATCTCCCCGAACACAAAAGCGCGCTCGGTTGTCGCGTCCGGGATGTCGAAACGCAGCAGCTCGGTGGAGTCGGAGCTGCGCATCAGTCGTAATCGCAGAAACGCCAACTGACCGAAGACGCCGCCCGTCGCCGGGTCCATGCTCGCGGCGAGCACGACCTTCTCGATGCTGTCCGCCAGGTCGTCCACATCGACTTCAATGACGTCGGCGAAGCCGGTGAACCGTTCGGAGGTGAAGGACACCTTGCCGCGCAGCCGGACCGCACCGTCACCGCCCGCCTTCTGGTTGTAGAAGACGAGGTCGTCGTTGGACCGGGCCTGGCCGTCGTCGCCGACGAGCACGGCGCTCACATCGGCGTCGAGTCGACGGCCCAGTTCGACGCCCCATTCGAGCATCACCGAAACGGACCCGAGCTCGTCGGCGAGCGCGCTAAGGGTGAAGTTTCCCCCCCTTGCGCAATGCCGCGACGTTGGCAGCGCACATAGCGCGTCATGGTAGGGCAGCCAGCACCGCTTGGAGCCACCGGGCCACGATCGTGAGGACGGGGACCTGCGATCGCATGTCATGCAGCTGCGTCGGGCCGATGTGAAGTTTCAATGGCCATCGTGACGGCTGCGGCCCGCACCCGGGCGATATTGGCGTGCGGGCCGCATTCGCGTCGTTGGCCTACCTGTGACCGAGTCGCCGGTGCGCGAAGTCGGCCGGGACGGGGGTCAGACGGGTAGCAGGGTGTGCCCCGGCGAGGTGGGGTTGAGGCCGGCTGCGAAGCGTTCGGCGCGTTCGCGCAGGGTGTCGGCGGCGCCGTCGCGGCCGAGCATGATGACGTACTCGCCCGCGAGAATGCCGCGCAGCACGTCGGCGGCGACCTCGTCCAGCGGCTGCAGCGGCAGCTCGTGCCCCGCCTTCGCCGCCGCCTCGGTGAGCGACTCGATCGTCAGCGCCGGGGTTGCCCGCGGCGCCTCCCTGGCGAGCTCCGCCGGCCGGTTGCGGTCCGAGGTCCACAGGCCGGTGGCGAGCAGCCCCTTGCCGGCCGGCAGGAACAGCGACACCCCGATCGGGTGCCCCTGCTCGGTGAGCTGCGCGCCGAGGCACTCGGTCAGCGTCGCCACCGCAGCCTTGCTCGCCGCGTACACCGAGGCACCCGGCATCGGCGCGACCGCGCCGTCTCCGGACGAGGTGTTCACGACGTGCCCCGGCTCGCCGGAGGCGATCATGCGCGGCAGAAACGCCCGCACCCCGTTGGCGACGCCGTAGACGTTCACTCCGAACGTCCAGCGCCAGTCGTTCGGTGTGGTCTCCCATGCCTTGGCCGACGGCGGCCCGACCCCGGCGTTGTTGACCAGCACATGGGTGCGCCCGTGGCGGCGGAACACGTCGTCGGCCAGTGCCTCGACCGACGCCGGGTCGGAGACGTCGGTGACGACGCCGCTGACCTCCGCGCCGGTAGCGGCGGACAGCTCCGCGGCGGTGGCGTCCAGCGCGCCCTTCTCGATGTCGGCGAGCACCACGACGGCGCCGGCCCGGCCGAACGCCTCGCCCAGGGCGCGGCCGATGCCGGCCGCCCCGCCGGTGATGACGACGACCTTGCCGGCGAAGTCCGTGAGGGTGGCGCTCATGCCGTCCCGCTTTCCTCGCCCGAGCCGCTCGCCGAGCCGTGGATCTCCTCCGGGTCGGGGCCGATCCGGTCCACGACCGGGGCCAGCGCCGCGAGGTCGAACCCGTACAGGTCGACGGCGTTGAGGCCCAGGATGCGCCGTGCCTCCGCCTCGGGGACGTCGCCGAACCGCTCTCGCAGCCACTCCCGGGTGTGCGGCCAGGTGCCCTCCGGGTGCGGGTAGTCGTGGCCCCACATCAGCCGGTCGACGCCGACGTCGTGCCGCCGCGCGACCTCGACCTCGCCCATCACCGAGCTCGCGAGCCAGATGTTGCGCCGGTAGTAGTCCGACGGCTTCATCGTCATCCCGTCCCGGAACGTCGACGGCCCGTACTTGCGAGTGGGGTGGTCGCCCTCCCACTTCGAGTCCATCCGGGTGAGGACGTCCGGCACCCACCAGGCACCGTTCTCCGCGATCGCGTACCGCAGCGTGGGGTGGCGCTCGAAGACGCCGCCGAGCAGCAGCGCCCAGAACGGCCGGGCGGCCCACCAGTAGGCCTCCATGGCGTAGATCGCGAGCAGGCCCGGCCCCCAGGTGTAGTCGGTCGGGCCGACGCCGGAGTGGGTGTGCACCACCACGCCCGCGTCCGCGCACGCCGCCCACAGCGGGTCGTAGACCGGGTCGTTGTAGGCCGGGTAACTGCCCCACTTGGCCGGGATCATGATGCCGCCGCGCAGGCCGTGCTCGGCCGTCCACTCGACCAGCCCGACCGCCGCGGCGACGTCGTGAAGCGCCGGCACGATCGCGACGCCGTAGCGGCGGTGCGGGTCGTGCTGGCAGAACTCGGCCAGCCACCGGTTGTGCGCCCAGGCGCCGGCCATGACC
Organism: Pseudofrankia coriaricola; assembly: GCF_032027725.1. NCBI lineage: Bacteria > Bacillati > Actinomycetota > Actinomycetes > Frankiales > Frankiaceae > Pseudofrankia > Pseudofrankia coriaricola. Next base: position 45,893 of record NZ_JASNFO010000072.1, on the reverse strand, counting down.
AGCTCCGGGTCGCAGTCGCCCGACAGGCCGAGCCCCGAGCCGAACGGCGACGCCGAGACGCCGCCGACGCCGGCCGCGTCCGCGTCCGGGAAGACGACCTCGGCGGCCACACCCTCGCCGTCGAGCTCCTTGGTACGCACCACCGGGTCCCAGGACCCGGCCATGCCGCCGTGGCCGCCGATCTCGGAGTCCCACTCGGCGAGGAACCTGCGGTGCTCGTCCTGGTTGATCAGCTGGGACTGCGTGACGTCGTTCGCGAGGGACTCGTCGAACGCCGCCCGGTACTTCGGGTCGATGTACTCGCGGTACCGCTCGGGCGGCAGGCCCGCGTGGGTGTCGGTGGAGATCAGCAGGTACTTCTCACTCATGGCCGGTGCACTCCCGCCGTCAGTGGTCGTAGCGGCTGTGGGCGAACGGCTCGAAGGCGACCGGGTCGACCGGGCCGACGACGCTGGTCCTGGCCTTCGACGACCGGGTCGTCCACGTGATCGAGACGGTCTCGAGCATGGGCAGGTCGACGATCGGGGCCGTCGGCTCGTCGCGCAGCACGAGCTTGCCCTCGACCTTCTCGACGGTGACCGGAGTGCGGACCTGGTCGTAGCGGACGAGCAGCGGGTCGCCGTCGAAGCCGGTGCCGGACACAGCGGGCATGAACTTGTACCACCACTGCGACGACGGGTAGGGCTCCGGCACCGGCAGGGCACCGGTGACGTCACCGACGATCTCCACGAATGTGACGCCGTTGCGGGTGATCCGGCCCTCGACGTGGTCGCCAGAGCGGGTGAGCTCGATGTCGGCGAGCTTCTTCGGCTCGCCGTTGCGCTCCCGGCTGATCGCGAGCGCGCTTTCGAGGTCGATCGGGATGAGCAGCGGGTACTCCCCCGTCACACCGTCGTACACCGCGTCGACGGCGAGGAAGCCGACCATCTCCTTGTACCGGTGGGCGCCGAACATCAGGTCGATGTCGCTGACCCGGACGTGGACGCGGGGCTCGGCCGGCGGGGTCAGCGGCGGCGGCAGGAGGGCGGCCAGCACGTCCGGGTCGGTCAGGTAGACGACCTCCAGGGACGGGATCGGCGGCAGGCCGGCTCCCAGGTCCTGCTGCTCGCCATCGGATAACTTCTTGACCTCATGTACCCACCGGTTGGCCATGGGATCTCCTTCACAGACGTAGATCTGGCGGTGGTTGGTTCTCGGGTGACGTCTCGGGGGATGGCCCGCGCACCGGGGCGGCGCTCAGGCTCCGGGGCCGGTACTCAGGCGTCGGGGTAGGAGTAGAACTGCTCGCACCAGCGGCGGTGCTCGGTGACGCCCTTCTCGGAAGGCCGCAGGACCGGCGGGTCCTTGTAGATCTTGTTCTCCCAGATTGGGAAGTCCTGGCTGACGCCGGCGACGAAGCTGTCGGCCGCGGCCTCGGCGGTGCCATCGCCGAGCGAACGCGGCGAGGTGAAGATCCACCGGCAGTGGACGTGCTCCTCGTCGATCGGCGTCGTGGAGCTCAGGAACGTGGTGTAATCGCGCACCCGCAGCACGCCGAGGCCCAGGCCGAAGCCCTCCCGGACGAAGGCGCCGTCGAGGGCGACGGTGCGCTTGTGGTGCCCGTCGGTGTGGAACTCCTCCTCCGGGACCGCCTCGGTGCCGTGCACGAACTTGAAGTGCGGGGTGTCGACGTTGTTCTCCGCCATCTCCTGGCAGCAGCTGGCGACCTCGAAGTCGCGGACGACGATGGGTGACCAGTCGTCGTCGTGGAACTCGGGCACCTCGGGCACGTCGTAGAAGGGCTCCTTGCCCTCCAGGTGGTGCCAGGCCCAGATCATGTGGTTGCGCTCGAGCGTCGGGTAGGTGCGGGCGGTGGCCGTCTTCGGGATGTGGTCGACGTCGTCGTAGGGCACCTCGACGCAGGTGCCGCTCTGGCCGTCGAACCGCCAGCCGTGGAACGGGCACTGCAGGGTGCCGCCGACGACCCGGCCGCCGGCACCCAGGTGGGCGCCCAGGTGGGGGCAGTAGGCGTCCAGCAGGTGCGGGGTGCCGTCGGCGCCCCGGAAGAGCACCAGGTCGCGGCCGAAGTAGTACAGCGGCTTGACCTGGCCGGGCGCGAGCTCGTCGGCGGTGGCGACGATGAACCAGCCGTTCGGGATCGGGAAGGGGAAACGCGGCCGCCGCTCGCGGCGGACCCGGTAGCGCATCGAGAGGTCGGTGACGGTGTCCGGACACTGCGGCATCGGGAGGCCGACCAGCTCCGTGAGGGGCCCAGTAACGGTCGGGACCTCGACACCCTGGTAGAGGCTGTCCGCGGGAGGCTGCGCAGGCTGTCCCAAGGGTTCCGCCCGTGTCGCCTGCTGGGATAAGCGAGCCTCGCTCGAGATCGTCATGTGCTGCCTCCGAAGCAGTGGACGCAGAGTGGATAAGATATACGATCAGGCCTCGCGGCCTGGGCTGGCGTCGAGCGTCCAACCGACCGCCGCGATCACTGAACCATCATTCAACAACGTTGTTCGCTGATTCACAAGACCCGTCCACCCGACGACGAGAAGCGGGAGAGCCACGTGACCGACGGCGTCTGGGGTAGCGCTCCCCGGCACACCACGACCGCGCTGCTGCTGGCACGCACCGAGAAGGACCCGGACTCGGAGTACCTCGACGTGAACGGCGCCAAGTTCAGCGCGGCCGGCGTCGCCCAGACGGCCGCGGCTCTCGGTGCCGCGCTGGTGCGCGAGCTCGGCGTCCAGCCGGGCGACCGGGTCGCGAGCCTGCTCGAGAACTCGCCGGAGGCGATGCTCGTCTGGTGGTCCACCCAGTGGGCCGGCGGCATCGCGGTACCGATCAACACCGCCTACAAGGGCGAGTACCTGCGCCACCAGCTGCGCGACTCGGGCGCGACCGTGCTCGTCGTCGCCGCCGACCTGGCCGACCGGGCGCGGGCCGTCACCGGCGACCTCGAGGCGCTGCGCCACGTCGTCGTGACCGGGCCAGAGCCGGTCGACTTCCCGGGCACCACATCCCACCGCTGGGACGACCTGGCGAACGCGAGCCCGCTCGCCGCCCCGGTTGAGCGCCGGCCGTCGGACCTCGCGACGTTCATCTACACCGGCGGCACGACCGGTCCGTCGAAGGGCTGCATGCTCAGCCACAACTACCACGAGGCGCTGGCCACCCAGATCGGCGTCACCTGGGGGCGGACCGCTGACGACGTGCTGTGGACGCCGCTGCCGCTGTTCCACTACAACGCGCTGACCACCGCCGTGATCGGCGCGCTGGTCTTCGGCGGGCGCTCCGCGATCTACCGGAAGTTCTCGGTCTCGAACTTCTGGCCGGAGATGAACCGCGCCGGCGCGACCCTGACCTCGACGCTCGGCACGATGGCCTACCTGCTGGCCCACGACGTCGACCGGCCGGAGATGCCGAAGTCCGGCGCGCCCGAGGCGAACACGTCGCTGCGGATGATGGGCGCCGCCCCGCTGCCGCCCGAGGTCGACGACATCCTGCGCGGCCGGTTCGGCATCGACACGTTCTCCGGCGCCTACGGCGTCACCGAGGCGAGCCTGATCTCCAGCCTGCCGCCCGGTGCGCGCAACAGGCCGCGGGCCGCCGGCATGATCAACAAGGACTACTTCGACGTCCGCGTCTTCGACGACGAGGACAACGAGCTCCCCCGCGGCACCGACGGCGAGATCGTCATCCGGCCGAAGCTCGCGCACGTCATGTTCGAGGGCTACTGGGGCCGGCCGGAGGCGACCGTCGAGACCAGCAGGAACTGGTGGTACCACACCGGCGACATCGGCCGGATCGACTCCGACGACTTCCTCTTCTTCGTCGACCGCAAGGCCGACTACCTGCGCCGACGCGGCGAGAACATCTCCAGCTTCGAGGTCGAGCGCATCCTCATGGGCCACGGCGAGCTCGCCGACGTCGCCGTGCACGCCGTCTTCAGCAAGCTCACCGAGGACGACGTGAAGGTGACGGCGACCCGCAGGGAGGGCTCGACGCTCACCGAGGAGCAGCTCTTCCGCTGGTGCGTGGACGCGCTGCCGTACTTCGCGATCCCCCGCTACATCGAGTTCCGCGACGAGCTGCCCCGCAGCCCCGTGGGCCGCGTCCTCAAGCGTGACCTGCGCGCCGAGGGCGTCACTCCCACCACCTGGGACGCCGAAGCCGCCGGTATCACCTACGAGAAGCGCTGACCCACCGCGTCGGTCGCGGTCCCCGCCTTCCCGAGATTGTTTGTGGCCGAAGGCGGTGCCCGAAACGCACCGCCGTCGGCCACGACTCAACGCCGGGTCAGTCCTCCGGGCTCCAGAGGATGTTGCGGGACTTGAGGAGGTCGACGACGAGGTCGCCGTGACCGCGCAGCATCTTGACGAACTCCACGGAGGCGCGCTGGCCGTTGCGGGCCCTTATGGCCCGGTTGACCGCGGCGATGCCGCGCTTCTGCGGCTGGATCGTGCCGGGAACGAGCGCGAAGAAGTTGCCCGGAATGACGCCCGTCATCAGCCGGCCGAACGACGACAGCCGAGGTGACTGCGCCATCGCGAAAATCTGGCGAATATAGGCCTCGTTGGCGTGCAGGACATCGTCGGGGTCCTCCGCCGCGCGCAGCGCGCGCTCGGCCGTGGACAGCGCCTCGATGCCGTCGTCGTCGCCCCGCTCGGTGGCCCGTTCGGAGGCCAGGCCGTACAGCTGGCCAAGCAGCGCGTAGTGGTCGCGCACCGAGTTCAGATCCAGGCCGTGGACGAACGCGCCGCGGTGGGGCTCGATCGAGATCCAGCCTTCGCTCTCCAGCGCGATCATCGCCTCGCGCACGGGAATGCGGCTGACACCCAGCTCCTCGGCGATCTCGTCCTGGCGGACGTGGTCGCCCTGGCGCAGGGTGCCGGCGAAGATCAAGCCCCGGATGTGGTCGGCGACCTGGCTTCCGCTGCTCCTGCGGTCGACGACGGACCGCTTGCCCGGGGCGTGGTGCCCAAGCGGGCTCACCGCGGTCGCCGTCCGGCGGTTGGGAGGTATGGCCGGCTCCTTCAGCTCAGGTCCAGGGTGCCGAGTTGCTGGCTCCTTCGACTGGGTCGAGCGAAACGCCCACCCACCAGTCCGCACGCGGACCAGTGGATACCCCACAACGGCGAGAGCTCGCCCGGGGGTCCAGGAAGGCCGGGTCCTCGCCGTGCCTTCCGCGGCCTCGGCGGGAACCTTTCTGCTGGGAAGGCATCACGGGCCGCCGGGAAGCCGGCCGAGGCCGGCGAACAGGTGACCCGCCGTGTTCCCGCGCGGGCAGCGGACCGCGGGGAACTTGCAGGAAGTATACGACTGGGCAGTGGTGACATCGTCGCTCTAGGCGTTCGCCCGGACATCGCGTCCGTCACTTTTGCTCCATCGGTACCACCCTGAGGACACCTGGATCCGATACCCGAGAGACCGCGAGTTACCGCAGCCATACCCATTTGTGACCACGCGGCGCCCGGCCCGGGGAGCCGCGGATTCCGGAACCGGGAGAAGACAGCGGACGGGTACACGGTCCGCGTCACGCCGAACACGTCCTTTACCGCTCGTGTCCGGCCGTGCCGCGCCGCCGGGCCGTCGGCCGGGCCATCACGGCGAGGCGTCGCGCGGTCACGGGCCTGCGCGGCATGCGTCAGTCCTCCAGGTCGACGCGCGGGCCGCCACCCGCGCCGGAGGTCGCGACGGCGTCGAGCGGCCGCGCGCCGGCCACCGCCGCCTCGGCAGCCTCGGGGATGATGCCCAGGTAGGCGGTGGCCAGACGCTCGGCGTCGACCTCGGCCGCCGGACCCGTCCAGGTGATGTGGCCGACGGTGAGGAACGCGACCCGGTCGGCGATCGCCAGCGCGTCGCGGGTCTTCTCCTCGGCGATCAGCAGCGTGGTGCCCTGGCTCTGCAACTGCCGCAGCGCGTCGAAGATCTGCCCGATGATGAGCGGCGCGAGGCCGAGCGACGGCTCGTCGGCGACGAGCAGCCTCGGCGGCCGCACGAGCGCCGGCGCGAGCGTGAGCATCTGCTGCTCACCGCCGGACAGGGTGCCCGCCGCCTGGTTGCGCCGGTCCTTGAGCAGCGGGAAGGCCGCGTACGCGGTCTGCCGCTCCTCGGCCGCGCGCAGCCACAGCATCAGGTTCTCCTCGACCGTCAGGTCGGGGAAGATGCCACGGCCCTCGGGCGCGAGGTAGACGCTGTCGCGCTCGCGGCGCCGCGCCGGCACCCGGGTGACGTCCTGACCGGCGAGCCACACGCCGCCCGCGCGGATCGGGACCAGGCCGCCGACGACCGAGCACAGTGTCGTCTTGCCGGCACCGTTGCTGCCGAGCAGCGCGACCGCCTCGCCGGCGCCGACGGTCAGGTCGATGCCGTGCAGCACCTCGATCTCGTCGTAGCCGGCCTTCAGGCCGGCGATCCGCAGCACCGGCTCCGCCGACGCCCGGTCCCCGTCCGTGGCCGCGACCGGGGACGTCGTGGCCACGGGCAGCGGCCGCAGCGTCGTCGCGGGCAGCGTCGTCGCGGGCGCGTCCGCCCCGGCCGTGCCAACCGTCGCGGCCGCCTGCTGCCTGGCCGCCTTGCGCGCGGTCCGCTCGCGCTTGGCCCGTGCCCCGGCGGACAGGCCGCCCTCCGGGTCGCGCGCGAGGCCGATCGCGCCGAGGCCGAACAGCATCTGCATGAAGTAGCTCGACGCCGGGACGCCCTCGAGTGCCTGCGGCGCGAGCGCCATGACGAGGCCCGCCAGCACCGCGCCGGCCGGCCGTCGGATGGACAGCGTGACCGTGGTGGCCAGCCACACCAGGCCGAGCAGGGCGTCGTAGTCGGTGTTGGTGACCCGGCCGCGGCTTGCCGCCAGCATGACGCCGCCGAAGCCGGCGATGCCCGCGGAGATCACGAACACCAGCAGCTTCATCCGGTCGACGGCGATGCCGCTGGTGCGGGCGCCCGCCTCGCTGGAGCGGACGGCGAGCATCGCCCGTCCGGTGCTGGAGGAGCGCAGGGCGTGCACGACCCAGACACCGAGGCCGACCAGCAGCAGCATGAGCAGCACCAGCCAGCGCGGGTTGGACAGGTCGATCCCGCCGATGTGCCCCGGGGTCACCGCCCAGCCGCCGGAGCCGTTGGAGATGCTCCGGATCTGGAAGAGCAGGTTCTGCCCGACGTAGGCGAGCGCCAGCGTCGAGAGCGCCAGCGGCAGGCCGCCGAGCCGGCGGGTCGGCAGCGCCACGATCAGGCCGATGATCGCCGAGACCAGCGTGCCGGCGATCAGCGCGGGCAGGAACGGGACCCCGCCGTCGAGAAGGATGCCCGCCGTGAACGCGCCGGCGAGCACGAAGGCCGCCTGCGCGAGGCTCACCATGCCGCCGATGCCGGTGACGACCGTGAAGGACAGCAGCACGATCGACGTTGCCAGGCCCTGGGCGAGCAGGCCGGCCCAGAAGTCGGTCGCGCCCCAGGCGGTGTAGGCCAGCAGGCCGACGGTGCCGATCCCCCAGAGGATGCGCCGCTGCCAGGGCGACCCGTGCTCCCCCAGCGCGTCCGCCGGCGGCTTCTCCTCCAGCGTCGTGCCGGCGCTGCGGCCGCGCTCCGCGCCGAAGTAGATCAGCAGGCCGAACAGGATGATGAACGGCACCGCGGTGCGGAACCCGGTGATGTCGAGGTCGACGTAGCCGTCGACCAGGTTCTGCGCCACGCCGAGCAGCAGGCCGCCGAGCATCGCGATCGGGATCGAGGCCATCCGGCCGAGGACGACGGCCGGGATCGAGATGAACAGCAGCGTGTTGTAGCTGAACGAGCTCAGGCCGAACATCGGCGCGAGCAGAACGCCCACCAGGCCCGCGAGCCCACACGAGGTGATCCAGGAGATGGCGGAGGCACGGTCCGGGTCGACCCCGCGTAGGGCGGCGAGGTTCGGCCGGCTGACCGAGGCCCGCATCTCCAGGCCGATCCGGGTGCGCCGGACCAGGTAGTAGAGCAGCGCCGCCGAGAAGATCGCCGCACCGAGCATCGCAAGCTGGTCGCTGTCGATGACCAGGCCGTCGCCGATGACGTGGATCTTCTTCGGGCTCGGACCGAGGCCGGGGATCCGGTAGACGTCCTCGATCGCGGGCAGATCCCAGTGCGCCTTGTCCTTCAGCAGGGCCACGATCCACAGCCCGAGTGAGGGCAGGGCGATCAGCAGGCCGAGCGAGGCCACCATGCGGGCGGCGATCGACGCCTCCCGCAGCGGGTTGAACAGCACCCGGTGCAGCAACCAGCCCAGCAGGGGCGCGAATATGCCGACACAGATGATCGCGCTCGGCACGATCGGCAGACCTTGGCCGGTGTTCAGCTGGAAGAACAGGTAGGCCGTCGAGAAGGCGACGCCACCCTGGCCGAAGTTGAAGACACCGGACGTCTGATAGCTCAGGGTCAGGCCGGACGCGAGGATCGCGTATAACGCACCGGTGACCAGCCCCGAGACCACCAGGTTGAAGAACTCGGTCACGAACTCCTCCTTATGGCGTCCGCGCATGAAGCCGCGCGGACGCGGCGTCCGGAAACCCGGTGCCGGCGGGCGGGCAGCCGCCAGGACCGGGGTGGAGCTGTGCCGCTGTGCCGCTGTGCCGCGGCCAACGCGCTGGCGCTAGCCGAGATATGCATCGCGGACGGCCTCGTCGGCCTGGATCTCGGCCGGTGTGCCCTCCGCCAGCACCGAACCGAGGTTGAGCACGGCGATCCGGTCGCACATGCGCATGACGAAACCGGCATCGTGCTCGACGAGCAGCACCGCGGTGCCCCTGCCACGCAGCGACTGGACCAGGTCGCCGAAGCGTTCGGACTCGGCGTGGTCGAGCCCGGAGGTCGGCTCGTCGAGCAGCAGCAGCGTCGGAGTGTCGACGATCGCCCGGGCGAGCTCGACGAGGCGCTGAAGGCCGAGCGGCAGCGAACCGGCGGCGACCCGGCGGCTGTCGGCCAGGCCGCACCATTCGAGCACCTCGTCCACCTGCTCGCGGCGGTCCTTCTCCAGCGAGCGCCGCTTCGGCCAGGCGACCAGGTCGGCGAGCACGCCGCCACCACCGCCGCGCCACTCCAGCGCCGCGAGCACGTTGTCCTCGACGGACAGCCAGCTGAACACCTGGGCCCGCTGGAAGGTGCGGCGCATCCCGAGGCGCGAGCGGCCGGTGGAGGTCAGCCTCGTGATGTCCTGGCCACCGAACTCGACCTTGCCGGTCGTCGCCGCGGTGATGCCGGAGACGACGTCGAACAGCGTCGTCTTGCCCGCACCGTTCGGGCCGATGAGCCCGCGCACCATTCCCGGCGCGACGTCCAGCGAGACGTCGGTAAGCGCCTGGACACCGCCGAACCGCTTGCTGATGCTGGTCAGGCGCAGCAGTGGCTCGGCGACGGCTGTCGCGGCCGGTCCGGCCGGTGACGGCCGTGGCGTCGGTGTCGCGGCCGTCACCGACTCGGTACCGCCCATCGACTCAGTACCGCCAGACGACATGGGGCCTCCTGGTGCAGCCATACGGCAGTTGAGAGTGGATATGATATGCAATCCGACCTCGATGTAACAAGGGTCACGTCTGACTCGGCTGCCAGTTCCGCCACCCGCGGGCCGACCAGTGCGGGCGGCGCCCGCGCGCACCGGGCCGGCACGCGCCGGGCGGGGAGGCTGGCGGCATCAGTCGACGCCCAGCAGGACGGTCGAGGTGGACGAGAACCAGCCACCGGTCCCGTTGACACACGCCACTCTGGCGCCGGGGACCTGTCGGCCGGCCGCCTCGCCGCGCAGCTGTCGGACGGCCTCCACCAGCAGGAAGATCCCGCGCATGCCGGGATGGCAGGCGGATAGGCCGCCCCCGTCGGTGTTGGTCGGCATCCGCCCGCCGACCCGCATCGCGGCGCCCTCCAGGTAGGCACCGCCCTCGCCGCGACCGCAGAAGCCGAGCGCCTCGAAAGTGAGCAGCACCGTGGAGGTGAAGGAGTCGTAGAACTGGCAGACGTCGACGTCGGCCGGGGTGAGCCCGGCGCGCTCGAACGCCAGCTTCCCGGAAACCGCCGCCGGCGACACCGTGAAGTCGGTCCACTCCGACATCGTCGTGACGTTGCTGGCGGTGCCCGTGCCCAGTACCCGCACCGCGGGGCGCGGCAGATCGGCGGCGCGCTCGGCGGAGGTCAGTACCACCGCGCCGCCGCCGTCGCTGCGGATGCAGCAGTGCAGCTTGGTGAACGGAGTGGCCACCATCGAGGCGGACAACACGTCGTCGACCGTGATCGGGTCCCGGTACATCGCGTCGGGATTGAGGCCCGCGTTGTACCGGGTGTCGACCGCGATGTTCGCGAACTGCTCGATCGTTGTGCCGAACTCGTGCATGTGCCGCCGTGCCGTCATCGCGTACTTGGCGATGAGCGTGTGCCCCCAAGGCGCCTCGAACTGGCTCGGGCCGCGGGTCGACAGCGACAGGTTCGCGGTGCGCAGCCGCTTCTTCAGGTCGGCACGGGCCGTCGAGCCGTACGCCAGCAGGACGGTGTGCGCCGTGCCAGCCTTGATCGCGTCGACGGCGTGCTCGAGCATGACCTCCCAGGTGGAGCCACCGACGCCGGTCGAGTCGACCCACGTCGGGCGCAGGCCGAGGTATTCGGCCAGCTCGACCGGCGCCAGCACGCCAAGCCCGGTGGAGCCGAAGCCGTCGACGTCCGCATGGCTGAGGCCCGCGTCAGCGAGGGCGCGGGCGGCCGCCTGGTAGTGCAGCGCGAACGGGGTCGCGTTGTCGACCCGCCCGCAGTCCGACAGCGCCGCGCCGACGACGGCCACCTGCCCCGTCATACGTCCTCCTCGCCCCGTACCAGTCTGGTACCGCTTCATCCGACCTATTCAGCCGGTGCCGTACCACCTACGGCCCGCCATCAGGTGGCCAACGGCGACGGGCCCGCCCCCAAGCTGACTACGCCCCGCCACTCGCCCACCGAGCCCGCCGATCCGGCGAAGACTCCGGCCTACCCCGAATTTTGTATATACTATCCGATTACGGGTTCGAGTGCCTGCACCGGCGCCGTCCCGGGCACCGCTCCTTGACAGCACCCCATGGACAGCACCGCCGGGAGAGCGCATGGACGACGCAACGGCGCCCGCCGAGGCCGCCGAGCCGGGCACGGAGACGGAGAAGGGTGCCGTCTACTTCGAGGACCTCGAGGTGGGCGGGAAGGCGCCGGTACGCACTCTTACGCTGACCCGGACGGACCTGGTCCGCTACGCGGGCGCGTCCCACGACTTCAACCCCCTGCACCACGACGACGAGCGGGCGCGCGCCGCCGGCATGAAGAGCGTCTTCGGGCACGGCATGTTCTCGGCCGGGGTGCTCGCGACCGCGCTGACCGACCTCGTCGGCATCGGTAACCTGCGCGGCTACAAGGTGCGCTTCACGACGCAGGCCTGGCCGGGCGACGTGCTGAGCACCGACATCACGGTGACGAGCAGGGACGAGGCCACCGGCCTCGTCGAGCTCGACTGCCAGCTGGTCAACGCGGAGGGCGCGGCCGTCGTCGCGGGATCCGCGGTCGCGGCGCCAAGGAGGCGGGCATGAGCGGTCCACGGTTCGATCTGCCGACGATCGAGGAGGAGACCGCGCCCTGGTGGGACGCCGCCCGCAAGGGCGAGCTGCTGATCCGCCGCTGCGGCGACTGCGGCAAGGCGCACCTCTACCCCCGCCCGTTCTGCCCCTCGTGCTGGAGCCAGAACGTCACCTGGGAACGGGCCGCCGGCACCGGCACGCTTTACACCTGGTCCGAGGTGCGGGTGAACGACCTGCCGCCGTTCAAGGCCCGGGTGCCCTACATCGCGGCGATCGTCGACCTCGACGAGGGCCCGCGGCTGGAGACCAACATCGTCGACGTGACCGAGGCCGAGCTGGCGATCGGCATGCGCGTCAAGGTCGACTTCCGGGCCGACGACGAGGCCGACCTGACGGTCCCCGTCTTCCGGCTCGCCTGAGGCCTCCGCCCCGGCCCGCCCGTCTCCCCGCCTGTCTCCAGAGGAGAGCACCGTGAGCGCGACCGACTTCATCGGCACCCAGCTGCCGCCGGCGACCGTCGTCGTCGAGCGGGGCGCCGTCGCCGCCTTCGCCGAGGCCGTCATCGACACCTCGGCCGTCTACCAGCGGGCCGGGGCGGCGGTGGCGGCGGGCTTCGAGGACGTCCCCGCCCCACCCACGTTCACGTTCGCCGCCCGGCTGCTCGGCGCGTTCCCCGACCTGCAGCCCGCCCGCCCCGACGGCGCCCTCGACACCACCGAGATCATCGCCGCGCTGCGCAAGGACGGTGGCCTGATCCTGCACGCCGAGCAGGAGTTCGCCTATCACCGGCCCGTGCTCGCCGGCACCACCGTGCACGTCACCGGCGAGGTGGAGGACGTCCGCGTCACCACCAACAGCCGCGGCAAGCGGATGACCTTCGTCCGGCTTCGCTCCGACACCCGCGACGAGGCCGGGGAGCTCCTTGTCACCGAGGTCATGACCCTGCTCCACCGGGCCTGACATCGCCCCTCCCCAGGCGGGGTGGTGGTTGTCGCATTTACCCGGGGACGGCTCCGGGGCAATGCGGGTCGACGCCAGCCAGGGAATGATGTCGCACGTGACGACCTCCACCTCGACGACAGACGCGACGACGACCGAGACCGTTCCCGCCGCCCCCGGAGCGTTGCCGCTCGCCGGGCTGCTCGTCGTCGGCCTGGAGCAGGCCGTCGCCGCGCCGCTGGCGACCCGGCACCTCGCGGACCTCGGCGCCCGCGTCGTCAAGGTGGAGAACCCGAACGGCGGCGACATGGCCCGCTCGTACGACGGGGCCTGGCATGGCGAGATCGGCGCGCACTTCGCCTGGTTGAACCGGGGCAAGGAGTCGTTCGCCGTCAACCTGCGCGACCCGCGCGGCGCGGCGGCGTTGGAGGAACTGGTATCCCGCGCGGATGTCGTCGTGCAGAACCTCGCCCCCGGGGCCGCCGCCCGCCGGGGGCTGGCCGCCGAGCAGCTGCACGCGAGATACCCGCGGATCATCGCCGTCGACATCTCCGGCTACGGCGAGGGCGGCCCGCTCTCCCACAAGCGTGCCTACGACCTGCTGGTCCAGTCGGAGTCCGGCTCCTGTGCCATCACCGGCCACGAGGGGCACCCCGCGAAGGCCGGCGTCCCGCTCGCGGACATCGGCGGCGGCATGTACACGCTGACGTCCGTGCTCGCCGCGCTGCACGCGCGCACCACGACCGGCCGGGGCGCCGCGATCCAGGTCGGCCTGTTCGACGCGGCCGTCGAGTGGATGGGCTACGCGCTCAACTTCACCATGGGCTCGGGCCTCGTCCAGGAGCCCAACGGCGTCAGCTCCCCCGCTGTCTCCCCCTATGGCAACTACAAGACGGCAGACGGCCAGGTGCTCGTGCTCGGCACGACGAACAACGGCGAGTGGCAGCGGCTGGCCCGCGAGGTCCTCGGGCAGCCCGACCTCGCCGACGACCCGCGGTTCACCGAGAACGACGACCGGGTCAGCCGGCGCGCCGAGCTCGACGTTCACCTCGCCGCCTGGGCGAGCACCGTGACCCTCGAGGACGCCCGCGAGCAGCTGGACAAGGCCGGCATCGGCAACGCCCGCCTCAACACCATCCCCGACGTCATCGACCACCCGCACCTGGCCGCCCGTGACCGCTGGCGCGAGGTCTCCTCCCCCGCCGGCCCCGTCCGCGCCGTCCTGCCGCCCCCGGTCAACAAGGACTGGGCCTTCCCGATGGGCGACATCCCGGCCCTGGGCGCCCACACCGAGTCGATCCTCACCGAGCTCGGCCGCACCCCCGACGACCTGGCCGCCCTGCGCGCCGGCGGCGTCATCTAGTGATGGAAGCCGGTGACGGCCGGCTCGTCGCCGAGCTGGGCCGGGTGCCCAACGGCCGCGAGGCGGTCGACGACGCGGCGCAGGTCCGTGGCCAGGTGATCGGCCAGATCCGGGCCGAACCCGTTGCGGACGACGACCCGTAGCACGGCGAGTTCGTCCAGCGCCGGCGGGAAGCGGTAGGCGGGGACCTGCCAGCCTCGGGTCCGCAGCAGCTCCGAGACGTCGAACACGCTGAACCCGGCGGCGCGAGCGTCGCGGATCGCGAAGGCGAACGCGGGAATGCCGGTGGCGCCGTCGGAGACGAGCTCGAAGGGGCCCATCGCGGCGATCGTGCCGGACAGCCAGGTCGCCACGTCGCGGCAGCCCTGCGTCACCTGCCGGTAGCCCTCGCGGCCGAAGCGCAGCAGCGAGTAGTACTGGCCGACGACCTGGGACGAGTCTACATCATTGGAACGTCCCGACCTGGTGGGGGAATGACGATGCAGGTAGAGATCACCTGGACGAACGGCGAGGAGATCGCGCCGGACGTGTTCGCCTACTACCGTGAGTCGGTCGAGCTGCCGGACGACCATACGGCCGACGATCTGGTACGCGAGCTGGCGCGGCTCGGCGCCGCGACGGCACCGAAGGACGAGTGACGCCGTCGGTAGGCTGCCGGACCCCGACTACCGGGACCGTACGAACGGGCGCCTACGTGGCTCACAGCGCCCATAGCGGGCAGATACGACGAAGACCCCCCGGTACGTCGGGGGGTCTTCGGGTTGTTCGGCCTGGTTACTCCTCTGCCAGTAGTTCCCGGATGCGAATGAGATCTTCGGCCGGTACCTCTTGCTTCACTTTCGAGACGACCAGTCGGGCAACCGCCGGTGTCTCCACCGGTACGGGGGGCATTTCTAGTCCGCCTGTGTATGCGGGGTGCTTGGCCGCTGACTCGGCGAGCCCTGCGAGATTTTCCAAGCCAAGGACGCGCCCGGGATCAAACCCGCGTCTGCCGCGCTGCCCCTTGGCGACTTTCAACCCGGGGGCAACTACCTTCACGATCTCCCGTTGAGCCGGCATGCTCATCCCCCGTAGGCGTGCCTCAATGGCCCCAGGGTCGCCCGTAGTGCCCTCTAGCAACTCCCGCAAGGCTTCCGGCACGGATGCGTCCTGTGCACGCTGGCGGGCAGATGTCAGGGCTTGCTCTAGTTCGTCGATCTCATCCAACAGCGCGATCTTGGATGCGCCCTTGCGTGTCTTCACCAGGGCTTGAAGCTCCACCAACTCTGCCCCAAGGTCGGCAACCTTGATCTGTGCCCGCACCACGCTGGACTCGTCCGGCGCGCCAATGATCGTCATGGCGTTCTCTGACGCCAGCACGTATGCGATGTGTCGGATTACGTGATCGTCCAAACCCTTGGCCTGAATCATGGTGCACTGCCCGATGCCGCAACACATGTAGCCCTGGTATCGGTACGGGCCGATCTTCCTAGACGTCACGGTTGAGTCGCAAACTCCACACCGGGCGATGCCTGCCAACAACGATGTGAACCGCGTTGGCCGTGCGACGTGCCGGTACTGCTCGGCAGACTCTCGGCGCCTGGCCTGGACGCGCAGGAACTCACCCTGACCGATCATGACCGGAATGTTGATCGCGTACTCACCAGCGTCAAGGTTCTCCGAACCTTCAAAGGTGCGCACGGCGGTGTACGTCTGGTTCTCCAGAATTCGACCAACGGTTGCGGCGGACCACTCATCGCCATTGCGAGGGGTAGGCACTCCCCGGGCATTCAGGTCCATGGTGATCGTGTGCCGACCCTCACCGTTGAGATATCGGGCGTAGATCTCCCGGACGACGGCGGCCGTAGCAGGGTTCTCGACCCAGCCCGTGAGACGCCCACGGGCGTCTCTCACCGCGTCGTATCCGTATGCGACGGATGATGGGGGGATTCCGGCAGCGATGTTGGCGTCAAGGCCACGCTTGGACCGTTTGCGAAGCTTTACGATCTCCTGTCGGGCGTCGTCCAATGCCTCTGTGATCGTCTTCCGGTCGCGCTCGTCCCGTGGGTCATAGACCCGATCACCTTCGGCGATCTTCACGCCCAACCGGGCGCATCGGTCGATGAACACGCGCCCCCGAGTGTCGTCACGGTCAAGGCGGGAGATCTCCCAAACGGCGACAACGTCGACCTGTCTGGCTTCGACCATCGCCACGACCCGTGGCCACGTCTCGCGCGGTGACGCAGACCAGGGAGAGGCACCCTTGCCGTCTTCGACGATCACGTCAACGATCGTCCAGCCGAGACGCTCAGCCACGCCGCGTAGAGCTGCCTCCTGCTCACCTACGGACTTGCCCGCCCGGTCGTCTGCCTTGCTTCGACGGCAGTAGAGAACGACGCGCACGTCAGCCACGGTATGCCGGCCGCCAAATGTGCTGGTCACGCGGCCACGCTCCGCACCAGCGGGCGACGGAAAATGATCGTGATGCGCTCGTCCGCCCGAAGCTCACGCCACATGGCCGAGTGCGGCCCGTCCGGGCCGCCCGTGACGCCGTCTAGCTCAATCTCGATCGTGTCCCCGTAAGGACGGTGGAAGCGCTCGACGTAGGTCACGGTGCCCGTGTTGCCGTCGGCCAGACGGGCCCTGTCACCCATGCGGACGGCGGACGCGCACGCGGGAGCTTCGTTGGTCCGGTCAACGATCGGGTACTCGACCGGCGCGGCCGGTTCCGGCGTGTTGCTGGCAGGCACGGTCAGGGCTTCGATGCGGAACGCGCCACGCTCGCGCGGGTTGACCATCTCGACCAGGCCACGGCGAACGAGAGACCCAACCGTCCGGCCGTCCAGCCGGTTGCCCTTGGCGTCGCGGTACTCGCTTCGGGCGTTCGCGCCGATCGTCCCGTAGACCTGCTCAACGGCGGTGCAACCGCCACCTGTGATGATCGTCAGCGTGCGCCGCTGAGCGTCGGAAAGCCTGGTAGCCATGGGGTTTGCCCCTCCGGTGCCCTCATCTGCTGCTGATCAGCGGATGACCTGCGCGCCGGGGCGGGAGAAGTTGAGCGCGAACGTGGGTATCGTGCCGCCGAGGTAGTCGACGTGGAAGACGAGCTCCTCGGGCAGGTGGTCGTGGTCGCGCCAGAGCACCCAGCCGACGCCCGGGTACACCAGGCCGTACTTGTGGCCCGAGGCGTTGATCGAGACGACCCGGTCGAGCCGGAAGTCCCAGACGAGGTCGGGGTCGCAGAACGGGGCGACGAAGCCGCCGGAGGCCGCGTCGACGTGCACCGGCACGTCCGGTCCGCCGCCGGCGGCGAGCCGGTCGAGCGCGGCGGCGATCTCGGCGACCGGCTCGTACGTCCCGTCGAACGTCGAGCCGAGGATGGCGACCACCCCGACCGTGTTCTCGTCGCAGTGCCGCACGGCCTCGTCCGCGGTGAGGTGGGTGCGCCCGGGCGCGAGCGGGACGAGCCGGGCCTCGACGTCCCAGTAACGGGCGAACTTCTCCCAGCAGACCTGCACGTTCGCGCCCATCACGAGGTTCGGCCGGTCGGCGGGCAGGCCGGCGGCGCGCCGCCTGGCCCGCCACCGGCGGGTCATCGCGAGGCCCGCGAGCATGCAGGCCTCCGACGAGCCGGTCGTCGAGCAGCCGACCGCGTCGCGGGCGTCGGGCGCGTGCCACAGGTCCGCGAGGATGTTCACGCAGCGCGCCTCGAGCTCGGCGGTCTGCGGGTACTCATCCTTGTCGATCATGTTCTTGGCCGCGCACTCCGCCATCAGCCGGTCGGCGTGCGGGTCCATCCAGGTGGTGACGAATGTGGCCAGGTTCAGCCGGGCGTTGCCGTCGAGCATCAGCTCGTCGCGCACCAGCTGGTAGGCGGTCTCCGGGTCCATCGGCCCCGCCGGGAGCCGGTACCGGGGCAGCTCGCCGCCGCCCTCGGCCGCGACGCCCGCCGGCCGCGTCGGCAACCGCAACTGCGGCCGCACCGCCAGTCGCGCGTCCGCCCGCTCCCCCATCGCCTGCCTGTGCAGCGCCACACCGCAAGGCTAGGGGGTCGCGAAACCCTCGGCGGCCAGGGGGCGCCAGCGGGTTCCGCGGCGTCGACGGCGCCGCGGAACCCTGGCTGTACGAACTGGCCGTCCAGATACCCCGCTCAGCCCTCGATGGGCGTGGAGGCGACGGCGCGGAACTCGGTGGGCTGGCCCTTGTCGTCCAGGGAGGTGACCAGGCCCCCGCGGACGCAGACCGCCGGGGTCGCCGGCGCTGCCTTGCCGCTGCAGCGGAACTTCATCGGGTCGGCGCCGGGCAGGTCCTTCTCCGGCATCGACTTGATCGCGGCAGTGATCGACGCCGGGGTGATGTCTCCGGAGATGCCCTCGGTCGCCGCCTGCAGCGCCGCGACGACGGTGAACATGCTCAGCGAGCCCTGGCGGTTGACCTGGATGCCCTTGCCCTTGCCGTAGCTGTCGACGACGGCGGAGAACAGCCGCGTCGACGGGTTGTCCGTGCCGATCGGGGCGGTCGCCGAGACGGTGATGCCCTTGAGCACAGAGCCCGGAACCGCCTTGCGTAGGGCGTCGGTGACGCACTGCGAGATGGCGACGACCGGGCCGGTGAAGCCGACGGAGTGCAGACCGTTGAGCCCGGCGATGCAGAACGAGTCGCTACCGATCATCTGCACAACCCGCGGGCCGGCGGCCGCGATGCGCTGCATCTGCGGCGTCATGTCGGCGGTGCCCGGCGGGACTGGCACGAGGTCCAGCTTGATGCCGGCGGCCTTGAAGGCGGCGGGCGCGACCGTCTGGTAGATGCTCATCACGGCCGGCACGTCGATGGCGACGACGGACACCGTGTCGATCTTCTTGTCCTTCGCCAGCTGGATCGGCAGGCTGACCAGGGAGAACAGCGCATCGCTCAGGACGAACGTCGAGTCCTTGTCCGTGAGGATCGAGGCCGCGTTGGCGCCACCGAAGATCACCGGGATGTGCGCCTGGTGCAGCGGCTCCCACATGCTCTCCACGACGGAGGACGACCCGACGACGACCGCGGTGACGTTCTTCTCGACCATCTGGTTCGCGCAGTCGGTGCCCTTGGCCGGGTCGGCGAGGGCGTCGCACTTGACCAGCTCGATCGGGTGCCCGCCGATGCCGCCCTTGCGGTCGTTGAGATAGGCGACGGTCGTGTCGGCGACGGGACTCTCGAAGGAGAGGTCCGTGACGGCGCCCTTGCCGTCCGAGATCATCCCGATCTTGACGGGCGCGCCCTTTGCGGGGTTCAGGGCGCCGAGCACCTGATCCGTGCCGGCCGTGCTGGCGGTGGCCGCCGGGGCCGCGCCGCCCTCGTCGTCGCTGCCGGAGCCGCCGCAGGCGGCGAGCAGCAGGCTCGCCGCGACGGTGGCTAACGCGGCTAATGCGGCTGACGCGCGGACGTGCCCACGCGCCCGCCGTCGCCCTCGGTCGCCGGACGGGCTGTTGGCTGGTATCTCTATGGCGTGCATGCGGTATCCCTCTACTCGCCGGAGCTCGGGAGTGAATGCTCGCGTACCATGGTCATTTGGTCAACGGATTGACAAATGCCCTGGATAAATGAGCCAGAAAGCCGCGGTCACGCCGCGTCACGAGGACGAGGGATCCCGGGTCAGGTCGGCTGCCGCCAGCCGACAGACATCCCATGGGCTCGGATGTCCAGCCACGCGGCGGCCCGCGACACGGTCCCAGCGACCAGCAAATGCACCTCGGCCACACCTGGTGACAGCGCATCGGCGCACTACCAACCCGACCACCTCGTCAGCCCGGCCCAAGGCCCACCACCGCCAGAAGCCAGGACCCCGGCACCACGCCAGGAGCAGGGTTCCTGCCGGATCGCGAAGCGATCTGGGAGGTTAGGCTCAGCGCCCGACACGGGGCGAGCGCGCCCAGCGCCTCGCCCCGGCGGGTGAGCAGCGCCCGACGGTATGATTTTCCGATGGTGGCCTGTCGCCCGTCGGCTCCGGAGGCCTTAGCCAGGCGGCGCGCGACAAGGGCGCGCATGGCTGGGGAGGGTGTCCTGCCATGACGGCGGAGGTTCGACCTCACCTGCGAGCCGACGCGCGCCGCAACCGCGACCGCATCATCGCCACGGCCACCCAGGCATTCGCCGACGACGGGCCCGACGTGCCGATGGAGGAGATCGCCCGGCTCGCCGGCGTCGGTGTCGGCACGCTGTACCGCCACTTCCCCGACCGGGAGGCGCTGGTCGTGGCCGTCGTGCGCGACAGCCTGGCGACCTCGCTCGCCCGGGCCCGCGCGGCGGCCGACGAGACCGCGGCCGACGAGACCGCGGCCGATGGCCGTGCCTGGGACGCGCTGGTACGCAGCCTCAGCCCGTCGCGCGAGCTGCGGCTCACGATGCGACTGACCGTCCTGTTCTCACCGGGGATGGCGGCGGCCGTGCGCGCCGACCCGGCCATCACCAGGATCCGCCGCGAGTACGCCGAGGCGCTCGACGCCCTGATCCGCGCGGCCCAGACCGAGGGGTCACTGCGCCCCGACGTCGGCTCCGGCGACGTCGCCCACCTGCTCGCGCTCGCCGCCTACAGCCTCAGCCGCGGCCTCGGCACGACGGCCGAGATCGCCTTCGATCGCGCCCGCGCCATCATCCTCGACGGCTTGCGCGCCCGCCCCACGACGCCGCTGCCCGGCCATCCCCTGACTACGACCGACCTCGCCGCCGAATAGCGCCGACCGGCCGACCGGCCCGCGCCGTAAGCGTTCCGGCGCAGGCTGAGAGACGAAGAGCCCGCCCATGATCTGGTGGAATTTTCGGAGCCATGGCTCCCACAACTCCACCAGATCATGGAAACCGGCCGGTGGGACAGCCCGCGGGCGGGCACGCCGCGCCCGCGTTCCGCGGGCGATACGCGGGTGGCTTCCGCTCAGCCGTTCGGAAGGCGTAGAACCAACTCAACCCGACGGTTGAAGGCCTGGCCTTCGGGGTCGGGTGAACCGTCGGGGTTGGCGTTCTCGGCGAGGGGTCTGGTGCTGCCCATGCCGACGGCGGTGACCTCGGTGGCGTTGACGCGGTGGTCAAGCAGGTAGGCCCGGACGGCGCCGGCCCGGCGTTCCGACAGTGCCTGATTCGCGCCGGCGGTGCCGGTCGAGTCGGTGTGGCCGCGGACCTGGATCTTGCCGCCGGGGAACCTCGAGTTGATCAGCTTGATGGTGTTGTCCATCGTGTCGGTGCTGCCGATTGCGTCGCTGCCGGTCGCGAACAGGTTGTCGCTGTTGAACACGACGATGACGACCTTCACGCCGGCCGTGTCCCGGGCCAGCAGCAGGCTGCCCGAGATTCCGGTGAGGTCGATGTCGGTGGAGCCCGGCAGTCGATACAGCGATCCGTCGACGAGCCGGCTGCCACTTTCCGGCTCGTTGGCCGTGCCGATCTCGCACGGGATGCGCAGCACCAGCCCGCCACCGAAGTCCTGCGTGTCGCAGGTCGGGTCGGGCTGACCGTCGCCGTCGTAGTCGTCCAGTCCCGGCTGCGCCCCCGGCGGCAGGGTGGTCGCCGCGTCGTCGGGAGCCGCGTCCGCCGTCGGTTCGGCGGATGTGGCCGCGACCGAGGTGGGGCTCGTGGGCCCCGTATCCGGCCCACCATCCGATCCCCCGCACCCTGTGCAGCCCACCCCGAGCGTGACCGCCGCGGCTAGCAGACGCCACCCGTGAAGCCGTTTCATATATCCCCCCATGGCCGAAGCAGACGCAGCGTAGCCCTCCGAGAGAAAGCCCGGAGGGCGCCGAGCGTGTCGGCCATCCGTCCGCACACGGAAGTGGGGAATACGGTTGACTTGGACGCACGGCGCAGGAACGGGCCGACGGATTGGTTCCAGCGCCGGCGAAGGGTCGTCGAAGCCTGGCACGACGCCAGCTGCATGCGCCGCGCGGCCGGGACGGCGTAGCACGGTCTCATCTCTACGCTTTCCTGAAACAGGCGCAACCCTTTGCGTAGGTCCCGTTCTTCGACCACGAGTAGCGGCGCAGCAGTCCGATGTAGGCGCGCGCCCGCTCCGTCGCGTCTTTCCGGTCGCGGCGACGCGCCCGGCCATGCGAAAACTTCTGGATGACCTCCACTGCCGTGGTGGCCAGGATCTCGCCACCCGCGATGGCACGGATCAGGCGCTGGCAGGACTCCTTCAGCCTGGCCGGGCCGGGCCCCGGCCAACGCGGGCAGGCGGTCGGGTCAGGGCTGCCTGGTGGGGACGACGAGGGCGTCCACGGCTACGACGCCCTGGCCCGCCGGGCGGACCAGGATGGGGTTGATGTCGAGCTCGGAGATGGCGTCGCCGAGGTCGAGGGCCAGGGACTGCAGGCGCAGGATGACGTCGACGAGGGCGTCGATGTCGCCGGCGGGGCGGCCGCGGGTGCCGCGCAGGATCTTCACGCCCTTCGTCGACTCGATGACCCTGCGGGCGCGGGCGGCGTCGAACGGCGGGACGGCGAAGGCGACGTCGGCGAACACCTCGGTGAACACGCCGCCGAGGCCGAACGTGATGGTCGGGCCGAACGGGTGCTGATGCGACAGGCCCAGGATCACCTCGGCGACCGCGTCGGTCACCATCTGGGCGACGAGCACGCCGTCGATCGCCGCCTCGGGCGCGGCGCTCGCGGCGGTGGCCAGCAGCCGGTCGTAGGTCGCCCGGACAGCGTCCTCGTCGGCGACGCCGACGGCTACCAGCCCGAGATCGGACTTGTGGGCGATGTCCGCGGAGACGATCTTCATGACGACCGGCGGGCCAAGCTCGGCGGCCGCCGCGACGGCGTCGTCGGCCGACGTGACGACCCGCTCCCCCGCGACCGGGATGCCATAGCCGGCGAGCAACTTCTTCGAGTCGACCTCGTTGAGGGTCGCGCCGGCCCCGGCCAGCAGCTCCCGGCCCGCGACCGCGGCGACGGCGCGCTCGGCCGGCGCCGGAATGCCGGCCGTCGCGTCGTCGCCGAACGGGCTCCGGTACGCGCGCACGAACCGCGAGTACCGGCCGAGTTCCGAAAGCCCGCGCACCGCCGCGTTGAATGAATGGAACACCGGCACACCGGCCTCGCACAGCGACCGGTAGGAGTCGTCGCGGATCGGGGAGATCCACGCCGCGACCACCGGCTTGCCTTCGCCGGCCAGGAACTTCTGGTGCAGCGCGATGAGGTCGCGCGACAGCGCGTCGCTCATGCCGGGAAACACGCCGGTGATCGGCGCGAACAGCACGTCGGTGTTCGGGTCGTCGAGCATCAGCTGGAGAACCTCGCGGTTCTCCGGGCGGGCGGTGATGACGCCGCCGGAGTCCACCGGGTTGTCCCGGCGCAGGTACCAGGGGATGTACTTCTCGAGCGCGTCGACCGTCTTCTGCCCGAACTTCGGAATTTTGACCCCGGCGGCACCGAAAAGGTCGGCGACGTGCGAGGCGGTGCCGCCGGACATCGCGTAGACGGCGATCCCGCCGGGGCCGTCGACGAGCCCCGTCTGGCAGAACATGTTCGAGATCTCGATGACCTCGTCGAGGTCGTCGACGCGGATGACGCCGTACTGGTCGAACACGGCGTCGTGCACGGCGTCGGGACCGGTGAGGTGGCCGGTGTGCGCGGCGGCCATCACCCGGCCCTCCTCGCTGCGACCGATCTTGATGGCGACGATCGGGATGCCCGCATTCGCGCAGGCGTCGGCGGCGCGCATGAACGCCTCGCCGTTCTGAAAACCCTCGACGTATGTCGCGATGGCGCCGACGTTCGGCCGGTGGGCGGCGAGGTAGCCGGCGAAGTCGGCCCACTCCAGGTCGGCCTCGTTGCCGATCGTCGCCCAGATCTCGATGCCGACACCAAGGGCCTGCGCCTGGGTGATCGGGCGGCCCTGGTAGCCGGACTGGGTGATGATGGCGAGTTTCCTGCGGCTGGGCAGCCCGTCCGGCCACGGCTCGAAGATGTTGAGGTTGGTGTTCGGGCCGAGCACCCGGGTCGCGCCGCTGGCGAGTTCCCGCAGCCTCGCCTCGGCGGCGTCGCCCTCGGCCGTTCCGAGCTCCCCGAAACCGGCCGAGAAGACGACGACGAAACCGGCGTTCCGGTTCACCGCCTCCTCGACGACCGGCAACGGGTCGCGCACCAGGACGATGACGATGTCCGGGTCGGCCGGCAGCGCGGTGACGCTCGGGTAGGCCTTCACGCCGAGAATGTCGGGCTTCTTCGGGTGCACCGGGATGACCTCGGCGCCAAGCGCGCCTAACCGCTGGTTGACCTGCGTCCACTGTGCCCGCTGTGGGCTTCCCTCGGTGTCGGACGCACCTACGACGGCGACGACCCGCGGGGAGAACAGCCGCGACCAGTCGACGTGCCGCAATCCAGGGTTGCGTGGGCCAGGGTGCCGCGGCTCGGGCATGACACAGACCTCCTCGACGTACGGGCTGACGGCCGGCGGCGGATCTTAAAAGCCGCGGAAGCGGGTGGGCCGGCGTTCGACGAAGCTCGCGACGCCCTCGTTCGAGTCGACGGTGTTCGACATGACGTCGACGATCCAGGCCTCCTCCTGGGCGAGGGTGTGCCGTTCGACGTCGAGCGACCGGTTGAGCAGCCACTTGTTCGCGCTGTGCGCCCTGGTCGGCCCAGCGGCGAGCCGCCCGGCGATGTCGGCGACGGTGGCATCGAACTCGTCCGCCGGCACCGACCGGGTGATCAGCCCGATCTCGGCGGCGCGCGGCGCGGGAACGTCCTCGGCGAGCAGCACCAGCTCGCGCGCCCTGGTGAGGCCGACCAGCCGCGGCAGCAGCCAGGTGCCGAGACCGTCGACGGCGAGGCCACGGCGGGCGAAGACCTCGATGAACTTCGCCTTCTCGGTCGCGACGACGATGTCGCAGGCGAAGGCGATGTGCGCGCCGATGCCGGCGGCGGTGCCGTTGACGGCGGCGACGACCGGCTTCTCGCAGTCCAGGATGGCGTGGATCAGCCGGATCGCGCCGCGCAGCATGGCGCGCCGGACGTCGCCGACCAGCTTCTCCGGGACGTCGTCCGGCCGAGCCGGGGGCGCGGACTGGTTACGCAGGTCCGCCCCGGTGCAGAAGAACCGTCCGGTCGCGGTCAGCACGACGCAGCGGACCGTCGGGTCCTCGTTGAACTGGTCGAGCCAGGCGATGATCTTCTCACGCTGGTCCGCGGTGAGCGCGTTACCGGCGTCCGGCCGGTTCAGCGTGATGGTGGCGATCCCGTCCTGGACGTCGAGCGTGATCTCCCGAGGCGGGACGTCGGAACCCTCGACACCCTCGACGACGGCCGAGCTGGTCATGCGGCAGCCCTTCTTTCCATGTCTCTGATGGCCTCCATGGACGGAGGGGTGATCATGCTGCCATCCATTTCGGCCGAGTCTCTGATGGCCTCCATGGACGGAGGGGTGATCATGCTGCCATCCATTTCGGCCGGGCAAGCGAGTGTGCGACCGTGTCGGCCGCCTCCTCGGGAGTCGTGAACGCGTTCCGCAGAATCCACGCCCGCTTCAGGAAAAGGTGGATCGTGGTCTCCCACGTGAAGCCCATGCCACCGTGCACCTGGATCGCCGTCTTGGCGTTGCGCGACGCGGCATCGGCCGCCAGCACCCGGGCGCCGGCGATGGCGCGGACCGGGTTGAATGTCGGATCCGCGTAGCCGTCGTCGAACCCTTCGCCTTCGCCGTCGCCCACGCTCGTGCCGGCGTCGTCGAGCGCGACCGCGGCCGCGTCGACGGCGACACGGGCGACCTCGGCCCGGGTGAACGCCTCGGCGAGCAGGTGCTTGACGGCCTGGAAGCCGCCGATCACCCGGCCGAACTGCTCGCGCTGCTTGGCGTACGCGGTGGCGAGTTCGACGGTCCGCGTCGCGTTGCCGGCGAGCAGCGCCGAGGCGAGGACCGAGCCGCGCAGCAGCCAGCCGCGCGCCAGCTCCGGCCCGCCGACCTGCTCCCCGGCCGGCACCGCGTCGGCGAGCCACATCGGCGTCGTCGGGTCGAGCGGGTTCGGCACCGGCGTGCCCTCGACGGCGCCCGCGGCCGTCCGCCAGACGCCCTGGTCGTCGACGACGTACACGTCGGCGGCGAGGTCCAGATGCGGGATGACCCATGGCCCGCCTGCGCGGGCCGGCCCCGAGCCCGCCGGCGGGCGGGTGACGACCGTCGCGAACGCCTCGCCCGCGCCGACCCGCTCGTCAAGGTCGGCGACGAGCGCGGCCGCGACCAGCGGCCCGGGGACCAGCTCGGCCCCGAGCACCTGGAAGACCAGGCCCGCGTCGGCGACGCCGAGCTCCAGCCCGCCGCGCGCCTCCGGCTGGGTCATCGTGAACGCGCCGAGCCCGGCGAGCGCGGACCACGCGGCGCGGTCGAAGCTCGCCGCGTCCGTCCAGTTCCGCGTCGTCTCCAGCGGGAGCCGCGCACCGCACAGGTCGCGGACGGTCGCCTGCAGGGCGAGGCCGTCCTCGTCGAGATCGAAGTGCACCGCTCACCGCTCCCGGGGCAGGCCGAGGACGCGCTCGGCGAGGATGTTCTTCTGGATCTGCGAGGTGCCGGCGCCGATGCTGATCGCGAAGGCGTGCAGATGCTCGATGATGTGGCGACCGACGGGCAGGCCGGCGCCAGCGCCCAGGGGCAGCGCGTCGAGGCTGATCGCGTAGCGCTCCAGCACCTTCATCGCGACCTCGCCGAAATGGTGGATCGCCTCGGAGTAGGTCAGCTTGAAGGCCGACCCGCCCGAGGGCGGCACGCCGCCGCCGCCGGCCGCGCGGGTGACGTTGCGCCGGGTCAGCGCCCACATGGCGTCAAGCTCGGCGGCGACCTGGCCGATCTCCCGGCGGATCGCGTCGTCGTCCCAGGCCGTGCGGCTCTGGCCCGCCCTTGGCCCGGAGTGATATTGCCCGTGGCCGAGCGTCTTGGCGAGCGTCGCCAGTTCCTCGACCATCGTCATCGCGGTGAGCAGCTCGCGCACCAGCGATGTCCCGCGCTCGAAGCTGAAGGTCACCATCGCGACCCGCCAGCCGTCGTTCTCCCGGCCGACGAGGTTCTCCACCGGGACGCGGACCTCGTCCAGGAACATCTCGGCGAACTCGCTCTCGCCCTGGATGGTGCGCAGCGGGCGGACGTCGATGCCGGGGGTGTCCATCGGCATGATCAGCCAGCTGATGCCGCGGTGCTTGCCGGCGTCCGGGTCGGTGCGGACCAGCAGCTCGCAGTAGTCGGCGGCGAAGCCGTAGGACGTCCAGATCTTGCTGCCGGTGACGACGTAGTGGTCGCCGTCGCGCACGGCCCTGGTGCGCAGGCTCGCCAGGTCGCTGCCGGCACCCGGCTCGGAGAAGCCCTGGCACCAGATCGACTCGCCGCGCAGGATCCGCGGCAGGTGGAAGTCCCGCTGCTCGTCGGTCGCCTCGGCGATCAGCGTCGGGCCGGCGTGCAGCTGACCGACGAAGTGCACCCCGAGGTCGGGGGCGCCGGCCGCCGCCGACTCGGCGAGGAAGATCAGCTGTTCGGACGCGGTCGCGCCGCGGCCTCCGTAGGCGGCCGGCCAGTCGATGCCGGCGTAGCCGGCGTCGAAGAGCATCCGCTGCCAGCGCTGGTCGTAGGCCTTCTTGGCCGGCCAGTCGCCGTAGGCGGGCCGCGGGCCGAGGACTGGCAGGTTCTCGGCGAGCCAGGCACGCACCTCCTTGCGGAACCTCGCGTCGGACTCGGAGTCCCGCAGCCGCATGCTCCACCTCGTCTCGTCCGGCGGACCCGGCCTCGCCGGTCCCTGGGCAGGCCCCGGGCACGTGGCTTCGCCATCGTCGCGCGCCCTTCGCCCAAGCAGGCGCCCACGCCGGAGGGGACGGGGGCTACGCCCCCTCCGGCGCCGCCTCGCCCGCGGCGCCGACATCGTTGGCGGCTCCGCAAACGGTTGGCCGGGCAGATCGTATACATTATGCTAGCGCAGCGGACCGCCGCGACACCAGCGACAGCCGCGATCCGCCGGGAGCGGCCGGACGGCGGTGACCGCGGGCGACGCAGGCGGCCGTACAGCGGCGCGGCGGTCGATCGAGCAGTGACGAGCAGTACTCAGCCGGATCGGTGGTGCATACGGCCATGACAGACCTGACGACAGAGCAGCTCCCGCAGGTGGTGGGCGGGCCCGACGTCGACGCGTCGGTCCTGGCGAAGATCCCGGATCTCATCGACATGGACGCGCACGTCGTCGAGGCGCCGGAGGTGTGGAGCTCCCGGCTGCCCGCGAAGCACCGCGAGCAGGGCCCACGCATCGTCATGGCCCCGGCCGGCGAGGTGAAGCTCGTCGGCTCCAGCTACATCGAGGCTCCTGGCACCGACGGTCCGGACGTTGCCTGGTGGAGCTACGAGGGCCGGATGACGAGCCTCAAGCGCTACATCGCCGCGGCCGGCGTCCCCGCCGACGAGGTCACCATGGACGGCATCACCTTCGACGACATGCGCCCCGGCTGCTGGAAGGTGGCCGACCGGATCGCCGACATGGACATCAACGGGGTCGCCGCGCAGCTCGCATTCCCGAACTACCCGCGGTTCTGCGGGCAGATCTTCCTGTGGGGCAAGGACAAGGAGCTGTCGAAGCTCTGCGTCGAGGCCTACAACGACTGGATGGTCGAACAGTGGTGTGGCACGTCGGGCGGGCGGCTGCTCCCGCTGTGCATCGTGCCGCTGTGGGACGTGAGCCTGGCCGCCGCCGAAGTGCGCCGCAACGCGGCCCGTGGCGTGCGCGCGGTCGCGTTCACCGAGCTTCCGGCGTACCTGGACCTGCCGAGTCTGCACTCGGGGTACTGGGACCCGTTCTTCGCCACCTGCGCGGAGACGGGCACCGTCGTCGCGATGCACATCGGGTCGGGCACCAAGGTCATGCAGACGGCACCGGACGCGCCCGAGGCCGTGCAGGCGACAGTCCTGTTCAGCAACAGCGCCGGCAGCCTCGTCGACTTCCTGTTCTCCGGCGTGCCGCATCGTTTCCCGGACCTCAAACTCATGTACGCCGAGGCCCAGATCGGCTGGATCCCGTACGTGCTCGACCGGGCCGACGACGTGTGGCTGACCCACCGCGGCTGGGCGCACGGCCAGCTGCACTGCCCCGAGCCACCGTCGGTCTACTACCGCCGCCAGGTCTACAGCTGCTTCTTCAAGGACCCGGTGGGCGTCGACCTGCTCGACCGGATCGGCATCGACAACGTCGTCTTCGAGACCGACTACCCGCACCAGGACGGCACCTGGCCGCAGTCGAAGAAGGCCGCCGCGCAGCAGTTCGGCCACCTGCCCCAAGCGGACATCGACAAGATCGCCCGTGGCAACGCGGCCAGGCTCCTGGGCCTGGAGCTGTGATTCTTGGTTCGCTCCGTCCGGGCGCGGCGCTGTGTTGCTGGTTCGCTCCGTCCGGGCACGGCACTCCGGCCCCGTACTCGCTTCGCTCCCACGGCACCGCCGCGCGGGGTCCACCCCCGCCAACGTGCGCTTCGGCGACCTCCGCTGCGGCCCAACCACGTTCGCTTCGCTCCGGGGCCGGGCCTCCGCGGTGGCGCGCCTCCGCGCCAGCTCGGTTGCTCGGTCCTGACCGTTACGACCGGGGTCTTCCGCATCTACCGTCATAGCAGGCCGTAAGACCGAAAGGCGGCCCATCCGTGGTCACGAATGCCAACGACGCCACCGCGACCGAAGGGAAGCCCGAGGCCAACGGCGAGGCCAGGACCGAGGCCAAGGAGCGCAGGCCCGACGGGACGATCACCGACGAGGGGATCGCGCGGCTGCGGGCCCGGATCGGCATCGCCGAGCCGCACACCGCCCCGCCGCAGTACCGGCGCCCGAACGTCGACGCGTTCCGCAACGTGGCCCGCTGCTACGGCGACGACAACCCGCTGTGGTGCGACGAGGACTACGCGACCGCCTCGGTGTGGGGCGGGCCGATCGCCCCGCCGCCGCTCGTCGGCGGCGACACCCTCATCGGCGAGGACGAGGTCACCCGCATCCCGGACCACCTGCGCGACGTGATGAAGGGCGACCCGCTGCGCGGGGTGCACGCCTTCTACTCGGCGGCGTCCCGCGAGTGGTGGGCACCGCTGCGGCCGGGGCTGCGGGTGTTCCGCCGCAACGCCCTCGTCGGCGTGCACGACAAGGTGAGCGAGTTCGCCGGCCGGGCGGTCCACGAGTGGGGCGGCCAGGTCTTCATGGACGAGACCGGCACGCCGCTGTCCGGGCAGTACCGCAACATGGTCCGCACCGAGCGCCGCAAGGCCCGGGAGCGCGGCAAGTACGCGAAGGTCGAGCCCCAGCGCTACACCGACGAGCAGATCGCCGAGATCGAGGCGGCCTACGACGCCGAGGCCGCCGCCCGGCGCGGCGGCGACCCGCGCCACTGGGAGGACGTCCAGGTCGGCGACACGGTCGGGCCGATGGTGAAGGGCCCGCTGCGCGTCACCGACATGGTCTGCTGGCACGTCGGCATGGGCATGGGCCTCTACGGCGTCGCCCCGCTGCGCCTGGCGCTGACGAACCGCCGGCGCATCCCGGGCTTCTACTATCGCGACGACCTGAACATCCCGGACGTGCAGCAGCGGGTGCACTGGGACCCGGAGCTCGCCCGCCGCGCCGGCAACCCGACGACCTACGACTACGGCCGGATGCGCGAGACCTGGCTCATTCATCTGTGCACCGACTGGATGGGCGACGACGCCTGGCTGTGGAAGCTCTCCTGCGAGTTCCGCAAGTTCAACTACGTCGGCGACACGCAGTGGCTGCGCGGCACGGTCGTGAAGAAGTACCTGGCCGACGGCGGCCGGCCCGCCGTCGACCTGGAGCTTGCGGCGACCAACCAGCGCGACGAACTCACGACGCCCGGTACGGCGACGATCTTGTTGCCCAGCCGGGAGCACGGCGCCGTCCGCCTGCCCGACCCGCCCGGCGGCACCGGCAACCTCCAGAGCACTCTCGACGCGATCGTCGAGCAGTTCCGGTGAGCGTGACGAGCGTGATGAGCGCGGCGACGCGGCGAGCCCACGACCTGGGTCAGGGCTGACGTGACGAGCGACGATCCGGCCGCCGTTCCCGGCGCCGCCGCCTACGACAGCGTGCCGGGCCTCAGCATCGTGCTCGACGGGCCGGTCCTGCGGCTGACCCTGGACCGGCCGACGAAGCGCAACGCGATCAACGACACGATGATGTACGGGCTGATCGACGCGATCGCCCAGGCCGGCACCGACGAGGCCGTCCGGGTCATCCTGCTGCGCGGCAACGGCGAGAACTTCTGCGGCGGCGCGGACATCGTCGCCCGCAATGCCGCCGGCGGGGCGAAGCCGCGGGCGGGCTCGATCCAGCGCCGGCTGCCGTTCCAGGCGCACCGGCTGATCCCGCTGATCTGCGGCCTGCAGACCCCGGTGGTGTGCGCGGTGCAGGGCTGGACGACCGGGATCGGCCTGGCGCTGGCCGTCGCGGCCGACGTGACGGTCGCCGCCGCGGACACCCGGTTCTGGGCGCCGTTCTCCGAGCGCGGCTTCACCCCGGACAGCGGCCTGACCTGGCTGCTGCCACGCCGGGTCGGCGAGGTGCGGGCCCGGCGGATGCTGCTGCTCGGCGAGCGGATCGACGCGGCCACCGCCGTCGAGTGGGGCCTGATCCACGCCGCCGCCGCGGCCGAGGAGCTCGAGGCGGCCGTGGGCGGCGTCGTGGCCCGGCTCGCGGCCGGCCCCACGGTCGGGCTGGGCCTGACCAAGTGGCTGCTGCACGTCGGCGCGTCGAACAACCTGGACGACCAGCTGCGCAGCGAGGGCTTCGGCATGGAGCTCTCATCGCGCAGCGAGGACTTCCGGGAGGGCCTGGCAGCCTTCGCCGCCAAGCGCTCGCCGAACTTCAAGGGGCGGTGACAGGGATGTCGGTGACGACGCCGGACGCGCCGGACGCGGCCAGCGGCCCGGACGCGGTGCTTCCCAAGGGCGCCGCGGACGCGAAGGGGCCGGTCGGGCCGGACGGCAGGCTGCTGCTCGCCGCGGACGCGACGCCGGAAGAGACCCACGCCCAGGTGCGCGCGTGGGTCGAGGCGAACGTGCCGGTGGCCTGGCGCGAAGCGGCCACGGCTGGCGGGCGGGCGGCGATCCGGAGAGTTCGCAGCCGGGCGGACTACGAGCGCTGGTACCCGGTGTTCGGCGTCTCCGGGCTGGTCGCGGCCCGATGGGCGCC
The DNA here is from genome assembly GCF_032027725.1 of Pseudofrankia coriaricola. Lineage (NCBI taxonomy): Bacteria > Bacillati > Actinomycetota > Actinomycetes > Frankiales > Frankiaceae > Pseudofrankia > Pseudofrankia coriaricola. The sequence continues at coordinate 13,904 of NZ_JASNFO010000072.1, read as the reverse complement.
CGAGTACGGCGGCCTCGGTCTGTCGTCGGGGGCCGCCCGGGCCGCCGACGAGGAGCTGCGCCCGTACAACCTGGGCCGGCTCAACCCGCTGGGCCTGGCGAACGCCGCCGCCGCGCTGTTCGCGCACGGCACCGAGGAGCAGAAGCGCCGCTTCCTGCCGCCGATCGTGCGCAACGAGGAGGTGTGGTGCCAGCTGTTCTCCGAGCCCGGCGCCGGCTCCGACCTCGCGTCGCTGGCCACCCGGGCCGTCCGCGAGGGTGACAACTGGATCGTCACCGGCCAGAAGGTCTGGACGACCTGGGGCTTCCTGGCCGACTACGGCGTGCTGCTGGCCCGCACCGACCCGGACGTACCGAAGCGGAACGGCATCACCTACTTCCTCATCGACATGCGCCAGCCGGGCGTCGAGGTGCGCTCGCTGCGGCACGTCACCGGCGAGGTCGACTTCTGCGAGGTCTTCCTCGACGACGCGGTCGTCCCGGACAGCCAGCGGCTCGGCGCGGTCGGCGACGGCTGGCGGGTCGGCAACTCCACCCTGTCCGGCGAGCGGCAGATGGTCTCCGGCTCCGGCTCCGGCGGCGTCGACCGGATCGGCGGCTCGGGCGCGCTGCATCTGGTGAAGCTCGCAAGGGACGTCAGCGCCGCGGGCCGGCCGGGCGGCTGGGACGAGCCGACCGTCCGGCAGGAGATCGCGCACCTCTACAGCGAGGAGCGGATCCGGGCCTGGACGAACGAGCGCATCCGCGCCCGACTCGCCGCCGGGCTCGCGCCCGGTCCGGAGAGCTCGATCGGCAAGGTCCACCAGGGCGACCTCAACCAGCGCACCCAGGCGCTGGCCGCCGACCTGCTCGGCGCGTACGGCGCCGCCTGGGAGTCGGAGTTCCTTCCCGGCACCGAGCACGCGGGCGCTGACGGCGCCCCGCTCGACCCGGCCGAGGTCTACGCCGAGTCCCTCCCCCACGAGGTACGGGGCATGCTGCGCAGCCGCGCCAACACGATCGAGGGCGGGACGTCCGAGGTGAACAAGAACATCCTCGCCGAGCGGGTGCTGGGCCTGCCTCGCGAGCCCGACCAGTACCGCGGCAAGGCCTGGAAGGACGTCCCCCGCAGCTGACCGCGCCCTCACGAGATCGCTGCCAGTCAGAGCTGGTCGACGTCGGGGCCAATCGAAGTCAGAGCTATTCGAAGTCAGAGCTATTCGGAGTCGGAGCTATTCGGAGTCGGAGTAGATGGCTGAGGAGTACCAGACCCTTCGGGTCAGTCGGGACGGGCCGGTCGGCTGGCTCGAGCTGAACCGGCCGAAGGCCGGCAACGCCATGGACGGCGCCATGTTCGACGAGCTGCCGCGCGCCTGGGCCGAACTCGACGCCGACCCGGAGGTGCGCGTCATCGTCAACGTCGGCGCCGGCCGGGACTTCTGCACCGGCCTGGACGTCGTCCAGCTCAGCCGCGACCCGGGCGCGCTGCGCGAGCAGTCCCGGCGGACCAAGCGGTCCGAGCTGCGGATCACCGGCTGGCACTGCGGGGTCGTCAAGCCGGTGATCGCCGCGATCCAGGGGCGGGTCGTCGGCGGCGGCCTGCACTTCGTCGCGGACGCGGACGTCGTCATCGCCGCATCCGACGTCACGTTCATCGACTCGCACGTGTCGGTCGGGCAGGTGACCGCGTTCGAGGGCATCGCGCTGACCCGCAAGCTCGCCGCCGAGACGATCATGCGGCTGGCGCTCGCCGGGCGGCACGAGAAGCTCGGCGCCGCCCGGGCCTACCAGCTCGGCATGGTCAGCGAGGTCGCCCGGGACCCGGCCGACCTGCGCGAGCGGGCCGCGGACCTGGCCGCGAAGATCGCCCGCAACTCGCCGGCGGCAATGGCCGCGACCAAGCGCGCTCTCTACCGCGCGCTGGAGGACGGCCTGACGGCCGCCTGCCAGGCCGCGGCCGCCGACCTCGTCGGCCTGTGGGGCCACCCCGACCAGGTCGAGGGCCCGGCGGCGTTCGTCGAGAAGCGCGCGGCGCGCTGGGCGTCACTCGACCGGGAGGCGGAGCACGAGAAGGTGCTCGCCTCGCGGAAGCCGACAGCGGAGCGTGTCAGATGAGCCCGTCTATAGGCTTGCCCATCCGCCACGAACCCCAGGCCGTCCGTTGGACTGTGGCGGATGGGCAAGCCTCTGGGCTTGCCCATCCGCCACGCTTCGGCCTCGGCGGCTCGCATGGACCAGAGCTGAGCTCGCCGACGGCCCACCCCTCACCCCTCCCGCGGCCGTCTGGCGCCCCAGCGGCCCACACAGCCGTGTATGCCCGAACACATTCTGTGTCCGCGGCGGAGCTCCGGCCCGTCTCCATTCCAGATCTCGAAGAAACGGCCTAGGAGGATGAGCGTGACGGACTCGTCGGCGACCGGGGCGGCGTCGGTGGCGCCGGGGACGCCCGCGACCGAGGCTGACTTCGACCACCTGTACCCCGGCTACGAGACGCTCGTCGTCGCCCGCCGCGGCCACGTCGGCTGGCTCATCTTCAACCGGCCGAAGCAGCTGAACGCGATGAACAACCGGATGCGCGACGAGCTGGCCAAGGCCTGGCTGGAGCTCGACGGCGACCCGGAGATCCGCGTCATCGTGCACACCGGTGAGGGCCGGGCGTTCCAGACCGGCGTCGACGTGGCCGAGATCGCCACCGACGGCCTGGGTATGGAGCGCTACCGGGCGGAGGCCGAGGTCTTCGACCTGCACTTCACCGCCTGGCACCAGAAGGTCGAGAAGCCGGTCATCGCGGCGGTCAACGGGCTGTGCGGCGGCGGCGGGTTCCACTTCGTCGCCGACGCGGACATCGTCATCGCCGCCGCGGACGCGAAGTTCTTCGACCCGCACGTCTCCGTCGGCCAGGTGGTCTCGTTCGAGCTGATGGCCCTGCTGCGCAAGATGCCGTTCGAGCCGGTGATGCGGATGGCGCTGGTCGGCGCGCACGAGCGGATGCCGGCGGCGCGCGCCTACGAGCTGGGCATGGTCAGCGAGGTTGTCGACCCGCCGGCACGGCTGCGCGAGCGGGCCGCCGAGATCGCCGAGCTGGTCGCCCGCAACTCGCCGGTGGCGATGCGCGCGACCAAGCGTGCGCTGTGGGGGGCGCTGGAGGACGGGCTGACGGCCGCGTGCAAGGCCGGCGCCGCGCACCTCGTCTCCGTCTGGGGCCATGCCGACCAGGTCGAGGGCCCGGCGGCGTTCGTCGAGAAGCGCCCCGCCAAGTGGGCCGAGCTGGAACAGGAGCCGAAGCCGGCCACCGCGGTCGCGGCCGCGAAGCGGGCCGACGAGCGGACCACGACCACGGCCGCGGCGACGGACCCGACCGATCCGGAGGGGTCGGCATGAGGCTCGTCGACCTGCTGGAGCCCCGCGCCGACGACGAGACGACGCCCGCGGTCTTCGTCGGGGACGAGGAGACGACCCGGGCGGCGCTGCGCCGCGGCGCCGAGGCGCTGGCAGCGGCGCTGCGGACGGCCGGGGTGCGCCCCGGCCACCCGGTGGCGGTGATGCTGCCCGGCGGGGCCGAGGTCGTAGCCGCGATGTTCGGCGTCTGGACCGCCGAGGCCGTGTACGTGCCGCTCAACCCGCGCACGTCGGACGCGGAGATCGCTTACCTGGTCGAGGCTGTTCGCCCGGCGGCGGTCGTCACGATGCCCGGCTGGGCGGGCCGCGTCACCGGCGGCGACCTGCCGGTCGTCGTCCACGCGGGTACGAGCGGTGGCGAGCTGGCCTGGGCCGAGGCGGTGCCCGGTCTGCGCACGCCCGCGGACGTGCCCGCGCACGACGCCGACATCGCGCTGGTGCAGTTCACGTCCGGCACGACCGGCCGGCCCAAGCCGGTGCTGCTGCGGCACTCGGGCTACCTGGCACTGCTGGAGCCGGTGCTGGCGAAGCTCGTCGGCGACGCGGCAAAGGACAAGCTGGCGCAGCGCAAGGTACCGATGCCGAACCTCATCCCGACCTCGATGGCGCTGTCCGCGGGCATCTACAACGTGCTGTTCGCGTTCCGCGTCGGTGCTCCCGCGGTCATCATGCCGACGTTCACGACGGCGGCGTTCGGCAAGGCCATCACGAAGCACCAGATCCGCTCGACGGTGCTGCCACCAGCGGCGATGAACATGCTGACGGACGACCCGTCGATCACCTCGCTCGCGCCGCTCCGCTACGTCCGGGGCATCACCGCGCCGCTCTCGCCGCTGCGCGCCCGGCTGTTCAAGGACAAGTTCGGCGTCACCGTGCTCAACTGCTACGGCCAGACGGAGATCGGCGGCGAGATCGTCGGCTGGAACGCGGCGGACGCGCGGGCGTTCGGCGAGTCCAAGCTCGGCTCGATCGGCCGCCCGCACGCGGGGGTGACGCCGCGCATCGTCGGCCCGGACGGACGTGAGGCCGAGCCGGGCGGGCAGGGCGAGCTCTACGTCCGCACGCCGGCGGTGTCCGCCGGATACGCCGACGGCAAGGCGCTGGGCGACCGGCTCACCCCGGACGGCTGGTTCCGCACGGGCGACATCGCCCGGATCGACGAGGACGGCTTCCTCTGGATCGAGGGCCGCGTCTCCGACATGATCAACCGCGGCGGCCTGAAGGTCTTCCCCGGCGAGGTCGAGGAGGTCCTCCGTCTCTCCCCCGCGGTCGCCGACTGCGCCGTCGTCGGCATACCGGACGACCGCCTCGGCGAGGTCCCCTGGGCCTTCGTCGTCACCCACCCGGGCGCAGCCTTCGACCCGGCGGCCCTCGCCGCGGCGGCCCGGGAGAAGCTCCTCCCCTACAAGGTGCCGGTCCGTTTCGTCCAGCTCGACGAGCTCCCCCGCACCGAGGTAGGCAAGATCCGCGCCGGCGACCTCGTCAGACTCGCCACCCAGCCCACCACCAGCTGACCCGGATCGGACCAGCCCGGATCAGACCGCGGGAGAGTCGCGACGGGGTTGTCCCGAATCGGTCCGGCGCGCCGCGGCCGCGCCCCGGCCGGTTTCACGGCCGGGTTATGAGCACGCATCGGCCCATTGAAGGCTCGCAAAGGAGACCGGCGCCCAAACGCCCCTATGACGCCTGGACGCCGGTCGATTGAGATCTCACGCTTTCATCAGCTAGGTAGGCCGTGACGTCGCTCAGGCGCGGTCAGGGCGGGCTTCGTCACAGCAGGCGGGTTTCCGGTCAGCCCCGGACGCGGCGGTTGGCGGCCTGGCTGTTGTCGTAGGCGGTTTGCGTACGAGTCCCCGGCGTCACACAGACATGGTCGCTGCGCCTGGCCTCGCGCCAGACGTAACCCTGCTTACAGGTGTCCCGGCCGTATGCCCCATAACCTGCCCGCCGCGCCGCGGCGTGCAGGTTGTCATCCGCGGCCTGCGCACGAGTTCCCGGCGTCACACAGACATGGTCGCCGGAAAAGGCTTCCCGCCAGACGTAGCCCTGCTTGCAGGTGTCCGGTCCATACGGCAACGCCGCCGCCGCGGGGGACGCTCCCGCCAGCCCCACCGCGGTCACGCCGAGGGCGACGGCCGCGGGCAGGAGCCGCCAGCTGGATCCGCCAGCCCACGCCGGCCGGTCGACGGCCCGGTGGCGCGCACGGTTCTTTCGCCTGGCGGACGAGATAGCCTTCATGATCGGAATCCCCTCCAAGTGAGCGAACAAACCCGACCGAAGGTTCCCCGAAGGCCGGCACGGGCGGCCGACCTCGGCACGCAGGAGCCCTCGCGCCGAGCGGCTCCGGAGAAGGTCCGACCATCAGGTCGATATTGTCACCTTCGACTACCCGGCATTACATGACGGAAATACCGTGCCCGCGTTCTCGGGCCGGAGCCGTCGGCGCGGTCCGTATTCCCGCGCGGCAGGTGACTGCAAACATGCTGTCGGACGAATTCCGCCGCGTCCGCCCTCGGCACCGAGAGGTAACCAGGGGCCGCGTCACCGACCGGTCGAAATCGCCACCGAACTCAGCAGCTGACCGGGAACGCCGGATGCCTACGCTCCTGACATGACCGGTGGCGCGGGTACTGGGACGGCGACAACGGTCAGTTCGTCGATGCCGGCAAAGTCCGCGGGGTTGCAGGTATATACGGGAAGGCCTCTGGACAGCGCGGTCGCCGCGATCATGGCACTGGATCGTCACCCCGGCCACGAGTCCGGTGAGCCCCCGGCTGTCCCCTTCACGTCCCTGTCCCCTTACGTCTGGGACCACCACGCCGCTCAGGACAGCCCGGCCACACAACCCCAGCCCGCCAGATCCAAACGATCACAGAAGTCGGACTGGGTCAACGATCGTGGACCGGCGGCAGTCCCTTGCTCTAAAGTTCACGATCATGGCGAGTTCGAGGGCCTTCCGATTCGCGGTGCAGGCGACCAAGGCGCGTTCCGGCGGTGAGTGGCGAACGCTCGCCCGCCGGATCGAGGACCTGGGGTTCTCCACGCTCTTCCTGGCGGACCACTATCTGGGTCGTGGGCCGGCGAGCAGCGAGGCCCGCCAACCGCCGCAGCATCTCGCGCCGATCACCGCGATGGCCGTCGCCGCGGCCGTGACCGAAACGCTGCGGATCGGCTGCCGGGTCTTCTGCGTCGACTACCACGTGCCGGCCGTGCTGGCGAAGGAGGCGGCCACCCTCGACCTGCTGTCGGACGGGCGGCTGGAGTTCGGCATCGGCGCCGGCTGGAGCGCGCCCGAGTACCGGGCGATGGGACTGGAGTTCGCGCCGGGGCCACGGCGGATCACCAAGCTCGAGGAGGTGATCGCGCTGTTCAAGGCGCATTGTGCGGGCGAGGAGTTGGACCGGCACGGCGAGTTCGTCGAGGTGAGCGGCTACACCGGGCTGCCCCTGCCCGTGCAGCGGCCGCACCCGCCGATCATGATCGGCGGCGGGAAGAAGCGGGTGTTGTCGCTCGCCGGCCGGCAGGCCGACATCGCGAGCATCGCGAACGTGCCGTTCACGCCCGTGAACGACGACGGGTTGACCCCGCACCAGGAGGCGGAACGCCGGCTCGGGTACGTGCGGGACGCGGCCGGCGAGCGGTTCGCCACGCTCGACGTCGAGGGCTCGCCGTTCTTCACCCGGGTGACCGACGACCCGGAGGGCGCGCTCGCGCCAGTCGCCGAGGCGATGGGCATGCCGCCGTCCGAGCTGCGCAGGCACCCCAACGTCCTGGCCGGCACCGCCGACGAGATCGTCGACCTGCTGGAGCTGCGGCGGGAGACCTTCGGGGTCAACTACGTGAGCGTCCAGCAGTCCGACGCGGAGGCGTTCGCGCCGATCGTCGACCGGCTGGCCGGGAAGTAGGTCCCTGGAGGGCCAAAGGGCGTGCGAAAATGATCTTCTTCGCATGCCCGGCCGGGGTTCCTGCCGGATCGCGAAGCGATCTGGCAGGTCCGATTGTCCCCAGGATCACTCAGCGGGCCGTGTAGCCGCCGTCCACCGGGAGCAGCGTGCCGGTTATGAACGACGACTCGTCGCTCGCCAGGAAGAGCGCGGCGGCCGCCAGCTCCTCCGGCATGCCCCACCTCTTCATCGGCTGCGGCGGGATCAGGTCGGGCGGCGGGGTCGAGCCGGGCTCCCCGCCGGCGAGGCCCGTCCAGACCATGCCGGGGCAGATCGCGTTCACCCGCACCCCCTTGGTGGCGTAGTCGAGCGCGGCCGACCTGGTGAGCTGCACGACCCCGCCCTTGGCCGCCGCGTAGACCGCCTGGTTCTTCATCCCCACCAGGCCGGTGACGGACGCCGTGTTGACCACCGAGCCGCCGCCGCTGCGCAGCATGGCCGCGATGCCGTGCCGCATGCCGAGGAAGACGCCCTTGAGGTTGACCGCGACAACGTCGTCGAAGATCTGCTCGTCGAACTCGGCCAGCGGGCGGCGCGGGCCGCCGAAGCCGGCGTTGTTGAACAGCACGTCGAGGCCGCCGAATTCGCGCTCGGCGGTTTCGATCATTCGCGCGACGTCGTCGTTCTGTGATACGTCGACATGAACCGCGACCGCTCCATCACCGATCTCGGCAACGGCTTCCTTCTCTCGCCCGCTGATGTCCGCGCATACCACGCGAGCACCTTCCCGCGCAAAGAGGAGGGCTGTCGCGCGCCCTATTCCTGAACCGGCGCCGGTGACCACGGCGACCTTTCCGGCAAGCCGACCCGTCTTTTCGTCGCTCATGGGGGAAAGTATAGTACAACGGTATAGTGGGGGCGGATTTTGAGGAGGCCATGGTGACTGTCGAGTTCGCGCTGAGCCCCGACACGATGTGGGATGTCGACATTGACGCAATGGCCGGCGCGACCCAGGCGGCCGGCTTCTCGGCGCTCGGGCTCGTGGTCGGCGGGGCGGACGAGAAGGCCGCGGCCGCGTTCGACACGGCCGGGCTGCGCTGCCACGAGCTGATGGCGCTGCTGTTCACCGGGCGGGACGACACCGTGCTCCGGCACGCGGCCCGGCTCGCCACGTCGGCGGCGGCCGTACGGGCCGAGTGGGTCGTGGCGACGTTCCTCGCGCCGCTCGGCGGGCAGACGCTGGACCTCATCAAGCGGAGCGCGGACGTCTTCGCCGAGGCGGGGGCGCGGCTGGCGGTGGAGTTCAGCCCGCTCGGCGGGGTGCCGTCGATCGACGCCGCGATCGAGGTGGTCGAGGCCGCGGGCCCGGAGCGGGCCGGAGTGCTGATCGACAGCTGGCACTTCTTCCGCGGCGGCGCCCCCTGGGAGCAGCTCGAGCAGGTCCCGCTCGACCGCGTCGCGTACGTGCAGCTCGCCGACGCGCTGCCGCCGGCCTCCGACGATGCGATGAGCGAGACCGCGCACCGGCGCGCGCTTCCGGGGCAGGGCGAGCTGGACCTGGCCCGGTTCGTCGGGACGCTGCGCGACCGCGGCTACGACGGGCTCGTCAGCGTCGAGGTGCTGAACGACGAGCTGCGCCGCCGCCCGCTGGAGCTGCCGCAGGCGGCCATGGCGGCGACGGTGCCGTACTGGCGCTGACGGCGGGCCGCTCACGCCGAGCCGATCCGGAACCGGCGGACCTTGCCGACGCTGGTACGCGGCAGCTCGTCGATCAGGTGCCACTCGCGGGGGCGGGCGGCCGGTGGGAGGTTGCCGGTCGCCCAGTCCGCCAACGCGGCCAGGTCGGGCGGGGCGCCCGCGTCCCGCGGCACGACGTACGCGACGGGGACGACGTCGCGGGTCGGGTCCGGCCTGGCCACCACCGCGGCCTCCAGGACGCCCGGCGCCTGCGCCAGGACCGACTCCACTTCGGTGAGGCTGACGTTCTCGCCGGAAACCTTGATCACGTCGTCGAGCCGGCCGACGAAGCGCAGCCGCCCGTCGGCGTCGGCCGCCACCAGGTCACCGGTCGTGAACCAGCTCGTCCCGTCCGGAAGGTCGGTGAACGACCGGCCGTTCGTCTCCGGGTCGTCGAGGTAGCCCGCGAAGAGGTCCGCGCCGCGCACCCCGCGTACCCGCAGCATGCCGGGCGCCCCCGTGGCGGCGGGACCGCCGTCCACCGGGTCGACCACCGCGATCTCGCGGTCGCCGAGCGGCTCGCCGATCACGTCGTGCCGCAGCGGGACGCTGGTGTCGCCGGTGACCGCGGCGATGGTCTCGGTCATCCCGTACAGCTGGCGGGGCCGGCACCCGACGATCGCGGCGAATCGCTCGTAGTGCTGCTCCCCGAGGCTCTGCGCGAACCACACGTGCCGCAGCCGCAGCGGCGGGAGCTCGGTCCCGCAGCGGGCGAGGATCATCCGGATCGGCGCCGCGAACAGGCTCGCGTGCGTCACGCCGAGCTCGTCCGCCTGCCGCAACCAGCGGGACGCGGAGAACGTGTGGGTGAGCGCGACGGCGGCGCCGGTCGCGATCGCCGGGGCGAAGCAGTAGTACTGCGCGTTCGCGTGGAAGAGCGGCAGCGTGACGAGCCAGCGGTCCTCGGGGCGCAGGCCCACGGCCGCGGCCATGACCGCGCCGACCGTCCGGTAGTTCTCCTGCGTCAGCACGACGCCCTTCGGCTCGGACGTGGTGCCCGACGTGAACATCACCGCGAGCCGGTCGGACGGGCCGATGCCGGCCGCGGCGGCGGCGACGGGCTCGCCGCGGGAGAGCGGGCCGCCCGGTGCCACATCGGCGGCCGTCTCGGCGAGCTCGACCACCACGGGAACCGCGCCGGCGGCGCCCGCGCGGTAGGCGTCCGCGCGGGCGGCGGCGCACAGGGCGACGGCCGGCCGGATCCGGCGGACCTGGGAGGCGATGTCGCGCGCCGTCGACGCCGGGTCGGCGGGCGCGATCCAGGCGCCCAGCCGGGCGGCGGCGAGCCAGGCGGCGACGAAGGCCGGGCAGTTGGCGAGCGCGAGGTGCACGCACGAGCCGGGCCCGACCCCGGCGGCCCGCAGCGTCCCGGCGGTCTCGGCCACGACCTCGTCGAACTCCTCGTACGAGTACGCGTTGATCGCGTGGTCGTCGCGAAAGAGCAGGAAGAGCCGGTCGCCGTGGCCGGCCACGGCCGCGGACCACAGCTCGTGGAACGTCGTGGAAGGCACGGGCGTCAGTCCGCGTAGGACGGGTCGAGCCGCTCAACCTTCCGCAGCAGCGCGGGCCACTCGCGGTCGTGCGAGCCGGCGAGGTCGCGCAGCCACTGGCGGACGGTCAACGCGACGACCTCGGGCGGCGGGATGGTGAGCGGCTGCCCGCTGGACAGCGCCAGAAGCTGCGCCCGCGCGGCCTTCTCCAGATAGAAGGTCTCCGTGATGGCGTGCCCGACGCTGCGGCCGACCGTGATCGTCCCGTGGTTGCGCAGGATCAGGCCGGCGTGGTCGCCGAGGTCACTGACCAGTCGCTCCCGCTCTCCCGAGGCGAGCGCGATGCCCTCGTAGTCGTGGTAGCCGAGCCGGTCGTGGAAGCGCATCGCATGCTGGGTCAGCGGAAGCAGCCCGTCGGCCAGCGTCGACAGCGCCATGCCGGCCTCGGTGTGCAGATGCACCACGGCGTGCGCGTCCTCGCGGGCGGCGTGGATCGCGCCGTGGATGACGAAGCCCGCCGCGTTCGGCCGGAACGGGCTCTCGCCGACGACCGTGCCGTCCAGGTCGATCTTCACCAGGCTGGACGCGGTGATCTCGTCGAAGCCAAGGCCGAGCGGGTTGACCAGGAAGTGGCCGCCTGGGCCGGGTACCCGCGCCGAGATGTGGGTGTAGATCAGGTCGTCCCAGCCGAAGAGAGCGCACAGACGGTACGCGGCGGCCAGATCGCGCCGGATCCGCCGCTCCTCGGCCGACATCGGCCCGGCCTCGGCGACCCGCGTGACGGGCAGCTCGAACGACGCGTACTCGGCGACCGCTGCCATGACTGCCCACCGTCCGACTAGGCTGAACTGAACGTTCAGTTCACTGTGTCAACCGGGCAGGTGCCGTGTCAACCGGCAGCGCGGCGTCAACCGGGCAGCTCAGCGTCAACAGAAAGGAGCGCCAGCCATGGCGGCACGAGCCGAGTCGGCGATCCTCGACGCGGCGTACGCGCTGCTGGTCGAACGCGGGCTCGAGGCCACGACGGTCGAAGCGATCGCCGCGCGGGCGGGCGTGAGCAAGGTGACCATCTACAAGTGGTGGCCCAACCGCGCGGCGGTGATCATGTCGGCGTTCCTGCGCGAGTCCGCGGACCTGCTGCCCTACCCCGAGCGCTTCCAGCTACAGCAGGTCGAGGACCGGCTGCTGATGATGACCGCGGCGTTCCGGGGCGCGACCGGGACCGCGATGGCGGCGCTGATCGCCGCCGGCCGGTCCGACCCGCAGCTCGCCGAGGCGTTCCGCGACGGCTACATCAACGCGCGGCGGCGCCAGGGCATCGCGATCGTGCGGGCGGCCATCGCGGCCGGGGAGATTCGGCCCGCCGATCCCGACGTGGTGCTCGACCTGGTGTACGCGCCGCTCTACTTCCGACTGATGGTCGGGCACAAGCCGCTGGACGAGGACGACGTGCGCGAGCACGTCCGGTTGGTGCTCGCGGCGCTGCGCCCCGCCTAGACCGAACTTGCGAGTGCTCGAAGATCGCTACGCGCACAGCCTGGCACTTTGGCCTGTGTTGTCCGAAGTGTAGTCAGTAGGTTGCTTGATCGGGATCTTGCTGGATGGGATCATCGACTCGTGGCGAGGCAAACGGGTGCTATGCACGTGGACCGGATTGTCAGTCGGCAGACGAACGCGGCCGGCGAGCCGCGGGAGTACGTGTCGCATCTGGTGCGGCGTACCTTCCGGGAAGACGGAAAGGTCAAGAACGAGACCATTGCGAACGTCTCGCACCTTCCGCCGGCGGCCATCGACGTGCTCAGGAAAGCGCTCGCGGGCCGGACGCTGGTCGATGTCGAGAAAGATGTCGAGATCGCTCGGTCTCTTCAGCACGGCAATGTCGCCGCGGTCATGACGGTCGCCCGGCAGCTCGGCCTGCCGGCACTGCTGGGGCCGGCTGGGCGACAGCGGGATATCGCCCTAGCGCTGATTGTCGCCCGGATTATCCAGCCCGGTTCGAAGCTCGCCACCAGATCCTGGTGGTCCGACAACACGCTCGGCGCGGACCTGGGGATAGACACGGCGTCGACCGACGAGATCTATGCCGCCATGGACTGGCTGCTACACCGGCAGGACGACATCGAAAGGCAACTCGTGGGCCGGCATCTCGTCGACGGCGGCCAGGTTCTTTTCGACCTGTCGTCGTCCTGGATGGAAGGGCACTGCTGCCCGCTGGCGTCCCATGGCTATTCCCGTGACGGCCGTCGCGGGCTCGAGCAGATCGAGTACGGAGTCCTCACGGACGCCGACGGCCGGCCTGTCGCGATACGCGTCTTCCCCGGTAACACCGGCGACCCGTCCGCGTTCATCGAAGCCGTGCACGCCGTCCAGAAAACGTTCCACCTGAAGAGTGTGATCATGGTCGGCGATCGAGGGATGATCACGTCGGCGCGTATCAGGGCGCTCCGCGAGTCCGACGACCTGGGATGGATCACCGCCCTGCGCGCGCCCCAGATCGCCCAGCTCGCGGCCGTGGACGGCCCGCTGCAGCCGACCCTGTTCGACGAGACCAACCTCGCCGAGATCCGCCACCCGAAATTTCCCGGAGAGCGGCTGATCGCCTGCCGGAACCCTTTCCTGGCAGCCGAGCGTGCCCGCAAGCGTGACGAACTGCTCGATGCCACCGAAAAGGCGCTCGCCCCAGTCGTCGCCGCCGTCACGGAAGGCCGGATCGTCGGCGCCGCGGACATCGGCATGAAGATCGGGAAGATTGTCCACAGGCGGAAGATGGCGAAGCACCTCGAGATCACGATCACGGACGCCGATGTCACCATCGCCCGGCGGGAGGAGAGCATCGCCGCCGAGGCGGCGCTCGACGGCATCTACGTCGTCCGCGCCGAGGAGAAACACGCGAGCGGAATGCGCGGAGACGAGATCGTCACCGCGTACAAGAACCTCTCCCAGGTCGAACGAGTCTTCCGTACGATCAAGACGACCGACCTTCAGGTGCGACCGATCTACCACTACCTGGAAAACCGGGTCCGCGCACATCTCTTGATCTGCTCCCTCGCTGCCTACATCACCTGGCACCTGAGGAAACGGCTCGCCCCCCTCACCTTCACGGACGAGGAGCCGCCAGGCCGCACCGACCCGGTCGCGCCCGCTCTCCGTTCCGAGGCCGCCAACCGGAAATCCACACGCAAGGAACAGCCCGACGGAACGCCTCTTTACAGCTTCCAGGGCCTCCTCGCGCACCTGGCCACCCTGACCCGCGACGAGATCCGCATCAGCGGCGGCGGCAGCCTTCAGCTACTCACGAACGCCACCGAAACCCAGAGAAAGGTCTTCCAGCTAATCGGCGCGCCTATCTCCAAGACCGTTGGTAGTCAGTAAGACGATCAATGGCTGCCGCGAACCCGCAAGTCACGAGCCCGCAG